>DAOTYC010000119.1:0-6635 GCA_034435095.1 Anaerolineae bacterium | reverse complement strand
GTAATTATATATGGAGGCGTCATGGGCATTGAAGATGAACAAGTGGCACGTTTGGAACGCCTTTGCCTGGAAACACGAAAATGGATAGTGAAAATGATCGCCGAAGCGGGCACGGGACACCTGGGTGGCTCGATGTCCTGTGTGGAGATATTGGTCACGTTGTACTTCCGTCAGGCGCGCGTCAACCCCGCAGATCCGTGCTGGCCGGACCGCGACCGCATTCTGCTGTCCAAAGGACATGCCGGCCCGGCGCTCTATAGCGTCCTGGCGTTGAGAGGTTACATTGATACAGCGGAGCTCTACACCCTGGACAAACCTGGCACGCGCCTCTCTAAGCACGTAGACCGTGTTAAGCTACGGGCCTGTGACATCAGCGCCGGCATGTTGGGGCAGGGCCTCTCCATCGCCGTCGGCATGGCGCTGGGCGCGCGGCTGACCGGCAAGCCCGCCCGCGTCTACGCCGTCCTCAGCGACGGCGAACAGCAGGCTGGGCAAACCTGGGAGGCCGCCATGGCCGCAGCCAAGTATCGGCTTGATAACCTGACGGCCATCATCGACCGCAACAAGCTCCAGGTTGACGGCCCAAGCGAGGAAGTCATGCCGGTCGAGCCGCTGGCAGCGAAATGGCGCGATTTTGGCTGGCATGTGCTCGAAGTGAACGGCCACGATGTCGGCCAGTTGTTGCGTGCTTACGACCTGGCCGCGGCCTGGTCGGGTCAGCCGACGGCCATCATCGCCCACACCGAAAAGGGACATGGCCTGTCGTTTACCGCCGGCAAGGTGCAGTGGCACAACAAAGCGCTTTCACCGGAGGAGGCCCGCCTGGCCTTGGTTGAACTGGGGGAGGTTGTATGAATCGGTCCAGCGATAATCGAAAAGTTCAACAATCAGACACTCTGCACGAGGAGATGCGGCGCGACAAAGCGTCGCTGTTCAGCGACACCACCCGCGCTGCCTACGCCGAGACTTTGCTTGAACTGATGGACGAAGGATTGCCTATCGTGCTGGTGGAAGCCGACCTCATCAAATCGGCGGGGACTGCGCCCGTACAGGCTCGCTACCCCGACCGGGTGATTGACGTGGGTGTCGCGGAGCAGAACGCCGTAGGCATTGCCGCCGGTCTGTCCGATATGGGCCTCATCCCATTCGTGGACACGTTCGCCGTGCTGCTCAGCCGGCGCTGCGCTGATCAGGTGTGGATGGCCGTGGCGTTTATGGACATGAACGTGAAGCTCTATGGCCTGTATTCGGGATTTACCACCGGCACCAATGGCCCTACTCACCAGTCCTTGGAAGATGTGGCTATCCTGCGCTCCTTCCCGAACATGGTCATCCTGGAGCCGGCGGACTGCCGGGAGATGCGCGAAGCGGTGCGGGCAGCGGCCAGGCATGTGGGCCCGGTGTACATCCGCAGCGTGCGCGGCGACCTGCCGCTCCTGACCGACGAAGCCCAGCCGCCGTTCGAGATTGGCCGGGCGGCCATACTCCGCCCAGGTGACGACCTGACCCTCGTCGCCGCCGGCGTCATGGTCCCACTGGCTCTCGAAGCCCATGCCAGGCTGGCCTCGCAGGGCATTCGCGCCCGGGTGGTCAATGTGCGCACGCTCAAACCCCTCGACGAAGAGACGATTTTGCGCTGTGCGCAAGAAACGGGTGCTGTGGTCACCATCGAGGATCACAGCGTCATCGGCGGACTGGGCGGAGCGGTCGCCGAGCTCCTCGGCGAACAGTTCCCCACACCGCTCAAACGCATCGGCGTGAAAGACCAGTTCGGCGATGCGGGAGAGTTTGACTGGTTGATTCAGAAGTATGAAATGGATGTCCCGCACATCGTGGCTGCCGCTACGGAAGTGCTGAGCAGAAAAGTCCAAGGTCACCAAATCTTATCCTGAAGGAGGAACAAGCTAATGAAAGCAGCAGTGTTGCGCGGCGTCGGCGATTTGAGGCTGGAGGAGCTTCCCGATCCGAAGCCAAAGGCCAACGAGGTCTTAATCCGCGTCCGGGCATCCGGAGTCTGCGGCACGGATGTCCACATGTGGGAAGGCAAGAACAACGAGGGCACGTTCCCATTCATCCCCGGCCACGAGTGGTCCGGCGAGGTGCTGGAGGTCGGCAAGGAAATCAGATCAATCAAAGCAGGCGACAAAGTGGTGGGCGAACCCTTCATCCCCTGCGGCGTCTGCCCGAACTGCCGCGACGGCATGGCTGGCGTGATGTGCATCCAGCCAGAATACTATGGTTTCACCTGGGACACGCCCGGCGGGTTTGCCGAATATGTGTGCACCAAAGAGGCTCGCCTGCACGTAGTGCCCAGGTCGGTGGGCTTCGAAGAGGCGGCTTTGATCGAGCCGGCCTCGGTCGCCTATCATGGCATCTGGGGCGGCGGCGGGAGCGTGGCGCCGCATGACCGCGTGGTCGTCTTTGGCGCGGGGCCCATTGGCCTGCTGAGCATGTTGGAATGCCAGGCGTCTGGCGCACGCGTGATTGTCGTCGAGCCCATCCCCTATCGGCGTGACATGACCAGGAAGCTCGGCGCAGACGTGGCGATTGACCCCACGCCGGGTTACAAAGAGCAGATCATGGACGAGACCGGCGGCCGCGGCGCGACGCTCGTGCTGGAATGCTCCGGCTCGGACGCGGCCCTGGCGGACAGCATTGACATCGTGGGCAAGCAAGCTCGCATTGTGCTCGTCGGCCAGAGCGTGGGACGCAAAGTCCCCATCGAGATTGGCATGGCCATCTGGAAGGCGACCACCATCTATGGTTCGTGCGACAGCCCATTCTTCTTCCCCAAAACGCTGGACTTCATGGGCCGGCGGCTGGTTGACCTGACCCAGGTAGTCACCCATCGCTTCCCGTTGGACCGCATCCATGAGGCCTTCGAGCTGGGCAAGAACGCCTCAGCCAGTGGCAAGATCATCATCGAGCCGTAACGACCAGAACCACACACCTTGAAGCGCGTACCACGAGCCGACGCATACGCTTGTGGTGCGCGCTTCGACGCGTCTGCCGCCGGCTGCGCAGGCTTACCTCCCTTATCAAGTCAGTTCCCCTTGTGATTTGTCATTTCTGACGCTTGTGTGGTACGATCATCCCTGAAGAGCTACATGCCACATAGCAAATCCAATAATAAATCCAATAATGGACAAGTTGTAGGCTATGAACCAGGGGCACTTTGAATTGAACCAAAGCGAGGTCTTGGCTGCTAAACAAGCCTTAGATAGACTGATACGAAAGCAGCGAGTCCATCTATACAAGCCGATCCAAATCGCAGAGATTCTTTATAAGGTGCGACAAGGGATTCTAACCATTGATGACGTCCGGCATAATCTTGAAAGTTACCGAAACCGCTCTAAGAATTGGCGTGATGAGATAACAAAACTACTGTTAGACCAGGTTTCGACATCCTCTCAGAAGTACCAAGACAACGTTTTTGAACCCAACGCTATACCTCCGGTAACACTTGCGGTTCTGGCCGAAGCCAACGTTGAAGGTGTTGTGGAGCGTTATATCTACCAACAGTTCTGGATGCGCCAACAAAAGATTGTCCGGCTGGCTGAAATGCTACAGAGCGCCACTCCAGAAGAATTCGATCTCGCGGCATTTCTCGCCGAGTTTGAACGCGACCCTGGCATAAAACGCAGCATTGACAAAGCTTTCGAAATAGTGGTATATGCTTTGTTCAATACGTTAGTCACACATTTGCGTGTACAAGTCCGCCTCAAGATAGATCCTGCCAGAATGGACATCCTGAAGGCGTTTGAGGATTTTACGCAACTGGTTTTGGGAATAGATTCCAACAACCCCGAATTTAGCATTAAAGCCAGCCTGTACCGTGCAGGAGTTACAAATGCCGCCGATCGGGGGGTAGACATATGGGCCAATTTCGGTGCGGCAGTTCAGGTAAAACACGTCACTCTTACAGATGAACTGGCCGAGGATATTTGTGAAAATGTTACAGCCGACCGAATTATCATCGTTTGTAAAGATGGCGAAAAAGAAATTATAGAGAAAGTATGTAGCCAAATTGGGGCAACCAGCCGTATTCAGGGTATCGTAATTCAGAGTCAGCTGACTGACTGGTACGAAAGAGCCTTGCGCGGAGAATTCGCCAGCGAGCTAGGCAACACATTGCTGTCAAGCCTGAGAGCAGAGTTCACCAATGAATTTCCGTTCAGTCGCACTTTCGGAGAATTCTTCCGCAGCAGATGTTATGACCAAATATCGGTTCCATCTTCTCCTTTCTGGATTGAGGGCAAGATACAGTGGGATTAACGGATGATAGGTTCATACAAAACCCCGACTTCGAGGATGTAATCAGCGAGCTCTCGCAAGTTGAATCGGGCAAACGCCAGCATTATCGCCCGGTATATTCGCTTCACAAGTGGTGGGCCCGGCGTCCCGGTGCATTGTTTCGCTCGATTATCTTGCTCGCCTGTAAGCCCGAGCTGAGAAGTTCTCTGTTTGCTCCCCTGGGACAGAACAAAACAGTCTCAGAACTTAGCGCGTATTTCGAGAGCCATGACTTGAACCATACGATTATCTTCGATCCCTTTATGGGAGGAGGCACCACCCTGATAGAAGGCAACCGACTTGGAGCCAGAGTCGTCGGCTGTGACGTAAACCCTGTATCATACTGGATCGTGCGGGAAGCCCTGAAACAAATAGACTTAAGGAAACTCAACAATTACTTCCAGTTCCTCGAGCAACAGGCAGGGCAGCGCATCAAAATGCTTTATCGTACCACGTGCAGCTCGTGTGGCAACGATCAAAGTGATACTCTGTATGCTTTTTGGGTCCGCTATGTACTGTGCCCCCATTGTGGTGAGAAAGTATTTCTATACAAGAGAACCTTTTTGAACGAGGGACGAAGTCGCACGAAGCCTTTGTCGCAGAATAATCCCGCCGATGTTTTTTGTCCCACCTGCTTTGCGCTGAACCCTTGTTCCGACAGAAGCTACGTGAACTGCGGCCAATGCCTTACGAGTTTCGACCCTCAGAATGGAACCTACGACAACGGATATTACGATTGTCACACATGCGGCCGTCAGAAGATCTCTTTAATCGAGACCCTGGGAAATGGACAAAAGTTGGAAGAAAAGCTTATTGCGATAGAGTATTGGTGTCCTCGATGTAAAGAGAGGCTCTATAAGTCGCCTGATGCCCCAGACCTTGAAAGGCTGGAGGCTTTAGAAAAAGAATTTGAAGCGACTAAGCACAAACTGATCATCCCGGAACAAAGGATTGCTGAGGGATCATCTTCTGTTAGATGGCGTCAGCACAACTACCGCTATTATGGAGAAATCTTCAACACAAGACAATTGCTGGCCTTCAACTACTTGTTGCGTGCTATCCTGAACATACCTGAGAAGGATTACCGAGACGCCTTCATCACCGTATTTTCAAACTCTTTGGAATATAATAACATGATGACCCCTTACAACTACCCCCATCGAAAACTACACCATCTATTCAACTACCACGCGATGCCCTTGACGACAACGCCTGTAGAAAATTCGGTTTGGGGGGTATCTGACGAAGGGGCAGGCACGTTTGTTAACTGCTATGGCCGCTATGTGAGAGCCAAAAAATACTGTGAGCGACCATTCGACAGATTCAAAACTTCTTCCGGGCAAATCCTCACCGTTTATTCAAAAAAAGAGAAAATTGGAGCATCCTTTGTCTCCACTTTTGAGGAATTAAAATTGACAGAGCGTGGTGCCATGTTGCTTTGTGGAGATTCGGGGCATGTGCCAGATTTGCCTGATAACTCCGTGGACTTTGTAATCACCGATCCCCCTTACTTTGATAATATACACTACTCCGAACTTTCAAATTTCTTCTATGTATGGCTGTCCCGTTTGACCGATGAACCTTACTTCAAAACTGAATATGTGCCTAGCGAACAAGAAGCCATCGTCAACAAAGGGTTGGATAAAGGAGAAGAAGAATATCAGCAACTGTTGAGCGCTGTTTTTTCGGAATGCCACCGTGTCTTAAAAGACGAAGGGCTTTTTGCCTTTACCTTCCATCACACTAACTGGCGCGCCTGGTGGACCATGCTAAACGCAGTCGTCCAGAGCGGTTTTGTGGTTGCGGATTTCTTCCCTGTGATGAGCGAATATAAAGTCAACCCTCATGTCCGTAATAAACAGGCGATGGACATGGACCTGGTGCTGATATGCCGAAAACGGACGGGGACGGATCATTCGATTTTGATGCCACCCGCAGAGGTTCTAGAACACGCGAAAAGCAATTTGTCATCCATCCCCCTGAATGGCAGTGCAATCAGACTCTTTCTGCACTTCGTCGGAGAGCTGCTTAAAACTGCCAGCTTAGCTTGGAACAAAGAGCGACCCGTCAGTTTCGAATGGTTCTCCGAAACATTGAGCCAATTTGATCGCCTGGCCGAGCATCTCAAAACACAGCTACAAATGCAGCCCGAACCCGAAGATGAGAAACAAATTGTGCAATTAAAGTTGTTTTAGAACAGGGGGCCCTTAAACCAACCATGCTTCATGTCATTGTCTGGTGGCTCATCGTACAAGTTTTCGCTATGGCGGCCCTGCCCCTGGCCTTCCGCCTGTTTCGCCACCTACCTGACCGCGGCTACGCCCTCGCCAAGCCATTGGGGC
>DAOTYC010000118.1:0-3550 GCA_034435095.1 Anaerolineae bacterium | reverse complement strand
GAAACACCGTCCTCTCCCGTCATGCTGAGCGAAGCGAAGCATCTCGCGCCGCCTGTGAAGCTGAGATTCTTCGGCGCTGGCGCGCCTCAGAATGACGCGGCAGGGTAGTTTCTTAGTAGCCGTAGCGAAGAATCTCAAACCACGAAGAGCACGAAGAGCCCGAAGAGAATCAATGTTTGCTCGAATTCTTCGTGTCCTTCGTGGTCATCGTGGTTCAACTGGCGTTTCTTCCCCCATGAGCGGCGCGCCTACTCGCCGTGGGGGAGCTCAGAATGGCGTTCGGAGATTTCCGCCGAAAAGGGTAAAATACCGCAGCACACCGGCCGTAGATTCTCCCAAATAAAGCCATTAAGTTTTTTACCTGAATTGTTAAGTTTTTCCACGCACAATGTCAAGATTTCCCTACAGACAAAAAATTAAAAAGGTGATACAATAGTTACCAGGAGGAGGGTACCAGGTCCTTTGTTCGGAGGTAACCAGAAATGTTTTCGCCCACTGACTATCGAGATGAATTACACTCCGCGATAGCGGCAGCATTGGGCATGAGCTTGGCTGAGCTGGAGGCGGCATTCGCCAAGGGGCATACAGTCCAGAGTCTGGCCGAATTGCGGGCAGGCGACCTCAACAAGGTCAGGGCGGCCGTCAGGGAGGTCCATCGAACGCGAATTCGGCGGGCGGCAGATGAAGGCGAACTGAGCCGCGAACAAGCGGAACAACTTCTGAAAGAGATGGACCTCTCTGATATGCCACACGCCTTCGGCGAAAGGCGCCCCTCATCAACGGCTGAGCCAAAACCCAAAAAGCCCCGCCTGGTTGCTCATCGCATCTAAATAACTGGGCCGCCGATGGGGACTCGCAGCCCGATTGCTGAGCAATGTGGTTCGTCGTCTTATCTTGCCTTAACCAGGAATTCCTCAGCCGGCGAAACATTTATCCGCGTTGTTGTTCTCTGTCCTTCAATTGTGTCTGGGCAGCTCTTTACCGGTCAGCGTCCACACTTCGCCCGGCCCATGAATGGCGCAGGTCGGGCTTTTCTCACAGTGAGCGCAAGATGCCTCACAGGCATTGTCCAGCCTCCGCAGGTAGCCCATCCGTTCCAAATCTTCCAACATTTGCCGGAGCAAAGCCGGCGAAATGTCCAACTCGCGGGCCAGTTGTGTGTAACTGTGAATGCCCCCCGTGGCAACACGTCTGAGCAGCTCTTCTAGCACTTTTACCCTTCCATAATCACAATCACAAGCCGGCCTCGCGGCGCAGCAGGTCGGCCTTGTCAGTCTTTTCCCAGGGCGCATCGATATCATCGCGGCCAAAATGGCCGTAAGCCGCGGTTGGCCTGTAGATGGGCCGACGCAGGTCCAGGTCGCGGATGATGGCTGCTGGCCGCAAGTCGAAGTGCTCACGGATGAGATTCAGCAGAACATCATCGGATACTCGGGCGGTGCCAAACGTCTCTACCATGATAGACAATGGGCGAGCCACGCCGATAGCATACGAGATTTGTAGCTCAAAGCGGTCGGCTAGGCCGGCAGCGACGATGTTCTTGGCAATGTAGCGGGCCATATACGCGCCCGAACGGTCTACTTTCGTCGGGTCTTTCCCGGAGAACGCGCCGCCGCCATGGCGCGCCACGCCGCCGTAGGTGTCTACAATGATCTTGCGGCCGGTCAGACCGGCGTCGCCCAATGGCCCGCCTGTCACAAAGCGGCCAGTTGGGTTGATGTAGTACTTGGTCTTGTCATCCAGCATGGCGGGCGGCACCACTGCCCCAATGATGTGCTCCTTCACATCCGCGTCAATCTGTTCCGATTTGACTTTGGCGTCGTGCTGCGTGGAGACCACGATGGTGTCAACCCGCACCGGTTTGCCAAAGCTATACTCCACCGTGACCTGCGACTTGCCGTCGGGCCGCAGATAGGGCAGGATCTTCTCCTTGCGCGCGTAGGCCAGGCGGCGGCACAGCTTGTGCGCCAGTGAGATCGAAAGCGGCATGTACTCCGGCGTCTCATTGCAGGCAAAGCCGATCATCATGCCCTGATCGCCTGCACCGATGGCCTCGATTTCTGCATCCGACATCTCGCCGCGCTTGGCTTCCAGCGCTCTATCCACGCCGAGTGCGATGTCCGCCGACTGCTCTTTGATGGATACGATCACGCCACAGGTGTCGCAGTCAAAACCGAACTTGGCCCGTGTATACCCGATGTCGCGGATGGTTTCGCGGGCCAGTTGAGCGATGTCGACATAAGTACTGGTGGTGATTTCGCCCATGACGACCAGCAGGCCAGTCGTGGTGGCGACCTCGCAAGCCACTCTGGCGTCTGGGTCGTCGCGGATGATCGCATCCAGAACCGCGTCCGAGATTTGGTCGCAAATCTTGTCAGGATGCCCTTCCGTCACCGACTCTGAAGTGAGAAACAACTTAGGTGATTTCATAAACGTTGTACCCATCGAACTGACATGTCCTCCTCACACATGAGTTAATTATGAAGAAAAGATTCCATTTGTTTACTTTCGAAGGTAGATACGGCTCCTTTTCTGTCCCGTCCAGGAGAGATCATAGCGCGATTCCAGCCATTCGATATAGCCGGGCAGATATATGGCGAACCGGCTTGCCGGACCCAAGGCTATAGCTGCCGGCTGATGCCGTTCGGTGGCGTTGATCAAATCCCTCGCCGTCAACTTGCCCACTGTAATCCTGACCACCGAGCAATCGCACAGGTCAGGCGGCACCGGCCGCCCGGCGACGAAAGCCAGCAACGGTTCATCGGTAATCACCAAATCGCCGGGCGATGTTGTGGCTTCAATCTGCCTCACCGTTTTTTCCAAGCCACCGCCCGGCGCACTGGCTCGTCGGCTGTTTTCAGCTATGATAGCCGGCCAGTCGTAAACATAGCCAACGAGGGCCAAAGCCAGCGCTATGCCGATCGCCTTTTGGCCCGCCGCTCGAGCGGCGCGGCTGTGTCGGTCGCGGACGATTTCGTAGAAAGACTGATAGAGAAAGCCTGCGCCAACCCCAGCTCCTGCCGCCAGTGGGAACAGCACCGGGCTGAACAAATGAACCCACAGCGGCGCGTAGCCGATGATGACCACAACGGTCGTCGCCAGCCACAGCCCGAGCACCAGCGCGTCTTTAGGCCGGCGCCAGGCCAGCGCCAGGCTGCCAGCCAAACCCAATACGGTCAGCCCCCGGTTGAGCGCGACGTTGAAGTTGTCGGCCGCCAGGTACTTGAACAACAACATGGCATTATCGCCGTAATCGGGCGTGAAATGTTCACGTTGCGTCCACAGGAGCGTGATCACCTGTTCCACCATTGGCTCTACCTCGTGGGTGAGCAGACAGAGCGCTATCGGCACGGCGAATGCGCCGCCCATAACCACTCCACTGTAACACACGTCGCCTAACCTGGCAGCCACAGGTCGCCCCTGCCGCCCTCCGGCTTGCCAGTCACGCAGCAGCACGGCTAAAACCATCGCTGGCGCAACCAGCCCCGCCGTCAGCTTGAGACACAGGCCGCAGCTTAGCATCCACCCGGCGGCGGCCAGCCAGCGCCGC
>DAOTYC010000117.1:0-3051 GCA_034435095.1 Anaerolineae bacterium | reverse complement strand
CCTCACCAGGGCTGCTCTCTATCGGAAAAGCTCCGTCCGTCCCTGCGGCAAAACCGATCAACCTGATAGCCGGCGTGAGGTCCAGGTCTAATCTTGTCGCCAGAGGCAACGATTCGATCTTGAGTGGCGTGGGCGGCGGCGCAACGACGACTGTACCTATGTCCGCGAGATATTTCGTGGTGTCGCCAGACGGCTCGATAACAGGAAGCGATTCCATCGTCGCCAACTCGTAAGCCAGGAGGGATAGGGTGTAACGTCCAGGCGGCATACCGACCGGCAACTCCAAGGTCTGATTGTCACTGACCACCGTAGAACCCGGCCGCCACAGGTTAGTCGGTAGCGCGCCGTCCATCGGCCGAAAATCGGCCTGCGCCCACTGATGGCCTGTGTGGTCGCGCAGCCGTAGCGACCAGGTATAGTCCTCTTCAGTTCTGGCCAGAGACTGCCAGAACAGGCGAATCTGCAAGCCGTTCATCTGCTGAGTAGATGTGATCACGTCAAACCCACTTACCCGGAACAACCCTCCAAAATTCACTTCAGCGATGTGTGTAGGGGAATCGCTGCACTGAGCACCCTTGTAGATATACGCATAGGGGAGGCCGTGACGGCTGGCCACGTGCTCCACCTCCAGCTTATCAAAATAGCGTTGTTGTTCCTGATCGGGCACGTGCCGCTGACATTGGCTGATATATGTGACCACATAATCCGCCCAACAGCCAGAATAGTTGGTGTAAAAATCGAGCACATGGCCGGAGAAATACGGCCGGAGGCCTATAGCCGGGACGGCGGAGACGACCAGGTCCTGGGCATTCGGCTTGCTGTCCAGGTAGCGGCCCACTTCGTCGAGGCCATCCCCCCAACCGACAAGCAAAGTCCGCGCGGCAGCAGCCGGCCCGCCGAAAAGTGGATTGTAGTAGCCCAGATAATAAGGCGCATCATACACCAAAGACTGCAACTGGAACACTGAGACGCCAATCCACAGGGCCGCGTGAGCCCAAGCTGCTCCGAAATGCCACTTGCCTTCACCTGCACCGGCAACCTTTCGCCACTGTCCCAAGATGCGGATAAACGTCAACCAGCCGATAGCAGCCAGGAAATCAATCCACGGGAATATTGGCAGAAGATAGCGGTCTTGTTTCTTGGGCGACGTGATGAGCAGTAGAGGGAAAAAGATGACCACCAGGAGGGCCAGGCGCGCAAACACCATCTGGCTTCTGTCCCGCACTGATTCCCTCAGCGCGCGTATTGGCAGACCGGTGACCACCAGCAGAGACAGCAGCAAGCCCACAAAGCTGACAGGCGTGGTGCGCAGTGGTAATACTACGTAATAGAACAGAGGGCCGGGATCAAAGCTCACAACACCGAGAAAGAACTGAAAGTGCCCTCCTTCGGACATCTGCATTCCACGGAGAAACAAAGCCTTCAGCAGGGCAAGCGGCTCAGTCCACATTCCAGGCGTAAACGCGACAAACACAGCGATCAGGCTGAGAGCCCAAACTGACACGCCTGTCACCAGCCGACTGAACGGCCCCAATCCAGGTTGGTTAGCACCCGCCCCATTCCCACTCGTGCGGAAGACAGGCGACCAGAGGCAGGCAGCGATAAACATCGCCAGGCTGAACGGTATGGCGAAACCTCCCATCAGTTTGCTGAGTAAGGCCAGAGAGGCCATCCCACCCGCAAACGCCAATCTGACCAGAGAAAAGCGATGCCACAGGGCCACCAGAACGAAGGTCAAGGAGAGCGCCATGAACGCAGTGACCAGCGCGTCGTGATGAAGCACACGGGAGTGGGCCGTGTAGAAAGGGTCCATTGCCAACAACACCGCACCCAACGCGGCCACTCCAGCGCCAAGCCAGCCTTTGAGTTCCATGTAAAGCAATGGCAGGGTCAGCGAGGTGATGAGCACCGTGGCGATCCTAAGCGCAGGCAATATCGCAGGCGCAGGCAGTCCATCGGTATAGAGCGAGAGGAACGCACCAAGCCCTCCTGTAGCGCCGTTCTTGAGATACTCCAGAATCAACCCGATGAAGCCGACCCACATGGTGGTGACGCCGGGGCCGCCGCCGTCAAGCATTGTCGGCGCGTATGTCTCCGAAAGGTTATTGGACAGCAAAGCAACGCCAAAACGGGCCACGCGATTCATCCATATCGGCTCGTCCACCGTAATGAAATGGCTGAGCGCAACGATGCGAGGTGCAAACGCCAGGACGAAAAGCAGGAAAGGTATGATGACCCCACCGTAACGGGATGCAAGGAACGTCTTCACTCGTGTGGAAATAGACACAGATTACCTCGAGACCTGATGCAAGATGTCTGCGCCCCTGACAAGACTGAACAGGATGGCCTCTTGTAAGGTGCTTCCCATTCTATTCAAGAGTGAATCTCTCGTCAAGAGTTACGAAGTCGCCCACCTCTCGCCCCTGTCCGTCAAGCACCGCCAGACGCTGGCCGGTAGCCTCATCGTACCAACCCATTCTAATGTGATAAGTCCCCGGTGGTGAATTGGGCAGTGTGAAAACCTCAAAGCGGTCAGCTATGACCTCGCCCGGCAGCCAACCGGTCGTTGGAGCCTCGCCCTGCAAAGGGATGGCGTCTCTTTGACCCCATATTTGCCCATCCGGCCCGACGACATGGACAAACACCTTGTAGCTGTCAGATATGGAGGTCAGCGCGCGCCAATACGTGGTCAGCAGGATGCGCCGATCGGCGTTCAGGTGCGAGCCGTCGAGGTCATAGCCCAAAGCCTCTATGCGGCCGCCGAAATTGACGTACAACTTGTGCTGCATGGTCTCAGGCAAATCGAAGCGATGTGCCCGTCCCGCCACCACGATTCTTGCCAACTCGAACCATCGCGGCGCTGTGGCATCCTCACCAGGGACATCAGAGAGAGGCTGTCGAGCAGGCACCAAAGCGACAGACAATCTGTAGGACCCTGACGGCAGGTCGGGTGGGATGGGGACGGACTGCCAATCGCGCACAACATCGGACGGAACCCACTTCGTCGTAGGATAGGTTCCCCCAGCGATAGGTCGTTCGACCTCCCATGCA
>DAOTYC010000116.1:0-16155 GCA_034435095.1 Anaerolineae bacterium | reverse complement strand
TTCGTCGGTGCGTTTCTGGGCCTGGGCGAGGCCTTGCTGGGCCTGGGCGAGTTCTTCGACCCGTTCTTCGGTACGCTTCTGGGCCTGGGCGAGTTCTTCGAGCCGTTCTTCGGTGCGCTTCTGGGCCTGGGCGAGTTCTTGCTGGGCCTGGGCGAGTTCTTCGACCCGCTCTTCGGTACGTTTCTGGGCCTGGGCCAGGTCGCGCACGATCTCTTTGAGTTCGTTGAACTCAACCTTAGTGACCCACTGGCGCCTGTCTTCTGCTACCACGCCAATGACCTCGGCGATCTCTCGCGCCGCCTCGGCATTCATAACCTTTTTCAGTCGGTCGTAGACCTGTAATGTGTCCAACATGGCAACTCCTTATAGCCAGTTATCGTCCGATCACCAGTCTGGTTTCACAGGAGACATTATACCACAACTGGAGGACAGAGCACAATTGCCGACATGTAAATTTGCAGGTTTTGTATTTTGCGTGTATAATTTTCACGAATAGATGGCAACAAAGAAGTTGCCATAGCTTGTTGTGTCATATCGGACGAGCCTCCCCAGAGGCATAGGCAAGCGCGACAGGCCTCCCCCGCGTTGTTGCGCCTGCCAAAATGGAGAAGGAGAACGATGTTCAAGCTAAGCTCGGTCTCTAAGCATTTTGGCGTACACCGCATTTTCGACGACCTGAACCTCGAATTGTTTCCACAAGAAAAAGTGGCGCTCATCGGCCCACACCGCTCTGGTAAGTCTACTCTCCTCCGCATTCTGGCTGGCATCGAACCCTATCAGCGTGGCTATGTGTCGGCGCCCGATTGGACCTGGGTTGGCTATCTGCCGCAGACGGTACCCGGAACTGCTGAGATTGTGGCTGACATGTTCCAGGCGGCGCGGGAAGACTATTTCCGGATCAAAGGCCGTTCGGTTGTGGCAGGGCAGTTTGCGTGCCTGGCCGGTATGGACGCTCCCCACCCCAGGTATGGCCTGTTGGAGTGTCATGCCTCATGTGGCATTGGGCCGCACTGTCGTCTGATGATGGTGCGGCTTGGCATTCAGCATCTGTCGCCGACGGCCAGGCTGATGTCTTTGACGACCAGCGAGCGCAAACGCCTCTGGTTGGCGGGTCTGCTGCTGGCCAGTCCGGATGTGTTGCTGTTGGACGAACCCACCGATACGTTTGACATCCTGGAGATTGAGTGGTTTGAGCGGTTCCTGCAAGGCTACAAGGGAACGCTGGTCATTGCGTCCAATGACCGGGCCCTGCTCGAGAGAATGAGTTCCACCGTTTGGGAAATTGAGCCAGAACGGCATGGTGTTCGCCGTTGGGAGAAGGAGCTCCACCAACCGCTGCGACCGGCCGGCAGAACGCGCGCCGTCTCTGGTACGATCGCCTTCCCGCTGAAGGCAGTGCAGCCCGCTCGATAGGCGGAAGAGCGCTATCGTCCGGCTTTTCAACCCCATATTGAAGCCTTCTGTCCGCCCCTTTTGCCCCGTCGAAAAGATTGGGGATAAGTTAGCTTTTTCCCTGTTACGACTTTTGTCACAGACAGTGTGCGCCAGATGTAGTATAATTCTCATTGCATGATGTGAGAGAGTGTGTGTTGGCTTCGTTCCCATCATGCTGAGCTGCGGGCGAAGCAATCTCCGGATTGGTGGCCGTAGCATAGGGCCTTGTGCCCGTTGCGCCCACAAGGAGTTATGCTCCTCCCGTCATTCTGAGGCGTGCCGGCGCCGAAGCCGCGCCCTGATCCGCAGCGAAGGGAATCTCAGCTTCACAGGTGGTGTGAGATGCTTCGCCTTCGGCTCAGCATGACGGAACCGGGCGGCGTTTCTTCCCCGGTGAGCGGAGCGTCCACGCGCCGTGGGGAAGCTCAGAATGACCTGGAGGCGTGTGACAGCATGCAAGACGCCCTACGTATCTATTGCCAAAATTACAGGTAAGGAGAGGTGAATTCGCTATGTCAGAATATATTGACAATTCAAAGGCCAGACAGGAAATCCTCAAGGGACTGATCCGACAGCTTCATGAGGGCAGGTCGGTCGAGGGGGTGAAGGAAGAATTCGCCCGGCTGCTGCAACAGGTCGGCGCGTCGGAAATCGGGGCGATGGAGCAGGCCCTCATCGCCGAAGGCATCCCCGAAGAGGAAGTGAAGCGGCTGTGCGATGTCCACGTGGCCGTGTTCCGCGAGTCGCTGGACGCCCAGCCCGCGCCGGTGACCGTGGCCGGTCACCCGGTAGACACCTTCCGCGCTGAAAATCGGGCCGCCGAGGCCGTTCTTGATGCGCTGGACAGAGCGGTGGAGGCCGTCAAAGCCGACCCCAGCGCAGCCAACCTGGCAAAGGCGGGCGAAAGGCTGACCCGCATGCGCGAGTATGAACGACACTATTTGCGCAAGGAGAACATTCTGTTCCCATATCTGGAGAAACACGGTTTCTCTGGCCCTTCGACAGTCATGTGGGCCATCCATGACGACATCCGCAAGGGCTGGAAAGCGTTGGCTGAGTTGCTCTCGGCTGGGCCCGGCGATGCGCCGGCGCAATTCGCCGCTCGCCTCGACCAGGTATGGCCGCCGACCAGCAAGGCCATCCGTGAGATGATATACAAGGAAGAGAACATCCTGTTCCCGACTTCGCTCGAAAAGCTGAGCGCGGAGGAATGGCAGGCCATTCGCGCCCAAGAGGGTGAAATTGGTTACTGCTACACTGAGCCAGCCGCCGGGCTGGAGCCGGTTGCTCCCGCTGAGAAGCCAGATGAACCTGCCACGCCGCCCGTTGCCGGAGAGGGCGCGCTGCCCCTCGACACTGGCGCATTGACTGTGGAGGAGATCAACCTGATCTTCAGCGCGCTGCCGGTGGAGCTGTCATACGTGGACGAGCATGATGTGGTGCGTTTCTTCTCCCGAGGCGAGGAACGCATTTTTACACGTACCCCGGCGGTCATCGGGCGGAGCGTGCAGAAGTGTCATCCGCCGGCCAGCGTGCATCGCGTCAACCGGATTCTGGCCGATTTCCGCGCTGGCTGCCGCAACGTGGCCGAATTCTGGATTCAGATGAACGGCCGCTTCATTCACATTCGCTACTTTGCCCTGCGCGACGCCGCCGGTCAGTATCGGGGCGCGCTCGAAGTGGTGCAGGACGTGACCGACATCCGCGCCCTGCAGGGCGAACGCCGTCTTCTGGACGAGGGAGAGTAGCTCCATTTGTGTGTGTCCGTGGTTCCGAAGCTGGTCTTTGTGGTTTCCTGATTTCTGGTGCAAGGAGGATTTAATCATGGCTGGACAATTGAAAGTAACTGTAGACCGCGAGGAGTGCATCTCGTGTGGAGTGTGTTGGGCGACCTGTGAGGCCGTGTTTGAAGAGAGCAGCGATGACGGGCTGACACAGATTACCGCGCAGTATCGGGTCAACGACAGCCTGGCCGAGGGCCTGGTGCCCGCTGACCTGGAGGACTGCGTCAGAGATGCGGCCGACAGTTGTCCGGTTGAGGTCATTCACGTCAGCGAGGCGTGAAATCACTGCTCCAATCGGACATATTGGTCGTAGTAAGGCGCGCCCTCGCCCAGGTCGGTCAGACCGGCGGCGATGAGCTGGTTTGGCCCGTCGCCGAGCTTCATCCAGTCGTCGCGGCGGTACAGGCATACGCCTGGATGGAGGCCGGGTAAGGTCTTGACGCGCACGCGCATACGGCCCAGCGGCGAGACGAGATATGCCTCGCGCTCCAGGTCGAGCTCCGCCAACGCCGGACAATCGGGCGCGACCCAGACCCACGGCGTTGGCGGGTGGTCCTCTGGCAGCATCTGGGAGTGTATCGCTTCGCGGCGGACCAGGGTGAGCAGTCAGCCTGCTCTTGACAGCGTGTCATACACTGCTCCTATCAGCGTCTGAACATCGAACGGCTTGGTCAAATAGTGGGCGCCCACCTGCTTCAGGAATGAGATGGTGTGCGCGTCCGAGGTATCGCCACTCATGAAGACAATGCGCTGCTCCAATTCGCGCCTTTCCGCCCTCAGGTGAGAATAGAGGCGAAAACCATCCAGACCGGGCATTTTGAGGTCGGTGATGATGAGATGATACTCTCTGTTGCGCTGTGGAGCCAGGTATTCGAGAGCCTCAAGGCCGGTGCGTGCCGTGTCCACCTGGAAGCCTTCCGCCTCCAGGATTCTGCCCACGTAGGACAGGATGTCGGGTTCATCATCCACCACCAGGATGCGCCTTTTTGCCGGCTCCGCCTGTTTCTCTACAGGTGGGGCCGTCGTTGTGGGCGGGTATTCCAGCATCGCGGGCATCTTGCGAATCGGCAGATCAACGATGAAAGTGGCGCCGCGGCCGGGCTCGCTTTCCACGGTGATTTCGCCGCCGTGCGCCTTGACGATGCCATAGCAGATGGACAGGCCCAGGCCGGTGCCCGCCCCGATTGCCTTGGTGGTGAAGAATGGCTCGAAGACTCTGGCCCGCACCTCCGGGGTCATGCCCGGCCCGGTATCAGAGATGGAGATGCGCACCAGGTCGCCCAGCGAACGGGTTGAAATGAGCAATCGCCCGCCATCGGTTTGGTGCATGGCCTGTTGCGCATTGGTGATGATGTTCAGGAAAACCTGTTGGAGCTGGTGCCGGTCGGCCAGGGTGGCAGGCAGATGTTGGTCCAAATCCAGGACGACCTGGATATCCTCAACTTTGAACCGATACTCGTTCAGGACGAGAGTGTCCTGCACGATTTGATTGATGTCGCATAGGACCTGTTGCGGCTCCTGCTTGCGGGCGACCTGCAGCAGGTTACTCACGATGCGGGTGCAGCGGTCGGCGGCCCCTTCGATGCGTTCCAGGTCTTGTCTGACCTGTGAGGGTAAGCCCTCGTCGGCGGCGAGCATTTGCGAATATCCCTTGATGGTAGTCAGGGGATTGTTGAGTTCATGGGCCACGCCGGCCACCAGTTGCCCCACGGCCGATAGTTTGCTGGTCTGAATGAGCTGCTCCTGCATCGTGTTGACTTTTGCCAGGCTCTGTTTCAGATCTTCAATCAGGCGGGCATTGGCGATGGCTACCGCCAGTTGATTGCTCAGCGTGCGCAGCGCGCCTTCCTCCTCAGGCAGGTAAGGGGCCAGCGAGCGTTTGGGGCCGAGGCCCAGGATGCCGATGAGCTCTCCTTGAAAGCTGATGGGCAGGAACAGGCAGATGGCCAGATCGGCCAATTCGCGCCTCTCCTGGGTCAACAGGCCGCGAAACTGGGGCAGGGTGTCTATCTTTTCGCCGTACAGCCCGCGCGGCGAGCTTTTCAGCGATGCGATCAGGGGGTGGTCCTCTCGAAGCACGACATTGGGCGGGGCGGGATAGCCGCGCTGCGCCAGGACGCGAAAGCCGCCTTCATTGCGGTCGGCGATCAGGAGCACCGCGTGGCGGAGCGCCAGAGTGTCAATGACCTGGCCGACGACCAGCCTGCCCAGCGCGTCGAGGCTCAGGACCGAGACCGCTGCCTGGCTCAGCGCCTCGACCATTTTCTGGGCGTCGTATCGTTCGCGCAAAAGCACACGGTCTATCCAGGCCTGCACCGGATGTTGGGCCGAGCGGTACAGGACGGCCAGGCCCAACAGCATGAGGACGGTAGGGACCAGCGCGTTCGCCCCCAAGAGCTGCTCCAGCAAGCTGTGCAGCGCCAGAACAATGAGCAGGTAGACGGCGGTGAGTCCTACGCTCAGGGCCGAGTAGCCCAGGCCACGCCTCACCGTCACCGTGATGTCGAAGAGTTGATGGCGCAGGATGGCGATGGCGATCAGGCTGGCGTTGGCCACTGTCAGGGCGATATCTATGGGCAGGTGGCCGATGCCCGGTATTCCGTTAACCAGGCCGCCCAGTGACTGGAGGGCTAATCCCGCCACCAGATACTGAATGCGATATTTGAAAGTTGGGTCGTCTGCCCGGCGGTATTGCTGCACGAGTTTGACCAGGCTCCAGATATAAGCACCCTCGGTCAGGATAAGTGTAAGAGCGAAACCTGGCCCGAGACGCACTCGCGCAATACCTTGATCCATGTATGAGTTGGTGACGACCAATCCGGTCCAGGTCAGCCCCACCACCACAAGAATCGCCAGCAGATAGAGGTAGAACGACATGCGTCGGCTAATATCTAAAAACACTGTCATGAAATAGACCAGCGACGCCGCTGAAAGAACAACGCCTGTCACAAGGACGCGATTCCAGGTCGTGCTGGCGGTGAGGTGCCAGAACATGGAGCCGAGCGTCCAGATGACGTGGGCGGCCAGGAAGATGGTGAAAGCCCGCGCCATGCGGTTCTGTCGCCCTTTGACGCCCACCAGGACGGTCAGGCCGATGAAGAAAAGACAGGCGATGAGAGGAACCGAGACGCCAATCCAGTCAATCATCACGTCATCCCTGCCGCCCCTCCGCGTCCATCTGCAGCACCAGGTTCAGCACCTCGTCCGAGTGGACGAAGTGGCGGGGCTTGAAATGGGCCGGCTCCGCGCCGGCGGCCTGACGGTTCAGCGCGTAGCGCTGAAATGTGCCGGGCGAGAGCAGCGTCACGCGCAGCGGGTGGTAACCGAGCATGGTCTCCAGGTCACGGTAATCGGAGTCGAGCTGCTTGAGGCTTTCGTGGATGGCCCCCTGCACTTCAGGTACCTGGGCGGTGTGGTCTTTCGGCTCGAGCCACAGCCGGAGCACGGGGTCTTCGTTTTCCATCTCCTTGCGGCACATCCATTCCTCATAGGGGATGCCTGAGCCTTCGATGGCGTACCAGATGGTGCGCTCGGTCAGGCGGGTGAAGCCGGCCAGGTCAATGACATCGTCCCACCGCCCCTCCACCGTGAACTGTGGCAGATCAATGCCGTGTGCTTCATTACGTCGAGCCACGACGCGCACCAGATCACCGATGCGGTAGCGGGTGAACGGCGTGAATTTGAAGCTGGTCAATACAATCTCGTAAACTTCTCCGGGCTGTACCTCATCTAGCAGTAGGGTCTTTGATGCATGACCAGGCTCTTCGCGTGAACGCAGCGAGTCTTCGGCTGGGATAAACTCGAAAAAGACACCATAGATCAGAGGAGTAATCGCCTGCCGGTCCCACGTTTGAAGGCCAATTGTGCCGAATTCGGCCGAGCCGTAAATTTCCAGAGGTTTCACACCCCAGTATTTGTAGATGCGCTCGGCAAACACCGATGTGTCGGTGCCGCCCGCAGCGATGCCTTTCACGTCCCACAGGTCTTTGGGGTACATCGGACGCCCGGCCAGTTTGCTCCGCGCCAGTCCCTTCAAAATTCGCCACAGGGTTTTGGGGTGAGGCAATCCGCCGGCGGAGTGGCGGCGACGCGAGGAGTTCTGAGCGAACTGTTCGCCGATTTTGACCAGAACGCTGGCCAAGCCAAAGAAGTGGTCAATTCCCTCGCGCATTCCCATCTGCAGGGCTGTGCCAATGCGCTGTTGAAAATCCATGCTCGCCGCCACGTCTTCGGCAGGCATCGCCACGAGCGGCAATTCTTCAAGGAGAGATTTGCCCATCAGTCCGAGGCTGAAAGGCGGAGGCGCCCAGGTGAATGGCAATTTGTCCCTAGCGCGGACCCGAAAATCGCCCTTGAAGCGGGCAGCGGCCATGACAACAATGGCGCCAGCAGCTCGATATCCCATGTCTTCCCAGGCGTCACGGAAGACAGGGGACCACTTGGCGCTGTACTCGCCGCCGCGGCCGGAGGTGCGCATCCAGTGAAGAGGCTCTTCCGGCAGGGCGTCGGCCTTGCGCTCGAGCAGGTAGGGGGCGTAGTCGGCGTAGGTGGTCAGGGGGACTCGCTCGCGAAATTCGTCAACGGTCTTGGGGACATGCGGGCCGATGATCTTGCGGCCCAGTTCACAGGGCGCCAGCCAGGCGACATGCTCCAACACCTTGCGTTTCTGGATGGTCATCGCCTCTTCCAGGCTCAGGTCTAAGAAACCGAGATACCTCTGCCACAGCTCATCGGTGCGCCCCTGGCGCAACAGTTCACGAGCCGTTGCCATTGCTTTCCCTCCTTAAATCCTGCGGTCGTCATTCTCGTCCAGCCGGGTGACAGATACTATAGGAGTGCTATATACGCTCCATTACAGGTTATTGTATAATGGGAACGGTTCAGTATAGCACAGTTCAAGCGTTGCGGCAAATTCTGGCCGTAGGGAGAACAACGGATGAGCAGGATGGCACGGATGGCAGGTCGGGCGAAGTGCTTCGCTTTCGGCTCAGCATGATGGGGGTGTAGCGCGCTGTCCACGCCTGCGCAGGGTCGTCCTCCCTAACGCTTTGCGGTTTTCCGGCGCGCCGTGAACGACCGGCGCAGGGGTAGGGTCTGCCAGCAGCGCGCCAGGCTGGCCCGTGAAGGGATCAGCATGGGCGTTGTCTTTTTGTACTCGCCGTAACCGGCGATGACCCTCTCGAAGATGAACCTGTCCTCGATCCACACCCACAGCAGTTCCATTGCAAACCAAACCGGCGCGGCCCACAGGGCCAGTCTTGAGCGGGAGGCCAGGACGAGCCCGATGAGCAGCAAGGCGTACCACAGCGCGCCGGGATGGCGGGTCAGGGCATAGGTGCCGGCCTGAACCACGGCTTGTGCGTCTGTGTCGCGGACATACGTTTGGGCGGCGGGCAGTTCCAGGTAGAGGGAATAGACCATCAGCGCTGCGCCCAGGAGGAGACAGGGCCAGCCGACCCACGGCGTCCATCCCGGCAAAGCGAGCTTCTCCGGGCTGAGGGCCACGGACACGTGGGCGTAACCCAATAGCAGGGACGCCGCCAGCCAGGCGAACGGCTTGACATAAGTCCAGCGCCGCAGCGAGGCGAAATCGGCGGCGAGACCCGCCGCGAAACCGATGACACCCACGATGATTTCGACCACAGGTGATACCTCCATATCTGCGTTCATCGGCGGTTCGGGGTTGGTTAGACAGGGCAACCGAAAGGGATTATAATCCCGTTGGCGTGATTTCCTGAAATCAGGGGGTGACCTTTCCGCAATTCTGAGGAGGTAGAGATGAGCAGATTGACCGGGCTGCCGGCCTGGCAGGCGTTGAAGGCCCACCACGCAGAGATGGGCGATGTGCATATCAGGGAGCTGTTCGAGCGCGACCCTGACCGCTTCGAACGGTTTTCGCTACGTTTTCATGACATCCTGTTCGACTATTCCAAGAACCGCATCACCGAGAAGACGATGTCCTTGTTGTTCGACCTGGCGCGCCAGGCGAGGCTACAGGACGCCATCGAGGCGATGTTCACCGGCCAGAAAATCAACCATACCGAAAACCGCGCGGTGTTGCACATTGCCCTGCGCAATCGCGCCAATCGGCCCATCTACGTGGATGGGCAGGACGTCATGCCGGCGGTCAACGAAGTGCTGGGTAAGATGCGGCGTTTCAGTGAGGCGGTGCGCTCCGGCGAGTGGCGCGGCTATACCGGCCAGCCCATTATGGATGTGGTCAACATCGGCATCGGTGGCTCGGACCTGGGGCCGAAGATGGTCGCGACCGCGCTGATGCCCTACATCAAGCCTGGCCTGCGCGTCCACTTTGTCTCCAATGTTGACGGCACCGACCTGGCCGAAACGCTCCGGCTCGTTGACCCGGAGACCACGCTGTTCCTCGTTGCCTCGAAGACCTTCACCACGCAGGAGACGATGGTCAACGCCCATTCGGCCAGACGTTGGTTCCTGAGCGCGGCCAAAGACGAGACGACTGTGGCCAGGCATTTCGTCGCCCTGTCAACCAACCGCGCCAAAGTCGTCGAGTTTGGCATTGACCCGGCGAACATGTTCGAGTTTTGGGACTGGGTGGGTGGCCGCTATTCGGTCTGGTCGGCCATTGGCCTGTCGGTCGCCATTGCCATTGGCATGGATCAGTTCGAGGAGTTTCTGACGGGCGCGCACCTGGTGGATGAGTATTTCCGGACGACTCCTTTCGAGAGCAACATTCCGGTGGTTATGGGGCTGTTGGGCATCTGGTACAACAATTTCTTCGGTGCAGAGACGCACGCCATCTTGCCCTACGATGAGTATATGGAATATTTCCCGGCCTATTTCCAGCAGGGCGACATGGAGAGCAACGGCAAGAGTGTGACCAGGGACAATCAGTGGGTGGATTACTCTACCGGGCCCATCGTGTGGGGGCAGCCGGGTACCAACGGACAACATGCTTTTTATCAGCTCATCCATCAAGGGACGAAGCTCGTGCCCTGCGATTTCCTGGCGCCGGCGCAGAGCCACAACCCGCTGGGCGAACATCACGCCATCCTGCTGTCCAATTTCTTCGCCCAGACCGAAGCGTTGATGCGGGGCAAGCGACCCGATGAAGTGCGGGCTGAGCTTGTCGCGCAAGGCGTTTCGGGCGAAATGTTGGAGACGCTCGTTCTGGCGAAGACGTTTCCGGGCAACCGGCCGTCGAATTCGTTCCTGTTCCGGAAGCTGACGCCACGCACGCTGGGCATGTTGATCGCCCTCTACGAGCACAAGATTTTCACGCAGGGTGTCATCTGGAACATCAATTCGTTCGACCAGATGGGCGTGGAGCTGGGCAAGGAGCTGGCGAAGGCCATTCTGCCTGAGCTGGCCGACGGGCAGCCGGTCACCGCTCATGACAGCTCGACCAACGGGCTGATCAACTATTACAAGCAGATGCGGTAGGGGCGGCGCGCTGTCAGCGGGTTCGGGGAACGGATTGACTCTCGCCGCAGGTCAGCGTCATCCGTTCAATCCGCTCCAGATAATCCGTTGACAGCTCACGCCCCGCGTAACGCGAGATGCTTCGCCTGTGGCTCAGCATGACGGCAACCCCCTTCGTCATTCTGATCGCAGCGAAGAATCTCAACGCCTGCAGCGCGAGATGCTTCGCCTTCGGCAGATGCTTCGCCTTCGGCTCAGCATGACGCGATTGAGGCTTCCTGCTTTTTGCGTTTTTTCGCCGCTTGTGCTACAATTCACCCGTGGCCAGGTTCGCCCCCGACTCGCATCCCACTTCAGTTCACCGACGGGGCGAACCAACTGGCCGCAATATTAGAATGTTGTTTCACATTGTGGTCTAACCTGGCATTGTAAGCACCGTCGCACCGGTTCGTGCAAGGAGGAAAGTCCCATGACCTATTCATCATCTCTGCCCACTGAGGAGCAGTCGCTGGAGTATCGCCGCCGATACCGCGGTTTGATTGGCGTACAAAGTAAAATTCCGGTCAAAGACAAGGCCATGCTCAGCCTGGTCTACACGCCCGGCGTCGGCGCGGCCTGTCTGGCGGTGCAGCAAGAAGAGAACGGCTCGCTGACCTATACCTGTCGGGCCAACACCATTGCCCTGGTCAGCGACGGCACGGCGGTCTACGGCCAGGGCAGCGCGGGGCCACTGGCTGAGCTGCCGGCCCTGGAGGCCAAGAGCATCCTGTTCAAGAACTTCGCCGGAGTGGACGCACTGCCGCTGGTCATCGGCGACGGGGATGACGACATCTACAAGGTCATTGACGCCATCGCCGCGGTCAGCCCCACGTTCGGCGGCGTGTGCCTGGAGGACATCGCCGTGCCGCGCAGCCTGACCATCACCGAACACCTGCAACGCGCGCTCGACATCCCCGTGTTCAACAACCACCAGCACGCCGCGGCGGTGATCGTGTTGGCCGCGCTTAAGAACGCGCTCAAGGTGGTTGACAAGAAGATGGGCGACCTGCGGGTGGTGGTCGCCGGGGCGGGTGCGGCCGGCCTGGCCAGCGCGGAGATGCTCGTGGCGCAGGGTGCGGGCGAGGTCATCGTCTGCGACCGCGCCGGCGCGATCTATCCCTATCGGCCGGGCGAAATGCACTGGGCCAAGCGGGCCATCGCCCGCCTCACCAACCCGCGTAAGGTCAGCGGGCCACTGAGTGAGGTCATCAAGGGGGCGGACGTGTTCGTCGGCTTCGCTGCTGGCTCGATCCTGACTGGCGAGATGGTCAGGAGCATGGCTGCCCGGCCCATCGTCTTTGCCCTGGCCAATCCCACGCCGGAGATCATGCCCGACGAGGCCCAGGCCGCTGGCGCGGCGGTGACGGCCATCGGCCGGCTGGGTTCGACCAATACGGCCAACATCGCTCTGGTCTTCCCCGGCTTCTTCCGTGGCCTGCTCGATGCGCGCGCCACCGAAGTGAATCAGGCCATGCTCGTCGCCGCCGCCGAGGCGCTGGCCGCCCGCGTGCACCCCGACGAGCTGTCCGCCGGGCGTATCCTGCCCGACATCCTGGACTATGATGTCGCGCCCCACATCGCGCGGGCGGTGGCCCAGGCTGCGCTCGACAGCGGCGTGGCCCGCGCCGCTGTCAACCCGCGGGAGGTGGCTGACCAGACCTACCGCTTCATCTACGAGAGCCAGGCGGCGACTGTCCCGCCACCCTCCGAGGCGGGCAAGCACGGTACACTGGCCGAGCAGGCCATTGACCTGCGCCGCCGCTATCGGGGTGTGCTGGAGGTCAGGAGCAAGCTGGCGATCAAGGACCACTACACGCTGGGCATGTATCTGCCGCCGATCAGCTCCAGGCCGGCGCAGCTCATCCACGAGGACCCGATGCGCGTCTACGAGCTGACGGCTAAGGGCAATCTGGTGGCTGTGGTGACCGATGGTACGGCAGTGCTGGGGCTGGGCAACATCGGGCCGGAGGCCGCCCTGCCGGTCATGGAGGGCAAGGCGGTGTTGTTCAATACCTTTGCTGGCGTTGAGGCGTTCCCCATCTGCCTGACCACGCAGGACATTGATGAGATTGTCGAGACGGTGGCGCGCCTGTCGCCCAGTTTCGGCGGCATTAACCTGGAGGACATCGCCGCGCCGCGCTGCTTCGCCATCGAAGCCAAACTCAAGAAGGCCATTGACATCCCCGTCTTTCACGACGACCAGCACGGCACCGCCGTGGTCGTGCTGGCCGGACTGCTCAACGCGCTGAAGCTGGTGGGCAAGTCGCTCAGCGAAGCCAAAGTCGTGATGAACGGCGCGGGCGCGGCCGGTATCGCCGTGACCAGGATGCTGCTCAGCGCGGGTGTGCAGGATGTCATCCTGTGCGACACGCAGGGGGCCATCTACGAGGGACGGCCGAAGGGCATGAACTGGATCAAGGACGAGATGGCGCGCCTCACCAACCGGCAGAAGCTGGCCGGCACACTGGCCGACGTGCTGGTCGGCCGCGACGTGTTCATCGGCGTGTCCGCGCCCGGCTCGCTGACGCAGGATATGATCCGCTCGATGGCGCCGGAGCCTATCATCTTCGCCCTGGCCAATCCGATACCGGAGATCATGCCCGACGAGGCCAGAGCCGCCGGGGCCAGGATCATCGCCACCGGCCGTTCGGATTTCAAGAACCAGGTCAACAACTCGCTGGCCTTCCCCGGCATCTTCCGCGGCGCGCTCGATGTGCGCGCCTCCGACATCAACGAGGCGATGAAGATCGCCGCGGCGCGGGCCATCGCCGGCATGGTGACCGAGGCGGAGCTCGAGCCGGATTACATCATTCCGGCAGGCATGGACTTCCGCGTGCCGCCGGTGGTGGCTGCCGCAGTGGCCCAGGCGGCCATGGACTCTGGTGTGGCCCGCCGCCGGGTCGAGCCGGAGCGTATCGCCGAGAGCACCCGTCGTTTCATCTACGAGGGGGTGTTGGACCAGGTGTGAGGTAGAGACGTTGCATGCAACGTCTCTACCCGCCGTCCAGCACGGCACGGACTTTGTATGCCAGGTCGCGCAGGCCAAACGGCTTCTCCAGGAGGGCGGCCCGCTGCTCCGACACGCCGTGGCGCAGGATGGCGTCGTTGGTGTAGCCTGACATGAACAGCACCCCACAGGTCGGGCATTCGACGGCCAGGCGGTCGGCCAGCTCGCGGCCGCCCATGTGTGGCATCACCACGTCGGTCACCAGCAGGTCGAGCTCCAGCCGGTTGCGCTGCACCAGGCGCAGGGCCTCTTCGCCGCTGCCTGCTTCCCATACGGCGTAGCCCAGCCCGCGCAACATGCGCGCCAGCGTGGCCCGCACCGTCGGCTCATCCTCGACCAGCAGAATCCGCTCGTGGCCGCGCGGCAGCGTTTCTTTTGCCGCGGACGGCCTGGCGTGAGCGGCCGGTTCGGTCAGGCGCGGGAGATAGATGTCGAAGGTTGTCCCACGGCCGGGTTCGCTGCGCACCTGGATGTCGCCGCCGTGCTGTTTGACGATGCCATACACCGTCGCCAGCCCCAGTCCGGTGCCCTTGCCGACCTCCTTGGTGGTAAAGAATGGCTCGAACAGGTGGGACATCACCTCTGCATCCATGCCGCAGCCGGTATCGGCGACGGACAACAGCACATAATGGCCGGCCGGGAGCGGCTCTTCTGCCCCCCCAATGAGGGGGGCGACCCTCTGCGCCGGTCCCTGTCTTGCAGATGAGTGAGGATCGGGCAGGGTGACGTCCGCGGTGCGGATGGTCAATTTGCCGCCGTCCGGCATGGCGTCGCGCGCATTGACCGCCAGGTTGATAAGCACCTGCTCGAGCTGGCTGCGGTCGGCGTTCACCTGGCCCCGCTCGGCCACGGGCAGAACGGCCAGCTCGATGTCCTCGCCGACCACGCGGCGCAACATGCGGCCCATATCCAGGACCAGCTCGTTGAGGTCCAGCGGGCGAAATTGCATGACCTGGCGGCGGGAGAAGGCCAGCAACTGCGCCGTCAGGCGGGCGGCGCGTTCGGCGGCGCGGACAATCTCGGCCACATCGCGCTGCACCGGGTCGTCGGGTGGCAGCGCGGCCTGCACGAAGTCGCTGTAGCCCAGGATGGCGGTCAGCAGGTTGTTGAAATCGTGTGCCACCCCGCCGGCCAGCCGCCCGACCGTCTCCATCTTCTGGGCCTGGCGCAACTGCTCCTCCAGCCGTTTCCGTTCGGTGAGGTCGCGGCACACGGCCAACATGCCCACAATCCTGCCGTCGCGTGTCAGCGGCGTGGAAGAGACCTCCAGGTGGATGCGTTCGCCCGACTTGGTCAGGAGGGCCACATCGTACAGGTAGCGGCCCATGTCGCCGCCGGCTGGACGGGCCAGCCGTTGACGCACCGCTTCCAGGTGTTCCGGCGCAACCACATCCATGATGTTCATCTGCAAGGCTTCTTCCAGGCTATAGCCGGTGAGTTGCAGGGCGGCCGGATTGACGTAGGTGAGCCGCCCCTCCAGGTCATAGGCGATGATCAGGTCGTTGGCCGTCTCGGCCAGCAGGCGATACTTCTCCTCGCTCTCGCGCAGGGCCTGTTCGGCCCGCCTGATTTCGGTCACATCGCGGCTGGCACCAACCAGGCCGATAATCGCGCCCTGCGCATCGCGCAGCGGAGCCTTGATGGTCATGAACTCACGCACCTCGCCGGAGGGCAGCCGCACCGGCTCGAAGACCAACGAGGTCTCGCCGCTGTGCATCACCTCCTCATCGCGCCGCAGGTACATCTCCGCCAGGTCGGGCGAATGGATATCTTTCGTCGTCTTGCCAACTACCTCGGCCGGGTCGCTGAGGCCGAGCCCGCGGGCCATTGCCTGGTTGGCGACAACGTATCGGCTCTCCAGGTCCTTGACATAGACCCAGTCCGGCAGGGCGTCGATGAGTGTGCGCAGCAGATTGCGCTCTGCGGCCAGGGCCTGCTCGGCCCGTTTGCGTTCGGTGATGTCGCGCGCCACAACGACCAGGCCAGTCACCTGCCCGGCGTCGTCGAACACGGGCGACTTGATGATCTCGACCCAGATCTCGCCCAGCACGCTATTGCCCGGACGTTCCACACGAACAGGCTGCCCCTGCTCCAGGACCCGGCGGTCCTCCGCCTGCGCCATCTCAGCATAAGCGGGGGAGAACAGCTCGCGGTCGGTCTTGCCGATGATTTCGTCCATGCGCAGCCCCCTGTGGCGCAAGATGGCCTGGTTGCACAGGCGGTAGACCAGGTTGTTGTCGCGATAGGCGATGATGTCGGGTGTGGCGTCTATGATGGCCCGCAGCAATCGCCGTTGCTCATCGCGCTCCGCTTCGGCCCGCCTGATTTCGGTCACGTCGCGGCTGGCGCTAACCAGGCCGATAATCGCGCCCTGTGCGTCGCGCAGCGGAACCTTGATGGTCATGAACTCACGCACCTCGCCGGAGGGCAGCCGCACCGGTTCGAAGACCGACGAGGTCTCGCCGCTGCGCATCACCTCCTCATCGCGCCGCA
>DAOTYC010000115.1:0-6662 GCA_034435095.1 Anaerolineae bacterium | reverse complement strand
TGCTGAGCTCCCTCCCCCACGGCGCGTGGTCGCGCCGCTCATGGAGGAAGAAACACCGCCCGCTCCCGTCATGAGTCCGCTGAAAAAACGCAGTTCATGCTGCGCCAGCATAGGTACGATAATCAGGCGGGCGGTGAAAAAGCTGTTTGAAACGGCGAAAGAACGATAGTAAAGGTATCTGCTGGGCCACTACCATCCACCCTCCCGTCGGTTTTTCCGGATTCTCCGTCGCTTTCGCCCTCAGATAGCGGTGGATTCGGCGTAAGTTGGTCATCGCAGCCGAACCGACGAGCAGGCAAGCCACCCGAAACTTGCCACGCACCGGCAATTTGCCGAAGTGAAACGGACGTTTGACAGCGGCAATGGTCGATTCAATGACCAGCCGGATGCGCCGTATGGTCTCCCCGTCCTGCGCGAGCCGTTGTCGCCGACGGGCAATCTCCAGATCATAAGCTCTGAAATACAATTTACGCCATGGCTGACTCTTGAGTAACTCAGTCGGACAACGGCCTCGCTCCGGGCATGTTGCGCAATGCTGCGCAGCAAAGGCCGCGATAAAGCGGCCACCGGGCCGACTAACCACTTGAGCCAACTGACCCTGCGGACAAGTCATCGACTCAGGCAGGCCGTCCGCTCCCGTCTCCACCTGAAAGACGTGCAAGCTCAGTCCAGCGGCGGAGTGCCCGCGTAACGCGCTTTGCAGATGGTTAACTCCCAACTCCGCCATGAGTTGGCCGGTCAGTTCGTTATTGTAGCCGCCGTCAGTATAAACCTCTTCGACCGCCAAGCGTTGCTTCAGGTCAGGCAAGGCCGCCGCGAGAAGACTGGTGTCATCGGTGACATTGGCCTCCGTCTGGACTTTGACAATCAACTGCAGCGGATTGTCACGGTCGCAGGTCTCCGTCAGGTTGGCGACATAACCCACGTGTTCGGTCTGATTCTTGCGCCGAAAGGTCGCTTCCACATCGTCAGGCGAGTTCAGGCTGCTGGCGCTCAATTCCCGACCGGTCTTTAGCCGCAAGCGACCGGCCGTTACCGTGAAGTGCTCACCAAACACCCGCACCAGCATCTGGTAGACCGGTTGCTCACTGTATTGTCCGGCCAGTTCGACGATGAGCCGTTCCATCAACTCACCTATACGCCGCATGTGCGCTTCGCCCTCTTCACTGCGCACCCGATACACGTATTGCCCGGCACTGCCCCGCACATAGTCCGCAAAGTCAGCCGCATAACGGGCCTGATCGAGTTCGCTCAGCATACGGTGCACCCGCTGGATGACCTCGACCAATAAGTGCAGCCGCGAATACCGCCGAATATTGCTGGCTACGTAGGTCGAGTCCATCCGTATCTGGCCCGTCCGCAAGCCCATGGCCGCGCATTGCTCTTCGCTCAGACTCTCAAATACACGCTCAATCAAATTCTCGCCCGTCTGCTGCATGTGTTCACTCAGCCGCTGACGAAAATTGTACAGCGTGCGCAGGTCAAAATGCTCATCGCCCAGATTCCGTAATCCAAGCGCGTAGCGCACCTGCAGGTTGAAATAGAAGTTCTGGATCAACTGCTCATCGCTCCAGTCAAAACCAGCCTTCAATATCTCGAGCGCCACCAGAATATTGACCGGCACGTTGGGGCGCGAGGGCTTGTCGGAATACAGCACCGCAAATATCTGCTCATCAATCCGACAGAATACTTCATGGTAAAAAGTAGCCGCCCAACTCTGTTCCAAGAAATTGAGCTCGTCCTGTGGCAAAGAGGTAATGCTGCTAAACATGTGCAATTGCCGGTGCTTGTCGTTCGCTACAAACATACGCCCCCCTGTCAAAAGCTATTGCCGCCTATTATACGACCATCTCACTTTTCACGCTACCCCGCTACCTTTTTTCAGGGGACTCATGACGTGGTTGAGGCTTCTGCTAACTCGCCTAAAATTCTGGATGCACCCAGCGTAATCTGAAGTGTAGATTTCACTTTGGCTTTAGTTTAGTAGCCGAAGCCTTGAACGAAGTGAAGGGTCAGCAAAACATCTCCGGATCGGGGCTTGAGGTTGCTTCGTTGCCCTGCGGGCTCCTCGCCATGACACGCGGCGGTGTTTCTTCCCCAATGATAAGCCAAAACTTGTACCTGGCGTAATGTCCAACCTACGCCAAATAGCGGTAGACGACGGTTGCTGCGCCGTGATATAATACGATTAGATTCAGGGTTGTTTATCCCAGAAGACTGACCAGATGTGGCGAGAAATGACTCAGGAGGGCTATTCATGTATAATCTTCTGAAACGTGGTGTTTTGTCATTGTCCGTTGTTTTGATTCTGGGCTTGGTTTGGGCATCTGGCGTGCTGGCCTGGGGCCCACCGGGCAGCGATGGCTGGTATCAGGGGCCAGACGGTGGCTGGTATCAAGGTGCACCACGGGGCATCCCCCAGTACCCTTCCGGTTACCCCTATTACTGGCCCGATGGTTACATCCAGTATCCCTATCCGCCGACTTACTACTACGAAGGCTACTATGCGCCGGCCTGTCCATTGCCTGCGCCGCCAGTCTATGTAGAGCCTCCGCCGCCCTGTGCGTACCCGCTTTCCGAGCCGTACTATTGGAGCGGGTCTGCACTGCCGGCAGGCGCGTGCTATTCCGCCCCGCCGGTGATACCGGACCGGTATCACATTCCGTGGGGCACCTTCGGGACGTATGACAATTGGGCGCGCGCCTTCTATCGTGAACATGGCCGTTGCCCCAATGAGCAGGACGTGCGCGATTTCTGGTGGTCGCAGGCCTATGCAGCCACGCACTGCGGCCGCTCGCCGTGGCAGTAAGGGCCGGCCCTGCCATCCTGAGCCTACCATAGCCTGACAGCTTGCCGCCACGTAAAGGCCTGCAAGAGGTCAGGCTTTGGGCTGTTTCGGCCTCGTCTCACCATCGTCCGCCTCTGGTGACAGCGAACGATCTCGACCATCGCAACCAGAGGAAGGCTCTTCGTCTTTCCATAAACTTTGGGTACACCCCAACGTGTAGGCAACCTCAACGAAATGTGCTATAATCGCTACGTCGCGTGAACGCTGTTGATTGGCACATCTACGTGTGGAGGGAATTGACACTGTGACAGCGAAAAGCAATCACTATACCCACGCCTGGCTGGTTGTGTTCGTGCTGCTCCTGGCGAGTGTCGCCGCGCCGCTCAATCAGTTCAAGGCGCCGCCCGTAATGCCTCTCTTGAGGGAAGCCTTTGGCTTTTCAGTCGGCAGTGCTGGTCTATTGATGTCGGTCTTTTCGATTACCGGCCTGATTTTGGCCCTGCCTGCCGGGTTCATCGCGCAGAAGCTGGGCTATCGAGTCACCGGCTTGCTGGCCATCGGTTCGGTCGCTATTGGCGCTGCACTGGGTGCAGTCAGCGTTGGCGCCGGCGGCATCCTGTTCAGCCGCGTTATCGAAGGTGTAGGCACCAGCCTGATGGCCGTGGTGGCCCCCACAGTGGTCGCCGTGTGGTTCGCCGCCGACCGGCGCGGCGCGCCGATGGGGTTGTGGGCGACGTGGGTCCCCCTGGGTTCAACCGCTATGTTGATGCTTGCGCCGATGTTGGCTGGCGAGAGGGCCTGGCAACGGGTGTGGTGGTTTGGCTGTCTCTACGCCATCGCGGTTGGCATGCTGTATCTGTTGTTCATCCGTCCGCCGGGCCATGCGAAGGCTGAGGCCCGTTCGGCTGTCGTACCGGCGGTTACTGCGCGGGACCTGAGACAAGTGGTACGCAACCGTGACCTGTGGCTGACCAGCTTTGTGTTTTGCTGCTTCAACATTGCCTTCATCGGCTTTGTGACCTGGGCGCCCACGTTTCTGAACACCATGCGAGGCATGGCCCTGGCCGATGCGTCGTTCCTGATCAGCCTGGTGCCAATGCTTAACATCGGTTCGTGCCCGTTCAGCGGCTGGTTATCGGACCGCATCGGCTCGCGCAAGTGGATCATCGCCGCGCCCATGCTGGTTATGGCCGCGCTGTGGCCGCTGACTGCACTCGCGGGCGAGGCAGCTTTCCTGGCGCTGATTCTGATTTTGGGCTGGCTCAGCGGATTTGTGCCCACCGGCATTTTCGCATCTGGGCCAGAGCTGGCCGGCGATGAACGGCTGAGCGGCATGGCCGTTGCCATCCTCCAGGTCGGCATGAACGCCGGCATGTTGATCGGGCCGCTGGTCCTCGGCCTGCTGGTCGAAACGGCCGGCTGGACGGCTGCTTTTGGCCTGCTGGCACCGGTGTGCGTCATCGGCGCCATTGCCGCGTGGGCCGTGCGGGTGAGATAGTCACCCATGAAGCCGCAGATGCACACTGAGATATGGCGCCGGTAAGAACGACCATCACCAACTGGCTGCTGGCTCTGGCAGCCATTGCGCTGGCTTTCATGGCGCAGGGCTACTTCAGGCACGGCGAGGTGACCGACGCGCTGATCGTCTACGCCATTGCCGCCGGGCTGTTTCTGTGGGCCATGCGCGGCTATCGGAATGGCCTCATTCCAGCGCCGGAGCCGCTCACAGCACCTGCGATGCGCCCAAGCTCAGACGAAAGCCAGGGGAGGGCGAAGGATCTCAAACTGCTCGGGGCCGGCACTTTCATCGTCGCCGTAGTCGCCAACCTGCTCGCCCTGCGCCAGTTCCATCGTGAAACAGACCTGTCGTTGGGCTGGGCGCTTTATCTATTGAGCATGGGGGCCTTCCTGATCAGCGTATACCTGTCGGACGCCGACTCGCCTCGCGCGGACAGCAGCGGCCGAACGGCTGTCATGACCAGGCGCGAAGGCCTGCTCTTGCTCCTGATCGTAGGCATCGGCGCGTTCATGCGCTTCTATCGCTTCCACGACTGGCCCTTCGGCACATGGTACGATGAGGCCGACAACGCCCTGCACGTCCTGGCGATGATGAAAGACGCCACTTATCGCCCCATATTCGTTCCCTCCACCAATCTGCCGGCGCATTTTCTGTACCTGCTGTGGTTCGCCTTCCAGCTTTTCGGGCCGACCACACAATCGCTGCGCGTCGTGACCGCGCTGATGGGCCTGGGCACTGTCGTAGCCGCCTACCTGTTCGGACGAGAGTATGTGGGCCGTTCAGCCGCGCTGATCCTGGCCTTCTTTCTCGCTGTGTCGCGCTGGAATGTGACCTTCAGCCGCATCGCCCTGCACGGGATCAGCACGCCGCTGTTTGAGCTGCTGGTGCTCTATTTCCTGCTGCGCGCTCTGCGCACACATCGCCGCGTTGATTTTGCCTGGGCCGGCCTGCTCACCGGATTGGGTCTGTGCTTCTATGCGCCGTTCCGGCTGTTTCCTCTCGTCATCATTGTCTTTCTGCTGCATTACGCGCTCAGACAGGGCCGGGCGTTCTGGCAAGAGCACGGCGTCAACCTGGCGCTTTTGGGCGTCGCCGGCCTCATCGCTTTTTCGCCAGTGATTCAGTACGCCGCCGACCACCCTGAAGCGTTCTGGTCGCGCACCGATAAGGTGTCGCTGTTCAGGACTGTGCCCCGCAACGAATGGGGGCCTGCCCTCTGGAAAAACACTCAGGCCCACCTGTTGATGTTCAACTACAAGGGCGACCCCAACGGACGGCACAACCTGCCCGGCGAACCGATGCTGGATTACGCCACATCTGCCCTGGCGGTGCTTGGTCTGGCTTTCGCCCTGGGGCGGCTGTCCAATCCGCGCTACTCGCTGCTGGTCGCCTGGTTTGCCATCATGCTGTGCGGCGGCATCTTCTCGCTCGTGTTTGAAGCGCCGCAATCGCTGCGCGCCATCGGCGCGTTGCCGGCTGTCTACGTTCTGGCCTGCCTGCCTCTGGCCCTGGTGCGGCGGGAGACCCTGCAGATATTCCCCAGAGCGGGCGATAAAGCGTTCCGGATAATGGTTGTACCTCTGCTGATCTGGGCAGGCTGGAGCAACTACTACACGTACTTCCACCTGCAGGCACGGAACTATTCATCCTGGCTGGCCTATTCCACCGTAGAGACGGTCATGGCCGAAGAGATCAATCGGCTTGACCCTGGCTATGACATGTACTTCTCGGAGGTATTGACCAATCACCTCACCACTTTGTTCCTGGCGCCACGTGCGGGCGAACAGACGCCATTCGATCCGGCGCGGCACCTGCCCTTCCAACGCTCAGGCCGGGCGGGCGTCGCGGTGTTTTTGGACAAGGAAAGCCTGGACAGGCTCGACCTGCTCCGCTTCTACTACCCTGGGATGGAGGTGCGCCACTTCAGCCCACCATTCGGCGGGCCAGAGTTCATGGCTCTGGCCCTGATCGACCGGGCGCAAATCGAGGGCATCCAGGGGCTGCCAGCACGCTATTACCAGGAAGGCGGCGACATCGCTGCGGCTACCTACAGACAGGACAAATTTTTGAGCTTCGTCTGGCCGCAGGATGCGCCGCTCGATTTCCCGTTCCGCGTCGAATGGCGGGGCGTGCTGGCCGCGCCGACCTACGGCCGCTACGGCTTTGCAGTGGATGGGCCGGCGGCGGTGGATGTCGAGGTGCGCCTGGACGGCGCGCGGCTGCTGGGCCGGGAGGATGGCCTGGAGCGCGAGGTCATGTTGGCGCGCGGCCGACACGACCTGCGCATCAGCTTGCAGGTAAACGGGCCAGGCCGCCTGGAGTTTCGCTGGCGGCCGCCGACGCCAGCCGGCGTAG
>DAOTYC010000114.1:0-40665 GCA_034435095.1 Anaerolineae bacterium | reverse complement strand
AATCTGGGGCAGGGCAAACGGGTGCAGGTGGAATTCGTCAGCGCGAACCCGACCGGCCCGCTGACCATCGGGTCGGGCCGCAACGCTGCTCTGGGTGACGCGCTCGCCAACCTGCTGGCCGCCGCCGGTTACCGGGTGCAGCGCGAGTATTACGTCAACGATGCGGGAACGCAGATGGGGCACTTTGCCGATACCCTGTACGCCCGCTACGCCCAGGCGCTGGGCCAGGACGTACCCATGCCGGAGCAGGGCTATCAGGGCGTCTATATGATTGAGCTGGGTCGCGCCATCGCGCAGGCAGAAGGCGACCGCTACCTGAGCATGGAACGAGAAGCTGCCACGCGCATGCTGGGCGACATTGGCCTGCGGATGATGTTGGAGTCCATTTCTTCTGACCTGGCCTACATGGGCGTCCATTTCGACCACTGGTTCTCGGAGCGAAGCCTGTACGTGCCGCGCGAAGGAGAGCAGGGGCAGCCCATCTCGCTGTTCGAAAAAGTGCTGGGCCTCCTGCGTGACAGGGGCTACGTGACCGAGCGAGACGGCGCGGTGTGGTTCACCAGTTCCGAGCTGGGCGACGACAAGGACAACGTGATTATCCGCTCCGATGGTGCGCCGGGCTACTTCGCTTCGGACATCGCCTATCACTACGAGAAGTTCGTCGAGCGCGGCTTCGACTGGGTGATTGATGTGTGGGGGGCCGACCATCAGGGGCACGTGCCACGCATGAAGACCGTGTTGCGCGCCCTGGGCATCGACCCCGCCCGGCTGACCCTGTATCTCTATCAGCTTGTCACTCTGCGTCGCGGCGGCGAAATTGTGCGCCTGTCCAAACGTACCGGCGACATCATCACTTTGCGCGAGGTACTGGAAGAGGTCGGCCCAGACGCGGTGCGTTTCTTCCTGCTGGCCCGGGCCGCCGACAGCCAGATGGACTTCGACTTAACGTTGGCCGTCGAGGAATCGGATGAGAACCCGGTGTGGTACGTCCAATATGCCCATGCGCGCATTTGCAGCATCCTGCGCAAGGCTGGCGACCTCGACTTCAGCGACGGCGATGTGTCACTGCTGCGTTCTGAGCCGGAGCTGGCCCTCATTCGGCAGATGCTCATGCTGCCCGAAATCGTCGAGCTGGCGGCCAAGGACCTGGCACCGCACCACCTGACCTACTATGCACAAGACCTGGCAGCCATTTTCCATTCGTTTTACAAGCAGTGCCGGGTGCTGTCTTCCGACCCGGCTGACCTGCCGCTGAGCAAAGCGCGCCTGAAGCTGGTGCTGGCCGCACGCTATGTCCTCGCCCGCACGCTGCGCCTGATGGGCATGAGCGCGCCGGAGAGCATGTGGCGCGAAGGGGAGGAGGCATAGACAGCGGCCGATTCTTCTCTAATCCCAATTGGTCTCAATTTGGGCTGGGCCGTGCACGTAAATGGCCGGGTCGCCCTGATACCACTCGATCTTGCCGCGAATCCTCACCCGCTGGCCGACCTGATAGAGCATCTCCGGCGGAGCAGGGAAGGCCCCCCAATTCCGTTGGAGAATTTGAGCTTTGAACGCACCCTGATGTGGGTTCGCAAAGCCCAGCAGCACCGATTTGCCGTTATTAAACACGTAGGCAATGACGCCTTCGACAGTGACTACGTGGCCTGCATACGCCCTGGCTTGGGTGTAAGGGATGACCACATCCAGTTCGGTGGCGGGTTCTTCACCGCCTGGGTTGGTCGTGGCTGCAACCACGCCCGAAGCTGATACCGACGGTGCGCCGTGTTCCAGGGCAACGACTGCGCCATCGGTGCTGACGAAATAGACCGTGTCGTTGCTGACCACCCAGCTCGCGTATTCGCTCCAGTACTCGTCGTATACAGCGCCCTTGCGCCAATAAATGTAGAATCCACCCGGCCACTCTCGCGTATTTAATAACCTCGCGCCACAGTAGTGACTTGCCTGGAAGCCCAAGCCACAGATGTCCTCATCCTGAGAAGTGGCAATGTGGGGCAGGTCTGTCGTGACAATCGGATTGCCATACGTCCCTCTGCTGGCCGACCGGTCAGTGATCTGATGGGCAATGCCAGCTTCCCAATGTCCGGCGAAAAGCTGATCGCCGGCCATCGAAACATACGCCTGCTCATCGGTTGGGAAAAAGGTGTTGCGGATGAAGCGGACATAGCCGGCCAGGTAACCTGGCACAGTGGTATCATCCAACATCATCTCGCCCAGGTGCGAGTCCCAGCGCCCATCGCAAGTTGAATCCTCTGGGTCACACAATCTTCCGCGGATGACGGTGTAGACCACTTCCGTCCCATCGGCGAACTGTTTGACTACCGGCATGGGCCCCATCGGCAGGTAGCCGCTGTCGCCAAAGCCGCCATGGCCCACGTGGGCGATGAACGCCGATGAACCATCCGTCAGGCGCAGGGCGTAGAGGGCTTGCTCTCCCGGCGAGCTGAGCAGGGCAGCGCGCATGGCCTCATTGGTGCCTGGCCAGGGGCTGAACCTCCAAAGCGCATTCCAATCCAGGCGATACTTGATCAGGGCCAGGCCGTGGCCCTCGGCAATGACCGGCCAGCCATTCCGAACCTCGGCCATATCCGCTTCGGTGAAGCCAGAATCGGCCGGCCGGCGTGGGGTCGGCTTGACCCGCCAGAGGCGACTGCCATCGGCGTTGTTGATCCCATGCACATAGAGGTCCTGGCTGGCGACGACGACCATATTCCGCGAGGGCGAATAGGCCGGCGGGGTGTGGACAGGCGAACCGGCGTTATAGCTCCACATCTGGTTCATGGTGAACTTATCAATGGCATAAACGCGGTTGCCCATGGAGATAAAGACCTGCCCCCCATACCAGGCTGGCGGCAAAGGCAGGTCGCTGGCCGAGCCGGTGGCAAACTGGGCCAGGGTAGCTCCGTTGGCCGCGTTGAGCTTGTACAGCGTGCCGTTGCTGGACAGGACGAACAGCGCGCCCGTATCTGTCGTATGCTGGAGTGGAGTTGATGTTCCCACCCGGATTGCGCGCCCAGATGACCGTGCCGTTCATGTTGTTGAGGGCGTAAACGCCGCGGCTGCCAGCGGCGATATAGACCCGCCCGCCGCCGGTCACCGGCTGACTATTGCGCGGCAATCTAAATTTGCCCGAGACAATTTCACCCGTCGCGTTCGGACCATTCCAGGCCCACTTCCAACGCCACGGCGTCGGGACTACTTGAGCGGTAAAGCTGCTGCGCTGCGCGTCATGGGCATGTTGCGTCCACTCCGTCGCAGCCAACGTGACCGGCGCCCGCCAGATCAGCGGCAAAAACGACTTTTCCTCAAGTGTAGTGGTATACGCTGGACGGTAAGATACCAACCCGGAAGGTGGAGCACCCGGCCCTTCGCTCAGAAAATTTGCCTCGCCAGGCATAGCCTCCTCGACTTGAGACCTGGAGCCAACTTCGCCTTCGGCTCGCGGCCCACCCTGTGTCACCGATGCCAGTGACAGGGCAGAGTGAGACGGGCTGTTGCCTTCAAACCGAGCAGTACCGACGGGATCGGGATACTCCTGCACCTGATAACACAGCGGTGCCAACAACAGTGAAATCGCCAAGGAAACGACCAGAAACACGAGAGACATCCGACTTCCTCCCACAGATGTATAATGTCCGATTTCTAGCAAAATATGCATGTCAAACTGTCTGGTCAATTATAATGTGATAGTTTTGAAATATCAAATTATAGACAATAGTTATTGTCAACATCTCCAGGGATGAGGAGACGCGGCCAATGTGCGCAAGTCCATCCCGCTCGGCAGGTGGGGTGAACCGGAGGACATCGCTCAGATGGTGGCTTTTCTGTGCAGCCCGGCTGCCTCATGGATCACGGGCGAGGTATATCGGGTTAGCGGCGGTATGGCGGGTCTTTCTGTCGCGCCACCCAAACGCGCCAGGAATTGAGTGACGGCCATGCGGGATATTCATCGCATTGGCATTTGCGGCATCGGCCAGATGGGGGCCGCGTCGGCCGTCGCCTTCAAGCGGGCTGGCTATCACGTGCTGGCCTGGAACCACCGGCCTGAGCGGCTGAGCGAGTTGCCGGCCCTCGCACAGAAGCTGGAAAGCTGGCTGAACGAGAACGTCGGCCCGGCAACCTGCGACGGCGGCCGCATCGAACCCTGCGCCGATTTGGGTATTCTCGACAAACAGGCCGACGCCGTGCTCGACTGCATCATCGAGGACATGGAACAGAAAGTCGCGTTGTTCCGCCGACTCGCCGGCTGCCGCGAACGAGGGGCCATCTTTATGACCACGACCAGTGGGCTGAGCATTACCGCGATGGGCCGCCAGGCCGGCTGCGCCCACCTGCTGGCCGGCGCTCACTTCTGGAATCCGCCACACCTGATGCCGCTGGTCGAAGTGATCCGCGGCGAAGACACGCCCGACTCCATCATGGATGCAGTCTGCGCGCTGGTAGAGTCCATCGGCAAGATACCGGTGCGGGTCGAGAAAGACGTGCCGGGCTTCATTGGCAACCGGATGCTCCACGCCCTCTGGCGGGAAGCGATCAACCTGGTCGAGCGGGGGATCGCTGCGCCGCAAGATGCGGACCTGGTCGCGCGGCTCACCTTTGGGCTGCGGTTGCCGGCCATCGGCCCGCTGGAGAATATGGATTTGGTCGGCTTGAACCTGATTGAAAGGATTCACGAATATCTGCTGGTGGACCTGGCCGACAACCATGCGCCATCCCAATACCTGCAGGACAGCGTGGCGCAGGGACGGCTGGGCGTCAAAAGTGGTGCAGGGTTCTATGACTGGCGGGCCCGCGACCCGGCGGAGCTGGTTCAGAAGCGTGACGTGCAGGTCGTCCGCCAACTCGCCGCACTCCGGCAATTGGACATCTCTGAAGACCGCGATCGGTAACCTAGAAAAGTCTGCGGATGATTGACAATCTCCTCAAAATGGCGTATAATAACAATTATTTAATAATAATTTTTAGTGCCAGTCTAACCGCTAATACCAGCAGAACCTTATTGACGGTTTTCTCCGCGGAGTCTCGAAGACGATGCAAGAGGCGAGGATGCTCTCAGAAGAGGTTGTCAATGGCGGTCAGCTATAACATAGACTTTCACATCCCGGTCAAGGAAGTCAGCCCGGCCCGCTATTACAAATTGGAGACGGAGGATTCGCTGACCGTAGAGCAATTACTGGCTCTTTTAGCAGAACGTTTTTCTGCCATGCAGTCTCTCATGCGTTACCGAACGGGCAAGAAGCTGCCCGTGGCGGTGTTAGTCAACGGGCGCATTCTGGAGCAGGACGAAGTTGTGCCCGACGGCGCCGTGGTGAAAGTCATTGGCGCAGTCGCTGGAGGTTAGAACAGGCGGCCGTCATACTGAGGCAAAACCCTAAGTCGCGACCAAGGGCCTGCGAAGCATCTGAAGCATTCGCGGCATTGTGATGGCTCGTCGCTGCCCCGACTCAGAATGGCGCACAGGTTTCGTTTCTCGGCAGGAGATTCTAGGACATTTTGTCGCAGGAAGGAGTTTAGGCTGAATGAAAGGTGGATATTTTGGCAAACTGCTGGAACTTGATATGACCCATCATACCTCGACGATCAGGCCTGTAGACGAAGATTTCGCCCGCGACTTCATCGGGGGCAGCGGATTCGGGGCGAAGATTTTGTGGGAGGAGACCGGCCCACAGACCGAACCGCTATCGCCGGAGAATGTGCTGATGTTCATGGGCGGGCCATTCACCGGCACGCTTATCCCGTTCTCGGGCCGCCATCAGCTTATTGCGAAATCACCCCTGACCGGCATCTGGGGGGAATCTGACGTAGGCGGAAGCTGGGGCGACCGGCTGAAACGAGCTGGCTTCGACGGCGTGATCGTCAAAGGTGCGTCCGAGAACCCGGTGTGGGTGCACCTTCACGATGGTGAGGTGATATGGCATGACGCTTCGGAGATATGGGGATTGGATACCTACGACACTGACGCCGCGCTGCGCCCTCATATCCCCAAGAATGCCATCGTCCAGTGCATCGGACAGGCAGGTGAGCGGCTGTGTCGTATCGCCGGCGTTTTCACCGATGGACGCGATGGCCGTGCGGCGGGCCGCTGCGGGCTGGGCGCAGTGATGGGGTCGAAAAAGCTGAAAGCTATCGTCGCCAGCGGCAGCCAGAAGCAACCCATCGCCGACCCGGAGGGCCTGAAGAACGCCTATCAGCCGCTGATCCCCGAAATGATTGAGCGATGGAACGCGCCGGGCTATCATGACTACGGCACACCGCAGGTGGTTCTGCCTTGCGAATCGCTGGGCGACATCCCCATCCAGAACTGGCGCGGCGGCACCTGGCTGGCTGGCGCGGAAAAGCTGTCCGGCAAGACGCTGGCCGAGACCATCCTGACCGGCGTGTACCACTGCGCCCATTGTGTGGTGGGCTGTGGCCGCCAGGTGAAAGTAGAGTCAGGGCCGTTCGCGCCCGTGTTGGGGGCGGGGCCAGAATACGAAAACCTGGGCATGCTTGGCACCAACCTCTTGATTGACCAGGTCGAGGCTGTAGCGAAGCTGACTGAGCTGTGCAATCGCTACGGACTGGACGCCATCTCCACCGGTTCGGTCGTCGGTTGGGCCATGGAAGCGTTTGAACGGGGCATTCTCACCGAAGCTGACCTCGACGGTCTGGCCCTGCGCTGGGGAGACGCTCAGGCCGCGATTGAGATGGTCCGCCGGATTGGTGAGCGACGGACGGACATCGGCTGGCTGCTGGGCGAAGGCGTCAAACGAGCCGCAGAGCAGGTGGGCCACAATTCAGAGGAATTCGCTACCGAGGTCAAAGGACTGGAAATCCCGGCCCATGACCCGCGGGCCCGCTTCGGCCTGGCCGTCGGCTATGCTACTGGCAACCGCGGTGGATGTCACCTCCAGGCATATTCGCACGATTACGAGGGTGGGCCGGCCTGGGCCGAGTTCGGCTATCCCGAGCCGGTCGACCGCTTCGCTGTCGAGGGCAAAGGCGTGTTCACCGCCCGTTTTCAGAACCTGATGTCCATGATGGACTCGCTCAAACTGTGCAAATTCAGCGTTTGGTGTGGCGTCAATCCAGACCACCACGTGGAATGGCTGAACCGAACCACCGGTTGGGACTTTACCGTTGATTCTTACATGGAGACTGGTGAACGGCTCTACAATCTCAAGCGGATGTACAACGTGCGTGAGGGCATCAGCCGCAAGGATGACGTAAACCCGCCGCGCATCGCTACACTGGCACGACAAGATGGTGGCGCTGCGGGCAAGGTCCCGCCGTTGGGCATCATGCTACACGAATACTACGAATATCGTGGCTGGGATGAGTTCGGAATTCCCAAACCGGAGACTCTGAAACGATTGGGGCTGGCGGGTTGCTTGTCAGGGAGCTTGCCATTTTATCGCGCATGAGGTATGTTCCTGAGTCCGTGATAAACGGCTGCGTGACCCAGGGGTGAGCAATGACTAGACGGCCAGAAGACCCGCTGCAACCTTTGAGCGAAGGGGAACGTCACGCAAATGACCCCCAGGAGGTGATGGTGTGAACTTGAAATGGAAGTTGTTCCACATTATTGTCTTTATATTCCTGCTGCTCTGCTTCTCGAATTTGCTGTTCCTTCTGTGGCCTGCGACAGGATTTTTCAACGTCCCCGTCGTGTATGCTCAGGTGCCTCCAATGAGGGTCGAACAGACCGCCACGGTAGATTACACTCCGTCAGGCCCACAGGTAACTTACGAAACCCGAATTGTCAACGAAGGGGATAGAATTCTGTCCGGCATTCTGATCACCGATGTCTTACCTCCCCAGGCCACTCTGCTGTATTTCTCGAACCCGGAGGGCGCGAATTGGCTCAGTACTCAGAAACAGGTCAATCAGAAAAATCTACTACTTTGGCTCAACCAGGAACCGTTTGCTCCCGGTAGTGTCGTCCGTTTGACTTACGTGGTGCAAGTCCCACCAAGCAGTTCAGACAAGATAGAGTTAAAAAAGGGCTTGCCAATCGTTCGCGCAGATGAACTGGGTGAGTTGAGTTATCCAGGTCAGGTGAGCGTGCTCATTGACCAGTCCCCTCGCCCTCGTTCTATTGTGACCAATGAACCTCTACTTTTGTCAACTCCTGCCCCATTTCCTACTCCGACTCCGAGGCCAACTGATACACCTATGCCGATGGCCTCCCCGCCAGCGGTGGCGGATTCTCCCGAAACTTCGCCGACGGTTGTACCAGCACAACCGTCGGCAACGCTTGCCCCGACCTGGACTCCCTTGCCGATTCCTGTCCCTGAGGCGGCGGGGCAAACATTTCTCGTCGTTCCTGTTCTCGGTGTGATAGTGGTCGTGTCAGCCACGGTAATATGGCTGTTAAGCAAAAAGAAGAGGTGAACAAATGGTTTCCCAATCTCTTCCCGGTCGAGCGACGGGCTTGATAAACAAAGGGACAAATGCCTGGCGGAATCTTCGTGGGCTCGTCCCGAAAATAGTTCTTTTTTCTTTTCGATTGCTTCTAATAGTGACTTTTCTGGCACAATTCTTGCCACTTGATTTGCCAGATACTCAGCCTGATACGCAAATGGCCGCTATGCAGACAGAGTCGGCCACGCAGACAGGTCTACTCCGTCACGAAAGCCTGTTCGATTTTCTAAGAAGGATAGCGCCACGGCCTTTCGGCCCAACGCTTGCTCTAGCCCATAGCTCTGGGATAACTTTGACTAAATCTGTCCCAGTCACCGTCTATACTGATAATCCTGTCTTTACTTATACGGTCAATATTCAAAATCCAAATGCTCTTACCATCGGGCAACTCGCCGTTGTTTCTGATACGGTGATTGCCGGGCAGAACCTGCAGGGCGGCAGTGCGACCTCGCCGTGGTGGTATCAGCAGTCCGGTGGACATCCCACTTTTAAGCTCATTGACTCCGACGACAGCCGCCCCGATATTGTGGCAGGTTCAACTGCTCTACAGCTCGCCATACCCATAGCTGACCATACCATTCTCACCCATACCGTGCTATGCTTCAAAGGCACGGTAGCAGGCAACCCACAAGAATTCTGCGAGCTTGTGCCCGCGGTAACGACCGAGGTGCGTGCGCCCGCCTTCGGTTTCTCGCAAGTGCCTACAGCTACCTGTGCAGGCAGTGCCATAACCTATACTCTAGCGATCAGCAACTATGGCGGAGCGGCCACTACCAAACCTTTCACATTAGAAACACAGCTCGACCCGACAGTAGAGTATGTCGTTGGCAGCGCATCGGATGGAGGAATCTATTCTGCTGGCCGTATCACCTGGCCAGTCTACAATATCTTGCTGGCAAACGGAGCCAATGAAATTCTTCGTTCTTTCCAGGTCACCGTGCCCGCCTGGCTGGATGATGGAGACTTGATCACCCACGTTTACACGGTGACCAGTCCTGAAGTGACACCGGATGGTGGCGGTATATGGAGTACCCAGATTCAAAAGGTCTCCGCAGAATTTACGCACACGGCGCCGGTCTGTTGGGGAGAAACCGTGTATTTTACAAACACGGCCGGCTCCATCCCCGCCACCGAATGGGCCTGGGACTTTGGCGATGGGACGCCCATAGTGTCTGGTGTAAATTCAGTATCTCACCAATACGCTAACCCCGGCATTTATGAGGCCTCACTCGTCGTCACCGGTGTATGTGGCTCAGTCTTACAGACTGATGTCTACACCGCGTTAGTCGCAGTCGAGGACGTTATAGCCTCGTTCCAGGCCGCGCCCACGCAGGTCTGCGCCGGCGGGACGGTGTGGTTCACCAACACAAGCCTGCTCAGCGGGACAGTAGACGCCTGGCTATGGGACTTCGGCGACGGCACATCTGACACCACGAACTGGCTCACCACAAACCACTCCTACAACACGCCGGGCGAGTACGTGGCGACCCTGTATGTGACTACCACAGCGGGCTGCTATGACTCGGAGGCCGTGACAATAACCGTGCAGGGAATCCAGGCATCTTTCGACAGCGCCCCTGGCTCACTCTGTGTAAATGGAACAGTTTATCTGACCAGCACCAGCACCTTGAGTGGCACGGTGGAGATGTACACCTGGAACTATGGTGATGGAGTTATTGAATCGGGCGAAGCTCTGAGCACAACCAGCCATCTTTATACTCTGCCTGGAGAGCACGTGGTGACTCTGTACGTGACGAATACGTTGGGCTGCAGCGACTGGGCAACGAAGACCGTCAGTGTCCAGGATCTGACCGTTGATTTCAGTGCCGATTCCTCGGCTTGTCTGGGCGACGGCGTGGCTTTTACCAATCTGACCGTGGTCACGCCGACCAATTCAATTTCGAGCTATCTGTGGGATTTCGGAAATGGTGACGTTATTACCAACGTGTGGGCTGGTTTCCTCTACATGGGCTATACATCATCTGGTCTTTATACGGCCACTTTGACAGTGACCACTACTGCTGGTTGCGTCAATTCAACAAGCCGGCAGGTTACCATCCACCCAACGCCACAGCCCACTTTCACTGTCAATTCGCCGGTGTGCGTGGGAGATACGATGTATTTTGCCAACTCGACCTCAGGTGGAGACAACACCTATTTGTGGGAGTTTGGTGATTCCACTATCAGCTCGTTGGAGAACCCCAGCCATACTTACGGTGTCGCCGGCACCTATACCGTGACTTTAACGGTGACCAATACTCAAGGCTGTGCAGCAAGTTTACAACAACAAGTCAATGTCTTATCGCTTCCTGTAACCAGTTTTACCTGGGATACACCTGTCTGCGCCAGCGAGGTGATGACCTTTATGAATACGACCCCTCCGCCGATACATAGCTTGTTATGGGATTTCGGGGATGGTGAGATAAGCTATCTCATGAACCCTACCCATACTTTTACTTCGGCGGGGACTTACCCCGTGACCCTGACCGTAACCAATACGGCGGGATGCGTGAGTTCAGTGTCCAATATGGTCACCGTCACTGCCTTGCCTGTAGCTGCTTTCACTTCGAGCTCGCCTGTGTGTTTGGGTGAAGTCATGAGCTTTACGAATCAATCTACGGGGGCATCGTCCTATTTGTGGGATTTTGGTGACGATACCATTAGCATCGAAGACAATCCCAGCTACTCGTATCTCAACAGTGGAAATTACACCGTGACACTGATCGCCATTTCAGAATGTGGTATGAGTGTAACCCAAACACAGGTGACGGTGTATGCACTGCCGCAGCCAGCTATCCAGCGCGAGCCCGCAGGAACAGTTAACGTATCAGAGAGCGTGACCTTTACGGACACTGGTTCGGGCGCCGTGTCGTGGAGCTGGGATTTCGGTGATGGCTATGCCGATGAAGGTCAGGTGGTGGAGCACACCTACGAGAGCCAGGGGATTTACACGGTCACACTGATAGTAACCAACTCTGTGGGATGTGCCAACAGGGCAACGGACATTATCGAGGTAAGAGAACCTTACGATGCAAGTGTTTATCTGCCGGCAGTCTTCAAAGGCTATGGCCCTCAGGTGAATCTGGTCATTGACAGCATCCAGTGGATGATTGGAAACGAGCTTCGTTCGAGCCCGCCGCCCAATCCAGGACAGCCGTTCCATGTGCAGGTAGTCGTCCGCAATACAGGACCGGACACTGCCTCTCCAGGAACGGAAGGAATCTGGGTAGACTTATACCTGAAACCCTCCCGCACGCCGACGGTAGGTGACCTGTGGTGGAACCTTAGTCAATCAGGCGCATGTCCTACAGGCAATGATTGCTACGGTTTTGCCTGGCACATTACCAACCCGCTGCCGGCCGGAGGTACGGTGACATTGAGTACAACCGCCCCGGTTGACCCAAATTTCAGCCGCTGGCCCGTTGGAGGCGTGCCTTACTCCCCGTCCAAACATGTCCCGATTGTGGCTTTTGTGGATGTCTGGCCTGTGCCGGTGGGCGATGTAGCTGAGACCAATGAGAATGATAATTTGTCGAGCTGGCTGAGTGGTACAGAAACTGGCGAAATAAGGCTGAATCCGCCGGTTAGGGGAGAACAGGCTACTGGGGGTCGCCGTCCTCGGATGAGTCATGCCAAATAGTTTGTGACATGGTATGCTTTTTGACCATGCGTATATTGACAAAACCATAAAACAGGAGTAAGATTACATGAGAACATTATGAACAATTGTTACTCTCACGGGCTGTGTGATGGATGATAAGGAGGATGCCGATGCGTGGGAAAATTCGGTCTTTCATTCCTAAACTTGCCAGCGTGATACCTGTTGCCCTGCTTTTGGGGCTGGCCTTCGTCCAACCGACATTAAGTGCCGGACCTTTGGATACCCCTCTTGATCGTCCGCCTCTCCCCCAACCGCAGCCCGGTGGAAATGGGGGTGGCAGTGGCGATGAAGGCAAAGGCCCTCCAGCGGCCTTGAACTGCGCCGGTGTGCGCGGAGTGGTCATGAACTGGGGCTACCAACACGAGCCTGGAGTTGCTTTGCAGCTTGAGGGTGGCGGGTATCAGGTGTCACAAGTCTCTGCCAGCGATGGGCGGTATGACTTTAGGGGCCTGGGACAAGGTTATGCCGTGCTCAAACCAAGTTTGACTGTTGGTCAAGTGAATCTCAAAGTGCACACAGATGAAGTAGCCATTCCGTTGCGCTGTGGCTTTGACAGCATTCTCAACGTCGGCCTCTATAGTGGCGATAAACGGCCCCGGCCACCAGCTTATCTGTCTCTGGCGGCAGATGAGACGCGATTGCAGCCGGGCGACATTTTTCGACTTGTCATCAAAGTCCGGAACACCCTCCCTACAGGTATATCCAGTGTCATTGTAACTGATCTCTTCCCGGCGTTTATCAAGGTAAAAGGGATTGATGTCACCAAAGGCCAGGCCGAGGTCGCCGATGGCCGAATGCTTTCAATCTATGTGGGGAACATGGACAGCGGCGAAGAGATGACTGCCACGGTGACTTTGGAAGTCACGGACGAAGCGCGGACAGGCCAAAGGGCAGTGAACCGCACGACTTTACTGTACGCCGAAAGCATGGCCGACCAGATAGTGAGTACGTTCACTGTAGGCGAAAAAGTGGCCTTTGAAACGGGTTACGAACCTTCTCTTGTTGCTTCGGTAGACTCGGAGGAGCCTGTTGAAGGGACCGGGGGAGTGCCACTATCTGAGCCTCCCGTAGCTAAAGCAAAACTAACATCGGACACGGCAGTCTCCGTGCTCTCTGTCAGCGAAATGCCCGACGACAAGCCCGATGACACTGAAGCAGCGGATACCATAAACGCCCGATTGCCGGTAACTGGCGGTGGATTGGAATGGCTGAAACTGCTGTTGTTGGGAACCGGGCTGGCCGCTATTGCATTTTTGGCCAAAGCCTTACGGAGCAAGATGGCTTAACCTCCGGAGCCACCGGCCCGGCATTGAAATAATAAGGTTATGGAGGCCCAGACCAACATGCAGCCACAACTGACCCATCGTGAGCGCGTCCTGCGCGCCATCAATCACCAGGAAGCGGACCGCGTGCCGATGGACCTGGGCTCGCACGCCGACAGCAGCATCCACGCTGTGGCCTATGAACAGCTCAAAGCGTATATGGGTATTCACATCGCCCGCAAGCCGCGTCTGGTCAGCAAAATCATGCAGGATGTACTGGTGGACGAGGAGGTGCTGACCACCCTGGACATTGACGTGCGAGGCATCTATCCCGGCGCGCTGGACGATCAGGGGCACGAAGACCCTGAAACAGGTGAATGGACTGATGAGTGGGGCGTCACCCGCGTGAAGCCACCCGGCGCACACTATTACGACCTGAAAATGCCCGCGCCCCTATCCGGCGAGATCACCATCTCGGATATCGTGAATTACCCCTGGCCCGACCCCCATGATCCAGGTCTGACGCGCGGTCTGAAAGAACAGGTTGAGCGCCTCAAAGCCACCACTGACTGTGCATTGGTCGCTCGCGTGCCCGCTCCGTTCATCCACCAGAGCCAATACATGCGTGGGTTTGAGGATTGGTATATGGACCTGGCTGCCGATCCGAAGCTGGCCGGCGCGCTGTTCGACGCCATTCTCGATGTACGGCTGGCCCAAGCGACGCGCATCCTGGACATCGTTGGCCCGCACATTGATGTAGTCATGACCGGCGACGACATGGGCACGCAGAACGGGCTGCAATTCTCGCCGGCTACCTACCGTAAGCTCATTAAACCGCGCCAGAAGAAGTTCTTTGACCTGGTGCACAGCAAGACCTCGGCCAAGATGCTGTTGCACTCCTGCGGTTCAGTCTATTCGATCATCAATGATCTGATCGAAATTGGTGTGGACATCCTGAACCCGGTCCAGAGGCGCGCCGCCAATATGGACCCGGCCAAACTCAAGGCGGAGTTTGGCGACCGGCTGGTCTTCTGGGGAGGCGTGGACATCCAGCAGGTCATGCCGTTTGGCTCGCCAGACGACGTGCGCGCTGAGGTGAAGTATTTGTTCGAGACGCTGGGCGTGGGCGGTGGCTGGGTGCTCAGTTGCGCGCACAACATCCAGCCCGAAGTCCCGCCACAGAACATCGTCACGCTGTTCAAGGACGCGCCAACGCTGACGCGATATGCGTAGCCGTTTGGCAATGATCACCAAGCCTTAGAGACGCTTTTCACTCCGGCCGGGCAGGCGGCCACCACCCCCCGGTGACCGCCATGCCCGGCTTGACGCACATTGTCCCCAGAACGGTTGGGCCGATTGGACTGCTTCAATTGCCTGTGAATGGCCCTTTACAATGGTAATTGGATGGGTTATACTGTATTTTGGAGTCATCCAATTGCATGGGAGTACACGGGCATGGACATCCGCATCGACCGCGCGTCGGACGCACCGCTCTACATTCAGATACACAACCAAATACGGGAAGCCATCCGGCGGGGTGACCTGGCGACTGGGCAGCGGTTGCCGCCAGAGCGCGAATTGGCCGCCAGGCTGGGCGTCAATCGCACAACCGTCGTCAACGCCTACCGCGAGCTGGCCGCCGACGGCCTGGTCGAAGCCCATGTCGGGCGCGGAACAATCGTGTCGCAGCATTGGGCGGAAGATGGCGTCGGGCAAGCCGTGCGGCCAATTAATTGGGCGCAGTTGTCCGCGGTGCATCCGCAGTGGCCCCACGCCGCCCTGGTACAGGAAATCGCCGAGCTGGCGGCGCAACCCGGTGTGATTTCGTTCGCTGGCGGCGTACCTGCGCCGGAATTGTGTCCGGTGGATGCGTTCCGCCAGGCCGCAGTCGAATTTCTAGAGTCCGCGCCTGGATGGCTGGCCGATTGCCCCGCAGAGGGCCTCTACCCGCTTCGGCAGTGGCTGTCCGCCTGGATGGGCGCGGCTGGCGTTCACAGCACGCCCGACCACATTCTGATCACTACCGGTGCCACGCAGTCGCTTGACCTCATCGCCCGGGCGTTCATCGAGCCGGACGATGCCGTCATTGTCGAGAATGCCACCCCCCTCGGCGCATATCAGCGTTTTCACGCCGCCCGCGCGCGGCTGATCGGCGTTCCGTTGGACGGCGGAGGGATGCGCATCGAGGCCCTGGCAGACGCGCTCAGCCGTCACCGTCCCAAATTCATCTATACGCTTCCGACTTTTCAGAATCCCACCGGCCTGACATTGGAACCGGCCCGCCGGACTGAATTGTTACGCCTGGCCGGAGAATATGGCGTCCCGGTCATCGAAGACGACCCCTACAGCGCGCTGAGCTACGACGGTCCCGCACCGCCATCGCTGAAAGCCCTGGACGAGCATGGGCACGTCATCTATTTGGGGACATTCTCCAAGCTGCTGTTTCCTGGTCTGCGACTGGGCTGGATTCTGGCGCCCCGGCCTGCAATTGAGCGGCTGGCTCGCATCAAACGGGGGACTGATCTGTTCACCGGGACGCTGGCTCAGGGCATCACGTTGTATTACCTGGAACGAGCTGACTGGCAGAGCCACCTGGACAAACTGCGAACGGCGTACCGCCTGCGCCGCGATGCGATGGTCGAGGCGTTACGTCGCTACGGGCCGCCAGGTTTACATTGGCGTGCGCCGCAGGGCGGCTTCTACCTTTGGGTGAACTTGCCAGAGGGATGTCCCGCCCGGCGGTTGCTGGCCGAGGCCGGAAGAGCCGGTGTCGCTTTTCTGCCCGGCGAGGCGTTCTGCGTGGAGAGCGATGGACAGTACACCATCCGCTTGAATTTCAGCTACGCTGCACCCGAAGCCATTGGTGAAGGTATCAGGCGGCTGAGTCAGGCGATGTCGAACGTGCTGGCCCGTCAGCGCGATTGGACTGACCGCCCCGCGCCGACGCGCGCCATTGTGTGACTCTGATCGCATCACAGATGAACACCGGTGGACGCAGATTTTCGTGTCCACTGATGGTTCGAACTTATCAAGATATTCATACCAAAGCGAGGGAATCCATTTGCAGGAGGGAGTAACGATGAACGAATTGCAGGGAGAGACACAGACAGGCACACTCAAATTGAAGACGGGCCTGGCCCAGATGCTCAAGGGCGGCGTCATCATGGACGTTGTCACGCCGGAACATGCGCGTATTGCCGAAGATGCTGGCGCATGTGCGGTGATGGCCCTGGAGCGGGTGCCGGCCGACATCCGCGCCCAGGGCGGAGTAGCCCGTATGAGCGACCCGGAGCTGATCCTGCGCATCATGGACGCGGTGACGATCCCGGTCATGGCTAAGTGCCGTATCGGGCATTTCGTCGAAGCGCAGGTGCTCGAGGCTATCGGCGTGGACTTCATTGATGAATCGGAAGTTTTGACGCCAGCCGACGAGGAGCATCACATCAACAAATGGGATTTCAAGGTGCCGTTCGTATGTGGCTGTCGCAACCTGGGTGAGGCGCTGCGACGCATCGGCGAGGGAGCGGCCATGATCCGCACCAAAGGCGAGGCCGGTACGGGGAACGTGGTGGAAGCGGTGCGCCATGCCCGCGCTGTGCTGGGTGAAATCCGCCGCCTCCAGAACATGCCGCCGGAGGAATGGATGGCCGCCGCCAAGGAGATGGGCGCGCCCTATGAACTGGTGGTGGAGACAGCCAGGTTGGGGCGGCTGCCGGTGGTCAATTTCGCCGCGGGCGGCATCGCCACGCCTGCCGACGCCGCCTTGATGATGCAGTTGGGCGTGGACGGTGTATTCGTCGGTTCGGGCATCTTCAAGTCGGAGAATCCGGCCCGCCGCGCACAGGCCATTGTGCGTGCGACCACCCACTTCCGCGACCCGGCCATCATCGCCGAGGCGTCACGGGGTCTGGGTGAGGCCATGCCCGGCCTGGAAATCGCCGCCATACCTGAGGTCGAGCGGCTGGCCGAACGCGGTTGGTGAGGCGGCGGACATGGCGGCCTGAATTTCCTGAGACCCCATAATTTTTTAAGCGGGAAGAGCAAAGATGACACGGATTGGAGTGTTGGCCCTGCAGGGGGCCTTTGTGGAACATGAGACTCACCTTGCCCGGCTCGGCGTGGAGGCGCGGCAGGTCCGCCTGCCGCGCGACCTGGACGGCCTCGACGGGCTGATTATCCCCGGCGGCGAAAGCACCACCATTGGCAAATTGGCCGTTCATTACGGCCTGGTCGAACCGATGATCGCTTTCGCCCGCTCGGGTCGCCCGATGTGGGGCATTTGCGCCGGGTTGATCTTCATGGCGCGGGATATTGGCGGCCTGGCACAGCCGCTCCTGGGGGTGATGGACATCACCGTGCGACGGAATGCGTTCGGACGTCAGGTAGACAGCTTCGAGACTGACCTGCATGTGCCGGCCCTGTACGCCCTCGACGGCCTGGATGACCATCGCCCGTTCCATGCTGTGTTCATCCGTGGGCCGGTCATTGCCTCAGTTGGCCCGGCTGTCGAGGTCTTGGCGCGTCTGGCCGATGGCCGGGTCGTCGCCGCACGACAGGGTCGCCTGCTGGCCACGGCCTTTCACCCGGAGCTCACCAATGATGACCGTTTCCATCGCTATTTTCTAGGCCTGGGAGCGCCGTAGCCAGTACCCCATTCCCATTGACAAGGGAGGCGCCGTCTGGCTATAATGGCGGCATGAAACATGACACTGGTCCTTCCATCAGAGGCCAAAGCCCGGTTTTGCTCTGGTCGGTGGCCGGTTTTCTGGCATTGCTGAGCTGCTCTATAAAGTATACCAGGTGTATGATTGGAATTGGGCCTGCAATTGCAGGGGCAATCCCATCACCAACCCGCCCGTGACGTTGGCCGGCTTCGCCGTTGCGCCAGGAGAGGTCATCCGCGTCCCATCGTCGGGCTACACCATCGGCACGGAACTGCTGGCTCCGCCAGGCGGCGTGAGCATCGAAGAGAATGCCCTTGGCGAGGGCTACGAAGTCCTGGTGCTGTACGCCAGCACAGAGCGCGTCACGCTCAAATACACCCGCGAAGACAACGTGGTGATCGGCTACACCTTGCACATCGAAAACATCTGCGTCGAACCCAACCTCTTGTCCCTCTACCAGTATTGGAACAACAGGGGACGCGGCAATCTGCCCGCGCTGCGAGCCGGCCAGGGCGTCGGACGGGCGCGCAGCGCGGAAATCCAGGTCGCCATCCGCGACTGCGGCTCGTTCATGGACCCTCGTTCCCGCAAGGATTGGTGGCAGGGCAGATAAATCCCCTCTGTCTTCCCTTTCACGTAAAACCTCTTTATGTTAATTAAATATGTCAATCATATTGTGCATTTATCTATTAGTACAATTTTCCCATTGACCGGACAATAGGAGATTTTATATAATTTTGAACAGAATCAACAAACCTATGTGAAGAAAGGAAGGCTATTGACGGATCTCCATAATCAGAGGACAGCAGGATCCACCTCAATGGCAACAATCAAACCCAGAACAGTTCAAATTGGTACCATACGTTTCATATCAGCTACACTCACTGTGTTCTTGGGAGTCACCCTGTTGACGCCCAGCAGCCCCCTTCTTCTGGCCCATGCGGCCGGCCACGAGGCCGAGCAAGCCGCTGCAACTCTTGCTACTTTTGATCCCCCTGATGAAGTCACCGCTTTAGCCAATGTGGTCATTGGCCCAGAGAGATTTCAGACAATGGTTGGATTTGGTGTGTCCAGCGCATGGGTTGGCGGCCATCTATACTACTCGGTTGATGCGCAGCACCAGCAGGAAGTGCTGGACATGCTGTTCACCAACGCTGGACTGGGCCTGTCCATCTTGCGCACGAAAGTCGAGCCGGATGTGGCCCAAAAGGGCTACAACGTTGGCCAGGAGTGGATGATGAAACAGGCTCAGCAGCGCGGCGTCACCCAGTTCTATTCCACGCCCTGGACGCCTCCTGCCCAATGGGAGGATGGCCAGAACCGTCTCCTGCCGGAATATTACGATGACTACGCCAATTTTCTCGCCGACTACATATCCATGTATCAGGGCCGGGGAATTACAATTCAGTGGCTCAGCACGCAAAACGAACCAGACCTGGATTGCGAGTACGAGTCATGTGTCTGGTCTGAAAGCGAGCTGGATTGCTTTGTGCCGTTGCTGCGGGACACGCTAAACAGCCGCGGCTTATCGTGGGTCAAACTGCTTGCGCCGGAAGCGATGGGCTGGTCGCAGACCGACCTGTATCTCGACGTGCTCGATTCCAGCGGCCATGACCAGCTCATTGATGTCGTCGCCACGCACGGCTACTGGGGCGACACCAACCCAACTCAGCAGGACTATTACCGTGAGCACGTCAAAGCGCACGCCGCCGCCCATGGCCAGCAAGTATGGATGACCGAATGGTCTGACCTCGATACTGTTTGGACCGGCCAGAACCTGAACGACCCGGCCGTTTTTGGCATAGACGATGGCCTGAAATGGGCTGCACGTATCGCCAACGACCTGGTGCGAGCCAACGTCAGTGCCTGGCTATACTGGTGGATGTACAATCCCAACCCGTTTCCCAACCATGCCAACGAGGGGATTATCGTGCGCACGCCCAGCAACGATTTTCTTTACCCGAAACGGTTCTATGCGATGGCACAATTCAGCCGCTTTGTCCGCCCCGGCGCTCAGCGGCTCGGTGTGACCGGCATCCCGGCCGGGCTGAGCATGGTTGCTTTCCGCAGCCAGGATTTGCAATCGGTCATCCTGGTCGTGGTCAATCCGAACACCAGCGCGGCGTCGTTCACGCTGGACCTCAGAGCGTACAACACGGGCAGTAGCGCGCAGGTCTATCGCACTTCGGCAACCGAAAATGTGGCCGTCCTGCCCGCGCAGAGCCTGCAAAATGGCCTGCTCGCGACCATCGCCGCAGCCAAGAGCATCACCACCTTCGTCATCCCGGCGGTCGAAGGCCCGCCGGCCGCGCCTTCAGGCCTGACAGTTGCGGCCCAGTCGCAGACGCAGCTTAACCTGAGCTGGGTGGATAATTCCACCAATGAGACCGGTTTCCGCATCGAACGCTCGCTCAACGGGACGAGCAACTGGCAGGAAATTGCCTCAGTGGGCGCAAACGTGACCGCGTATCAGAACACTGGCCTGAATTGCGACATGCGCTATTACTATCGCGTGCGGGCTTACCGCGCTCAGGACGCGCAGTTCTCGGCCTACAGCCCGGTCGCCAGTGGTTGCACTCTGCCTCAGCCGGTAAAGATTAACGAAGTGTTCAACGGCGCGGTCAATTGGATAGAGATCAAAAACGCCTGTACCAGCGCGGTGAATTTGACCGGCTGGCGGGTCATGGCCTACAAGAACGGCCAATTGGTGGCAAGCTATGCTTTCCCCAACGGTTTCACGCTGCCCGCGGGCGGCTACGTGGTGCTGGCCGAAGGGACCAGCGGCCTGGCCATGCAATCGGTGCTGTACCTGGGCACCAGGATCAACTGGACGCCGACCGATGGCGGTGCGGTAGCCCTGACGAGCGCATCCGGCACCGGCGCAGATTTCGTGCGCTGGGGCTGCTGCACGTTGTCGCCGCCATCGGGCACGGGTTGGCTGGGAGACAACCCGCCCGCGCCTGACGGAGCTCAATCGCTGGCGCGCAGGTGGAACACCGACACAGACCGCAGCAGCGACTGGAACCATCAGATGCCTTCACCGGCGGCGGAGAATGCCCTGACCGAATTCAAGGTTTTCTTGCCGATGATCGTGCGGTGAGGTTCACCCTGCTCATGTGAGGGCTGGCAAAATAATGAGTCGGGGTGGTCAAGTCGAAGGTCGATCGGCTCAACCACGCCGACGCCAGATGGGGCTGCGCGCCGACGACGCGCAGCCCCTTGTTTCCTCAGTGCATCTCCCGACCACCGGACACGTTGAGAGTCGAGCCGGTGGTGAACGATGCCTCGTCTGAGGCAAGAAACAGCACGGCGTTGGCTACCTCTAGCGGCTTAGCCAGCCGGCCCATGGGCGTCGGCCCAATGAAGAAATCGTCCATAAACTCCTGTGGCGTGACGCCCTTATGCTCTGCCCCCTGACGGGCTGCCTGCCAGATCAGGTCACTTTCCACCGGACCGGGACATACCGCGTTGGCTGTGATATTATATGGACCGCCCTCGATGCCCAGTACCTGAGTAAAACCGTTCACGGCAAACTTGGTGGCGCAATACGCGCTGGTGAACGGCTCGCCCGTTTTACCGGCCATCGAGGAAATATTCACAATGCGCCCGTAGCGGCGTTCCATCATCGCGGGCAACACGGCTTGCGTACAGAGGAATACGCCCTTGACGTTGAGCGCGAACAATCTGTCCCACCATTCTTCGTCAAACTCCACAATGGGCTGCTTGTGGTCGGTGCCGGCGTTGTTGACCAGGATGTCAATTTGACCGTAAGTATCCAGCACCGTTTTCGCCATCGCCTGGACTTCGGATTTCTTTGTAATATCCACCTGCAAAGCCATCGCCTGGCCGCCATTGGCCTTGATCATCTGCACGGTCTCTTCCGCGCCTTTGAGATTGATGTCAACCACAACGACCCGTGCTCCCTCTTCAGCCAACCTGCCTGCAATGGCCCGGCCGATGACGCCAGCCGCCCCCGTGACGATTGCCACACGGTCCTTTAGCCTCATATCCTAACCTCCTCGTATCCACAGTTTTGAAGTTTTTTGGGGTGCCAGGTGATTATAACACAGAAAGCCTTTTTTGAAAGTTTGGCGAAAACGTGTTACAATAGCTTAGAGCTGAGAATATACGGCAACACTCTCCCCCTACACAAGACCTGGCTCTCCGCACCGCGCCCTGGCTGTGCGACTCGTTTGTCGCCCGTCGTCTTCCAGCCAGGGAACCGGCTGTACGATGTCATACCTGGTGTGTCGCCGCTTAGCCTCACGTAGGGCTGCCTGAACGCGCGTGCGGCAGTCGGGTGGTCTTGTTGTCGGTGTCATCAGGCAGAAGGCCTTGGACGGCAACGGGGGCAGGGATGAATCAGTGCCCAATGTTACACCAAGTCTTTGGTCTAAACCCCTCGTCTGTAATGCCGAGCAAACGCAAGTGAGCTATTCTACGTAGTCTGGGCAAATTCCCAGAGGGCCTGTATGCACAGAATTCTTGTCGTAGGCGCAAGTCAAGCTACGTCCGAAATCCTTGACCGGGCGGCGCGCGGTCTGGGGTGCGAGTTGGAATTCATTGAACCGGCAGAGAGTGCGATCACGTGTCTTGAAAGTCGCCCAGATTTTGCCGTTATTGACAATACCTCGTCAAGCCTTGAGGTCCGGGAAATCTGCAAGTGGTTAAGACGGCAATACAGTGACCTGCTGGTCATGCTCCTGTCGGGCCAGGGCGTGAGGCTTTCTCAAGGGGAGCATGTCAACATGCACTTGATTCAACCTTTCTCCGTGCGCAAGCTGACCAGCCGATTCAGGAAGATGCTCGACATCAGGCGCACGCAGCCGTTGACCGTGGGCGAATTTACCCTGGAACCAGAAAAACACCGCGTCGTCCATCTCGGGAACATTGTGCGGTTGACCCCCAAAGAATACCGCCTGTTGGAATTCCTGATGCGTAACGCTGGCCGCGTATTGACCCGCCGCCAGATCATGAAAGAAGTATGGGAGACCGATTATCTGGGCGATACGAGGACGCTGGACGTCCATATAAGCTGGCTAAGGGAGAAATTGGAGCCACAACCCAGAACCCCAATTTATGTGAAAACCGTGCGCCGCGTGGGATATGTCTTCGATCCTGGTTACCAGGCAATCGCTGACGACAGCGGTGTCGAGGAAAGCAACTAAGGGCGTTGTAGGTGCCCACATACGCCCACCAAACAGCCAATCAGCGAACCGACCATCTGGTTGGCCGATTCGCTGATGCGTCGAAAGTGGATAGCTGCCGGGTGAAGACGCCCGCGTAGGTTAGCCTTGCGCCGCTAAGGCGCGATTATACTGCTTCATCAAACGCGACTTGCGCCGGGCAGCGTTGTTCTTGTGGATGACGCCCTTGGCTGCTGCGCGGTCCAGCGCACTGAGCGCTTTTTCAATCGCCTCGACACTGGGATTGCCACTCAGTATTGTGGCGCGCGCCTTTTTCACGTATGTGCGCGTGGATGAACGAACGATGCGATTGCGGACACGCCGTCGCTCGGAACTGCGGATTCGCTTAATTGCCGACCTGGTATTCGCCAACGATTCTTACCCCCTAAATCTTTGCTCATCAAAATCATGTCAACGAGCCGTTATTATATATCGGTTTCTGATATTTGTCCAATTCGCCCATCAGAAAGAGTGTGGAAAAACTCGGTTGAAATTGGCCTGATTGTAGGGGAGAGGATATAATAGGTCTATACCCTCTTTATCATTGTAGCTGGCGGCTTCAATGCTGTATAATTACTAGAGGAAAAATCTTTGGGTGGTAGCAGCCGTGAAACAATTATCCCTGCCCTGGCCAAGTCACGGGCCAGCAGAACTCAGAATTGAAGAGACAGAACGCACAGCTAACCGGGTAATGTCCGGAGATGCGGCAATTCATGATTGGTATCGGTTCGTTCTATCCTTCCCTCCGCACTTAGTGAGAGACTATATTCAAGATTTTCGACTTGATGGTCAACATACGATCCTGGACCCATTTTGCGGTACAGGAACTACTTTGGTAGAATCCAAACTAATGGGTATCCCGGCTGTAGGGGTCGAAGCCAATCCGTTCGCACACTTTGCCAGCTCGGTTAAAGTGAACTGGGATATTGATCCTGACTCACTGGTATCTGCGGCACAAAATGTGGCAAACGCAGCCCTGGAAACTCTGCTGAAACAAGGGATTGATGACAATTGGCCGTACACGGGCAGGCTAGATCAGGTCGCGCTGGAATCTCTCGATGATGAGAGAAAGAGGTTACTGCTCGACGGCTCTATTTCCCCCTTGCCGCTTCACAAAGTTCTCATACTGTTGCGATTTATTCGCAAATTAGCAAACCAACCTTTTTGCGATCATCTGCTGCTGGCCCTCGCAAAAACTTTGGTTTACTCAGCAAGTAATCTGCACTTCGGCCCCGAAGTAGGAGTCAAAAAAAGCGCATTGAAGATAGACTTCCCAGTAGTTCATCAGTGGCTATCCGCCGTAATAACGATGGCACACGACTTGAGACTCGTCTCTGCCGGCACATATCCTCACGTTCAGGTTCATTTAGCGGACGCCCGTAGCGTTGATTCTGTCATCGAACCCGAGTCAATTGATGCAGTTATCACGTCTCCACCCTACCCAAACGAGAAAGACTATACAAGAACAACGAGATTGGAATCCGTTGTGTTAGGATTCGTCAACAGCCGGGCGGAACTGAGGACTTTCAAGAAGCGACTGCTTCGTTCAAATACGCGTGGGGTCTACAATGGCGACGACGATGATGTATTAGTGATGGACAACTCGGAAATCCAGATTATTTCGGACTTAATCGAGCGGCGGAGGATCGAGTTAGGTAAAACGTCAGGCTTTGAAAGACTTTACGCCAAAGTAGCCCGACTATATTTTGGTGGGATGAAACGACATCTTGCATCTTTACGCACTGTACTCCGACCAGGTGCACGTCTCGCTTATGTAGTCGGAGATCAGGCGTCTTATTTACGAGTAATGATCCGTACCGGTGACTTGCTGGCAGGCATAGCAGAAGCTCTCGGCTACAAGCTCATTAGAAAGGACCTTTTTCGCACCCGTTTTTCCACTACCACCAAAGAGCATTTGCGTGAGGAAGTCATCGTACTGCTGTGGCCTGGTAAAGGATGAGGGGAGACAGGTTTATGGTACGTGAACAAAATCGGTACGAGGCAATCATAGAAGCCATCTTTTTCAAACACTACCAGCCGGGCCACAAAACAGTCCGATTCAAGAGATCAGAGCTCATAAATGCGGTGGAGGAACTCAACATCGAACGTCCAGGCAATTTGGGAGATGTACTGTATTCCTTCCGTTTCAGAAATTCCTTGCCTGAAAGTATACGGAATACTGCGCCTCCAGGAAAAGAATGGATAATCCGATTTGTCGGTCGATCCGTTTACGAATTCGCTCTGGTACCTCAAGTTGAAATCTCTCCATCGCTCGTCTTGGTCAAGACAAAGATCCCTGATGCCACGCCGGGCATCGTCAGTAGATACTCACTGAATGATGAGCAAGCTCTTCTGGCTAAAATCCGATACAACCGTCTCATTGACATCTTTACTGGCCTGACCTGCTATTCGCTGCAGAACCATTTGAGAACGACTATTCCGGACGGTGGTCAAGTGGAGACAGATGAGATATATGTTGGGATTGACAAAAGAGGCACACATTATGTCATTCCTGTTCAAGCGAAGAACGCTTCAGACAGAATTGGAATTGTGCAAGTCGAACAAGATTTTGCCGTCTGTGCCAGTAAGTTTCCAAATCTGATATGTATGCCGGTCGCTGCACAGTTTACTGAAAGCGAGGCAATTGCCTTGTTTGCCTTTGAGCAAACTGACGAAGGAGTCAAAATCACCTCAGAGAGGCATTACCAACTGGTTCCTATCGAAGACCTGACAGATGAAGAACTGATGTCATACCGGCACCGGTTGTAAATTCAACCTCACCCTTTGTATCGGACAAGCACTCGGTTGTTCGGTGGGACATCGCCAATTGCTTGTATGAATCCACAGGCTAAAGCTAAAGTGCAACCCACAAAGGTTGATGGTATAGTCAAACTTCACCTTAGAAAGGGCTGGCAATGATACCCGTTAGACTCCGTCTGCGCAACTTCCTGTGCTACCGCGACATTGATCCGCTGGATTTTACCAGCATTCACCTGGCCTGCCTGAGCGGTGAGAACGGCCACGGCAAATCGGCCTTGCTCGACGCGATGACCTGGGCGTTGTGGGGCAAAGCCCGCGCCAGCACCGACGAACTGATCCACTTCAACGAAACAGAAATGGAAGTCGAATTCGAGTTCCAACTGGGCGATGTGATTTATCGGGTGATCCGCAAACGCGACAGGCGGAGACGGGGCGAGTCTCAACTGGAATTGCAGGTCGAGGTAGATGGGGTGTTCCACCCCATGACCGAAACGTCTGTGCGCAAAACGCAGGCCAAAATTGACGAGATCTTGCGCATGGATTATGACACCTTCATCAACTCCGCCTTTCTGTTGCAGGGGCGCGCCGACGAATTCACCACCAAGCAACCGATGGAACGCAAGAGGATTCTGGCGCAGATTTTGGGACTCTCGATATATGACGAGTTTGAGGAACGCGCCAAGGAGAAGGCCAGGCAGAGCGACGAGGCAGGCAGGATCATGGCTGGTCAGATTGCTGAGTGGGAAAAAGAAATAGAACGGCGCCCTCAATACGAGCGCGAGTTGGCCGAAGCCGAGCTACGCGCTCGTCAGGCCTCGGAAAGGCTTGACGGGCTGGACCAACTCGTTCAGGAGCTCAGACGAGAGCGGCAGGACCTGGAAGCCAAAGAAACAGCCCGCAGGGCTCTGACAGACCGCCTGGAGCAAATTCGCCAGGACCTGGCCGGCCTTGAACAGCGCCTGGCCAGCAGCCAACAGGAAATCCGCCACTACGAGGCCATCCTGGCCGACCGCGACCGCATAGAAAAAGGCTACGAAGAATTGGTCGCGGCCCGCCGCCAAAACGATGACTTCAATCGCCGCCTGCAGGAAGTGGTCCGGCTGAACGCACGAAAAAGCGAGATGGAGATGCAATTGCAGGCGAAACGACAAGAACTCATGCTCCAGAAACAACGGCTGGAGGATAAGATACAGGAACTTATCCAGAGAGCATCCATGAGGGAACGGCGAGAAGCCGAGCTGCGGAGCATGGGGGTCCCCCTCGACCACCTGGCTCAGGTCGAAGCGGCGTTGCCCGGTTTCCGTGAGCAGCTTGAAAGTGAGGCCCAAGAAGTCACCCGATTGGACGCTCAAATGGAACAGCTTCGGGCGGAAATTCGCGAGCTGGCAGAAAAAGAGGCAGTACTCTCCACAGCGGAAGCCCAGTGTCCGCTGTGCGGCTCCGCGCTGACGGCTGAGCACCAGGCCCGTTTGCTGGCTGAGATGCAGGCAGCGGCGAGCGAGAAGCAGCGTGCGGTCGAGGAGGGCGAACGCCGACGGACAAGGCTGGCCGAGAGCGTGAACCACCTGCGGGCAGAGATACGCAAGGCTGAAAAGGAACTGGAGAATCGGGCCAATCTGTATGAGCGCAAGGCCAGGCTGGAGGCGGCGATTGAAGAAGCGACTCAGGCCGAATTGGAACTGCAAACCGTGCGCTCCCAATTGGATGACCTGGTGGCGTACATCCGCCGGGGCGAATGGGCCAGCGAAATCCAGACCGCGCTCGCAGCCATCGAACAAGGGCTGGCATCCGTCAATTACAACGAGGCAGCCCACCGGGAGATTCAGGCCTTGGTTGACCAACTGAGCAGCTTTGACGAAAAGAGGTCACTTCTGCTCGCTGCCGGCGAGAAGCTCGGCCAGGAACGAGCACATGCAGCGGAGCTCGAACGGCTGGCGGAAGGCCGTCGCCAGGAAGTAGCTGCGGTACAGCAAGAAATCGCTTTGCTCACCAATGCGTTGCAGCGTCAGCAGGCATGTATCGCCGAGCTCAGACAGGCCGAGGAACAGCGCGCCAAGCTCGCCGCGGAAGAGTCTCTCGCCCGACAGCTCTTGGGCGCGGCCCGCCAGAAACTGGATGCCTGCCGCAATCTTGAGGCCCAGCGAGAACAGAAAAAGGCAGAGCTTGACCGCTGCCTGCGCGAAAAAGCCATCTATGACGAGCTGCGCCTGGCTTTCAGCAAGCGGGGTGTGCAAGCCATGATCATCGAGCAGGTCGTCCCAGAGCTGGAAGACGAAGCCAATGCCATTCTGTTCCGGATGACCGATGGACGAATGCGCGTGAAATTGGACACGCAGCGTGAGACCAGGGCCGGAGACGTGGTCGAAACGCTGGACATCACCGTGTCTGACGAGCTGGGTCCGCGAGCTTACGAATTGTTTTCGGGCGGCGAGGCCTTCCGCATCAATTTCGCGCTGCGTGTGGCTTTGAGCAAACTGCTCGCCCGTCGCGCCGGTGCGTCGTTGCGCACCTTGATCATTGACGAAGGTTTCGGCACCCAGGATGCTCAAGGACGTGAGCGACTGATCGAATCCATCAATGCTATCCAGAGCGACTTCGACAAGGTCTTGGTCATCACGCACATTGACGAGATCAAAGAGGCGTTCCCAGTGCGCATCGAAGTATTCAAGACACCTTACGGCTCTCAAGTGAGGGTAAGCTGACCGGTTTGACCAAGTGCAGGGTTTCACTTATAATAGGCACATAGCTCACGGCCTTCGGCTCGTGAGCAACGATAAGCACAACGATTTCTGAGGCGGGAGGCTATTGACTCAAGTGGACGACAGTTTGAAGCAGGCATTGATTGACAAAGCCTACGAACTTGGTTATAGATATGAGCGAGAGTACATGGGGTGCGCCCAGTGCGTTTTCGCCGCCCTGACCGACACGTTCAACCTGCGCAACGGCCAGACCGACGCCATTTTTCAGTCTTTGACCGCCCTCGCCGGAGGTGGCGCAGGACAGGGCGACGGCAGTTGTGGCGCCTACGTTGGCGCAGCAGCGTTTATCGGGTACATTCTCGGGCGTTCGCGCGACAATTTCGCCGACCCAGACCGTATTCGCCACAGAACAGCCAGGTTGGTAGATCGGGTACACCAGAAATTTATTGATGAATACGGCACTGTAGTCTGTCATCAAATGCACCGCAAGATATACGGCCGGCCTTTCTGGTTCAAGGACCCGGACGAAATGGCCAAGTTCGAGGCTGCTGGCGCGCACGAAACCGGGTGTACATCAGTGGTCGGCAACGGCGCCAGGTGGGCCGCTGAGGTCTTGCTGGAGGAAGGATTGGTCGGCTGCCCATAAGCACAACCAACAAACCTGTTCGCAAAACGCTGGCATTTCGTCACGCACCTTGCCACTGTAGTCCATGAGACGCAGTTGCACGGAGTCTACGCTCCCAGCCAGGTCGTTCCAGGCAAACATAGGCCTCCCCCCGCCACAACACTCCAGCCACATGATGCCCTGCTGGCGGTCATTTCAGAAGCGTCAAATTGAAGACCTGCTTGCCGAAGAAGGTAACAAAAAAGGAGCGGGTGAAGGGATTCGAACCCTCGACACTCTGCTTGGGAAGCAGATGCGCTACCGCTGCGCTACACCCGCTCACTACGGCAATTATTATACACCAAAATGCGGACAAAGTCAAAAAAGCTATGACAAAACCTCGTGTGTTGATCGTGTATGACGAACCGAACATCTGTGCAGTCTGGCAGCGGACGTTGGGGTCCGAAGGCTATGTAGTAGACGCTGCGGCCGACGAGACGCAGGCGTTAGAGAAGCTACAACATGCGGAATATGGCCTGATACTTCTAGACCTTTGCATGGAGCCGGTAAGCGGTCTGGATGTGTTGAGAGCAGTGCGCCAGCAAAACCGCGAGACTGTGGTGATTGCCTTCACAGGCCACGGCTTGCTGAAGAACGCGGTCGAAGCGTTGCATTTGGGCGTGTTTGACTACATTTTCAAGCCCGTCACTCCCGAAGTCGCCCGACAACCCGTGCGTGAAGGTCTACACCATCGCAAGCAGATTGTGGGCCAGCAGCACATCGTCGAAAAAAGGGGAACGCTGCGACAGATTCCTGTAAACTCAGAACTGGGAGCCAGCCTCGCCTTCCGGCCCGGTGCCCAACAGCGGTTCATCTATTCCGGGAAGCTGGTCATCGATCGGCACCGCCGCGAGGCGACCTTTGAAGGCAGACCGATTGCCCTGACAACCACCGAGTTCAACATACTGCTTGAGCTGGTCCTGGCTGCGCCGCACCCTGTGCACCCCCAGAACCTGGCCCATGAGGCCATGGGGTACGACTACGAGGATGTGCAGGCGCGCGACCTGGTCAAGTGGCACATCTATCACCTCCGTCAAAAAATCGAAACCAATCCCTCCGAGCCTCAGTACATTAAGAACGTGCGCTACAAGGGCTATCTATGGGTCGGCCACTGAGGGCTTTTCTGAGGCGATTTGTCCGGGCCTTCATTCTCTACTTTCTCTACTTTTGCAAACTTGTAATCTAAAAATATTATAGTATAATGAATAACGTCAATGACACTATAGAATTTCAAAAAATAACGAGTGAGACCCCCGCTGGACTTAAGACTAAGTGAGTCTGATTTAAGGTGGTGATGCTACTTGGTTACTTGGGCAATGAGCAAAGATAGCACCAGGGTGGCTGACAAAAGCGTCCTGATAGTAGACGATGAAGAAGACCTATTACTTGTCTTGAAAGAGACGCTTGAACGGCTGAGCGCAGGCTATCACGTGGTTGCGGCCAAAGACGGGTTTAGTGCCCTCAAGAGTTTAGAGGAACAGACTTTCGATTTGGTGATCACCGACTACAAGATGGCCGGCATGGATGGCCTGGAGCTGCTGGCCTCGGTTCGGTATAAGCAGCCCAACGCCAAAGTTATCCTTATGACCGGCTACATCAGCGATGCCTTGCAGGCAGAAGCGCAGCGGTTCGAGATGTTTGATTACTTGACCAAACCACTGAACCTCAAGATGTTCGGCCAGGTGGTGCAGAGAGCGCTAACTGATAAGGCTATCGGGCACGCTGGTATTTTGGCTCTGTCTCCGGAGCGTTATGAGCACGTGACGGAGCTAATGGAAAAGCTGCGGATGAATACCAAAGCACGGTGTGTGTTCCTGTCAGATGCCGAGGGCCGCCCGCTTGCCCACGTTGGTGATGTGGAGAAATTGCCTGTAGAAGAAATCGCCTCCCTGTTGGGTGGCGGTACCGCAACTCTGCTGGAGGTAGGGCGCGCCCTCGACGGCGAGTCGGATGCCGTCAGCCTGATCTATCGTGAAGGCAAGTTCGTATATCTCTACGCTACGAACGTAGGGCAGCATTTGCTGCTAATTCTACTGATCGACCGCACACCGTACAGTTCCAGACTGGGTTCAGTGTGGTATTATGCCCAGCAAACGGCGGCGGAATTACAGCAGGTCGTCGGTCAGTCTGAATATGTTGACCCTCAACAGATCCTCGGGTGTTTTTCCGAAGATAATTTAGGGCAACAGCTCGACGAACTGTTTTCAGGGAAGTGATATGACCAGGACTTTTCGCAATGGCTTGGTGTTAAGCGACGAGCAGGTTCGGCAAATTTCGCTCAATTTGAGCGAATTGGGCGACCGTATCCCGGCCCGCTACCTGTTGGTGGTGGAAAGCACAGGCCAATTCGTGACCGAATGGGGAGACAGGCGCGACAGCGATCCGGTCAGCCTGGGCGCGCTAATGGCCGGAGACGTATTGGCTACACTTGAGATGGCGCGCCAGACCGGTGAGGACAGTGCATACCAAATGATCTTGCGCGAGGGCCGGCATGAGACTGCCTTCCTGACTCCGGTTGACCGGCACCTGATTATCCTGGCCCTGGTCTCTCGGAATGTGCCGATTGGCTGGGCGCGCCTGTTGCTCTATTACACGGCAGAGCATCTGGCTCGCCTGGTGGAGTGGCGGGAGACAGAACCTCTGCCAGAACTGGACCTCAGCCAAGAGAACCTGTGTGAATTGTTCGGCGAGGAGTTGGATAGTCTCTGGGTGTCAGGGGAGGGAATGACCGGATGTTCATCAACTGGCAACTGCGGGAGTTAAATCTCAAAATCGTCTATTACGGCCCGGCCCTGAGCGGCAAGACGACCAATTTGGAAACCATTTACGCCTCGGTGGACCCTCGACGGCGCGGACAGTTGATCTCCCTAAAAACTAATGAAGACCGCACCCTTTACTTCGACTTTCTCCAGTTGGAGCTGGGCAAAATCAACGGCCTCACCCCGAAAATTCACCTCTACACTGTGCCTGGCCAGGCTTACTACGAATCGAGCCGTCGGTTAGTCCTGCGTGGCGCGGATGGCGTGGTATTTGTCGCCGATTCTGCGGCAGACCGCTTGCGTCTGAACATCGAATCTTGGGAAAGTATGCAAGTCCACCTGAAATCATTGGGGTTTTCGATACCTGATTTGCCACTGGTGGTGCAGTTTAACAAGCAAGATTTGCCCAATGCCATGCCGGTGTCGGTCTTGAGCAAAGTGCTACATGTGAATGGCTATCACACTTTTCCGGCTGTGGCCACCAAAGGGCAAGGCGTGTTTGATACGTTGAAAGCCATTATCAGCAGCGTGGTCACTCGGATGCAAAAAGACGTGGCTTTGATACCTTAGAATTCTTTTATTGAGGTGAGAAGTGGTTGAAGTCAAACTAGGTTCCGGAGAACTATCCAGGCTACTGGCTGAGATGAATGCTGCGGGCGGTTTCCCGATTTCTATCCTGACCGACCGGCATGGTTTCCCCATAGCGTCGGCGGCTGCGCCGGGGCAGGACGCAGACCGACAATCGGCGGTGGTGGCCCTGGTGCAGAAGACAGCCATTCAGGTGCAGGAACAGTTGGGTATGGCCCAGACTGATGAAATATCGGTCTACGATGCCAACGGTCAGCGATTGGTCTGCCGGCCGTTTAAGGCCAATGAACACGACTTGATTTTGGCCGTGTTGGTGTCGGACCGGAATCAATCGTACCGCCGTTTGACGACCAAGGCAGTGCAGACGATCCGTCGTTTGTGGAGGCTGTAAGATTAGGAATATAGCCCGTTTTCCACGCTCAGGTGTGAAGTTCGGCACATATTGTTTTGGAAGCACAAGCGCGGCTTGCGCAGTCCAAAATCAGGGAGAAAGGTATGCAGGGCAATTTACGAGACATGGGCGTAGCCGATTTGATTCAACATACTTGTCAAGACAACAAGTTGGCGCGACTGTCCGTCGTTCATCAAGGACATCAGGCCGTGCTGTTCTTCAAAGACGGTGCAGTAGTTCACGCCGAGCTTGACAATACTCTCAGTGGTGAGGAGGTAGTTTATCGGACGTTAAATTGGCAGGAAGGGCAGTTTAACCTGGAAGTGGGCGTCGAGCCGCCGGCGACCACCATCACCCGCAGTTGGTCGGGGTTGTTGCTAGAAGCGGCACGTCGTTTAGACGAAATGCAGAAAGAACAAACTTTGAACATTTCTGTAGAGGAGGAAGAACTAAATATGCCACCCAAAAAGAGGAGTGAACTATTAGCAGAGGCATTGGATGAATTACTGGCCAGTTCTTCGGACATCGAAGGTGCCGCTGTTGTGGGCGTGGATGGCCTGGTCTATTCAGCCAACGTACCGCAACGGGGCATGGATGTGGACATGGTAGGCGCAGCCTCCGCGGCTGTGCTTGGTTTGAGCAAACGCAGCGTCGGACAGCTCAATCGTGGCGAGTTCACGCAGACCTTGATCCAGGGCAGCGGGGGCAACATCATTGTCTCCAGCCTGAACCCGGAGACCATCTTCGTGGCCCTGACCCCGCCAGGCGTCAACCTGGGCATGGCCTTTGCCGAAGTCCGCAGTATGATCAAGCGTCTGAATGAGATTCTATAGCTCATCTCGTTTGACAAACTGTGGTTGTTGGCTGATTTTGTGAGTTTGAGTGACAAACCATTGTCAGCCAAAACCATCTATTTTTAGAGAGTTTTAGGGAAGGGAGAGATCGTCAAAATTCATGAATACCCGTATCTTGTTGGATGGATGGCTGGATGGCGCACTGCGCAGCTATGGTTACATGGCGGGCGTAGAGACGCTAAAGAATTTCCTACGCGGCGCCGCTGAGGTAGCCCTGAGCCACATACAGGAAGCGGCTCAGGCGAAAGGGGTGTCCATCACCGGACAAGACCTGACAACAGTCTTGCAGTCGTTAGGCCAGGCGGAAACCGCGTTGGACATCATGTCCGAAGGTCACATCGAACTCTCCAACGAAGATGGTCAGACGAATGTTACATTTATCGGCTGTCCATACGCGGCTGTGTGCGCCGGCGTGCTTTCGGACCTGATCGGGGCGAACTTGCCGCGCAACGTATTGCCCTGCTTTCGGGCGGAAATATGTGGCGCCGCGTTGGCTACTGTAGCCGGCGTCAAATCGCGCTACAAGCTCGACCAGTTTGCGCCGGGTGATCGCTGTCGCGCCATAATCGAGCTTGTCTAGCATTTTAGCTTCATCAAAGCTGTTTATCTGTGAGGAGACTGTTTGCGTTATGGCAAATCCGATGATTGAAAAGTTGAAAGCGTCAATCGCGGTTGACGCTGCACGTTCGTGGATCTCGGTTGGCGGTGAAGAATTCGCTTACCACTGCGACAAGTTCAATACACGCATTATCAAGGGGCTGGAGGACGTGCTCGGCCCAGCCAAGGCCCGCGAGCTGATTATGCGGACCGCATCGCAAAACTTGCTGGAGATGTTCAAATCGTTCGCGGCCTCTACGCCGGAGTTTCAGGCGGCTGACACCGCCGAGAAATTGACGGGCCTTACCGAGTGTTTGAAGCTCCTGGGCTTTGGCGCCGTCGCTCTTGATAAAATGGACGGCAGCTCGACCCAAGCCCGCTCGACCACCTCTTATCTGGCGGAAGGGTACCTGGAAAACATGCAGCGCTGGGGCTGGCCTGTCAGGAAGGCGCCGTTCTGTTATGACCTGGAGGGATACCTGCAAGCCGCCTTCGCTGCGGCGACCGGCAAAGACCTGGCGTCCATTTCCGTTACCGAGACCCAGTGTCGCACTGCAGGCGCCGACTCGTGCATATTTGAAGTGGAGGTGAAGTGAGATGGTGGTCAATCAACAGGAAATTCTGGAGGCCTTCCTTTCACTGGGCTTGCACGGCGATGAGCAGACTGGCCTGTTACGCAGGTTTGGCGTGATTTTGAACAACAGTCAGGTATCCTTCCTGGTGGGCCGCGAGCTCGAATTCATCCGCCAAATGGGCGGTGAAAGCGCGCGGTCAGTATCTGAGAAAGTCCTGATTGATGCGGCTCAATGGTGCGCCAATGCGACATTTTCTGGCATCATGGCCAGCCCAGAGTGGGCGCAGATGATCGAGCCCACGATTAAGAGTGTCCAAGACCGTATGGATGGCCTGGTCGCTATCACCAACTGCCTGGGCTGGGGCAAGATTTCAAGTTATAAGCTGGATGAAGCAAAGCAAGAGCTGGAATTCACCGTAGACTATTCTTATTATGTTGATTACTGGTTGAAGAGATACGGCAAGTCCAACTACCCCATCTGCTATATGTGGACGGGCGTGGCCGGCGGCTACATGGACCTGCTGTTGGGCTCAAAAGTGAACGAGTTCACCGGCGAGGAAGTGTCTTGTGGCGCTCAAACCGGTGGCAACCAGTGTGTGTTCAGGGCCAAACGGCTCAAGAAGAAGTTTGGCCTGAGCTAAAGACATTCTGGTTTCTTCTCTTGCCCTCATCTGTCGCATGGAGCGGAGGTGCTGAGGCATCTCCGCTCCATTGTTTATCGAAGAATGGGCAGGACCGTCAGGGTTACCAGGATTCTGATATAAGATCGACCTCAAAATAGTGCACGGACGATGACTGAGCGGTTTTCGTGGCAGAGTTTTCGTGAGTTCTTCCCTATCCTTCAGGCAAGAAAAGGGATTTATCTCGATAGCGCGGCCACAACCCTGACCCCTCAGCCGGTGATTGAGGCCCAGAACCGTTATTACGCTGCCGAACGAGCCACTGTGGGGCGGTCGTCCTATCGGGCGGCGACGGCGGTCAGCGGGCTGATGGAACAAACTCGCGTGGGGCTGGCGCAGGGGCTCAACCTGCCGACTGATGGTGTCATTGTTTTCTGCGCCGGGGCGACACTCGCGCTGAACATGGTCGCTCTCGCTGCGCCCTGGCAGCCAGGCGACAACGTAGTCGCGACCCTATTGGAACATCACTCTAACCTGCTGCCCTGGATGGCGTTACGCTCCCGCGGCGTGGAGCTGCGTCTGGCCCGACCCGCGCCGGATGGCGCGTTAGCGGTCGGCGAGGTGTTCAGATGGGTGGACAGCCATACACGGGCGATAGCCATCACTGGTGCATCCAATGTGCTCGGAGTCTCACCGCCTGTCGCGGACATCTGCGCCGAGGCACGCCGCCGGGACATTCTGTGTGTGGTGGATGGGGCGCAGGCCCTCGGCCATACGGCGGTCAACCTGTCTGAAATGGGCTGTGATGCCTTCACAGCCTCGGCGCACAAGGCTTTCGGCCCCACTGGCATCGGCCTGTTGGCCCTCAGCCGTCGGGCGCTGGAGCGATTGTCGCCTCCCCTGCTCGGCGGTGGCATGGTGGATACAGTTGACGGCGATGGGTTTCGGCCCAAACCCGCGCCCGAAGGTTGGGAAGCGGGCACGCCGCACGTGGCCGGGGCTATCGCGTGGGGCGCGGCGCTGCCGATATGGCAGCTTGGCGTCAGCCGTGCGGCATTGGGCTATGTTGATGAGCTGACAGCGATGCTACTCGATGGTCTGCGCCAAATTGAAGGCGTGACAGTAACCGGGCCGGCCGAAGCCAGTGCGCATCATGGCATTGTATCTTTTGCACTCGCGGGCATGGGGGCGCATCGGGTGGGTGCGATGCTGGACGAGGTTTTCGGTATCATGGTCCGCGCTGGCCAGCACTGCGCCATGCCTCTGCATCGCGAGGTAATAGGGCTGCCGCGCGGCAGCGTGCGCGCCTCACTCGCCCCTTACAACAGCCCAGAAGAGGTTCGTTCGCTCCTTGAAGCCGTGCGCTGGATGGTGAAGGCGTCAAAATGAGGCTGAATGCAAAGTTTGGTGACGAAATCGTTTGCTTTATGACCTACAGTTTATGCAGCGAAGATGGGATTGGGGATTACGAATGTTTCCCTCACAAAGAACTTACACTGAATCTGGCAGCATTGGGCGAGCGATTGACCGGGCTTGGCTTCGACATCGAAGGGGTAAATGAACAAATCTGTTTGGCGCGCAAAGGCAACCTCCAATTGACCGCTTTCCCATCCGGTCGAGTCATTTTGGAAGGCGTCAGCCCAGATGCACCGGATGTAGCGCTGAAGTTACTGGCGGATGTGTTGCGATTAGAAGAAACCAGACTTGAGGAATGAGACTTCAGTTATCGCTTTACCTAAAACAAAAAGATAAGGAGATTCTACTGTGAAAGCGTCGGAAATTAACCTGAAAGAGTCTTTGTTGTTTGACATCGAAACTGGCCGATTGATGTTCGGCAGCCAGCGGATGGTCATTTTTAGCGCACACGCCATCGGTCGCTTGATGTCCAAATTGATGGATGTCGGGGGCGTGGAAACGACCCAGGTGATGATGCGCATTTTTGGTGAGGCAGCGGGGCGCGACGATGCCAGGCTGCTTAAACAAGAGTTTCACCCCGACACGGACCTGGACTGGATGGCTATGGGGCCAACCATCCATACCTGGGAGGGCATCGTCAAAGCTACGCCCGACATTCTGGAATATGACCGCAACACGGGCAAGTTCTTTATGCAGGGCAAATGGCTCAATAGCTTTGTTGCCGAACAGTATGTGACGATGTACGGCCAGACCACATTCCCGGTATGTTGGATGTTGGTCGGTTACGCCACTGGCTATACCTCCGAGTTTTTCGGATCGCCGTTGCAGTGCAAAGAGACGATGTGTGTGGCAAAAGGCGACCCGTATTGCCAGTTCACCATCAAGCCACCGGACGAATGGGAATAATTGACGAGGAGAGGCCGCTCGGTGGGGAGCTCAGGCAGGTCGTTTGCGGCCCACTTCCAGCGAGTGGCCTCTATAATCATCGCTAATCCTTGGCCTCCCGTGCGCAGTTGGCGCAGAAAGCAGTCGTCGGCAGAATTTCCAGCCGTTCGGGGTTGATCTGCACGCCGCAACGTTGACATTGACCGTAAGTGCCCTCATCCAAACGGGTGAACGCTTCCTTTATCTCTTCGATCTGCGCCACCACACGTCCGCGGCGGGCGAGCGCCATTTCCCACCACTGCGCTCCTGTGCTGCCCTCCCCCAGATTGAAATCCGGCCTATCCTCCAACTGACGTTCTAACTCGGCGAGTTGCTTCTCAGCGTTTTTAAGCTCCTCTTCCAAACGTTTTCTTATTGAAGGCGCGTCCCAAGTCAACGATTCATTGTTGTTGGTCATAATGGCGTTCTCCATTTCTTGTTTGGTCCAGGGCGCCGCCTGGGATACTACCTGAATGTAAGCAACATTTTGCCGTCACGACCGGTTGAGGCCATGATGAACAAACGCCCGGCACCTTTACCTCAGTCTGTTACAGGAGGGCGAGAACCGGGGCGTCCAGAACCTGGGCAACCATGCCACTCCGTTGACGGCACAAAGCAGTAGCCAGACCCAATCTGTTCATTGATTCACTGTTGCTCATAATATAATACTATGAACAAACTCTGCCTGTCAAATGGCGGCGTTTGGGGTGACTGGCCCTGATTTGACAAATACCGAAAACTTGCTATAATCCAGCCTTGTTGCCTGAGACGATGTTAACAACTGGGTGTCGCTTGTCAAATCTGGTGCCTGCGCGGGTGAGTGATGAGCGGAATGGCTCGAGCCTGAATGCTGAAGTGGCGCGCAAGGCGGATTTGACAAAAACTGAAAAGTGGTTATAATCGGCCCCTGTTGTGTGAGCACCTTCAACAAAGCAAGAACTTCTTCGGCTAGACAGAATGTCCTGGTTAAATTAGTAAGAGCTACTTGGAAGCTTGGTGGCTGGCCGGCAACGATTGCCAGAGCAAACGGGAAGGGGTACGGCCAGTTTTTTGGACTCCTGATGCCGATTTGACAAGATTGAAGTTTTGTAGTATACTGTGAGATTGTCACTGCTAAACGGGCCGATGTGCCGTTGGCCCAAGCGGGAGAAGTGTGCTGGAGACGGGCCTCGTTAGGTGTCCAGTAGGGTAGAGAACGGAGAACGAGAACGAAACTGGGCTTGACAGGCTGACAAAAGTGTGCTATACTATAGAGTACCAGAAGAGTCCGGAACCTTAACAATTGAAAAGTGATAGGAAAGCCTTAATTAAGGGTCCTACGAAAATTCTGTAAATGAAAAATTTACGGAGAGTTTGATCCTGGCTCAGGATGAACGCTGGCGGCGTGCCTAACACATGCAAGTCGAACGAACCTGATCTGGATTCTTCGGATGACAGAGAGGGTTAGTGGCGGATGGGTGAGTAACACGTAGGTGACCTACCCCGATGAGGGGAATAACCATTGGAAACGATGGCTAATACCCCGTGTGGTCGGCAATTCGGTTTGTCGATTAAAGCTTCGGCGCGTCGGGAGGGGCCTGCGGCCCATCAGGTAGTTGGTAGGGTAATGGCCTACCAAGCCGATGACGGGTAGCTGGTCTGAGAGGATGATCAGCCACACTGGAACTGAAACACGGTCCAGACTCCTACGGGAGGCAGCAGTGAGGAATATTGCGCAATGGACGAAAGTCTGACGCAGCAACGCCGCGTGGGCGAAGAAGGCCTTCGGGTTGTAAAGCCCTTTTCTGAGGGAAGAGTAAGGACGGTACCTCAGGAATAAGTCTCGGCTAACTACGTGCCAGCAGCCGCGGTAAAACGTAGGAGGCAAGCGTTATCCGGATTTATTGGGCGTAAAGCGCATGCAGGCGGTTTCGCAAGTCGGATGTGAAAGCCTCTGGCTTAACTGGAGGAGGTCGTTCGATACTGCGGAACTAGAGGTCGGAAGAGGGAAGCGGAATTCCCGGTGTAGTGGTGGAATGCGTAGATATCGGGAGGAACACCAGTGGCGAAGGCGGCTTCCTGGTCCGTACCTGACGCTAAGATGCGAAAGCGTGGGGAGCGAACGGGATTAGATACCCCGGTAGTCCACGCCGTAAACGATGGGTACTGGGTATTGGTGGTATTGACCCCATCAGTGCCGAAGCTAACGCGTTAAGTACCCCGCCTGGGGACTACGGCCGCAAGGTTAAAACTCAAAGGAATTGACGGGGGCCCGCACAAGCAGCGGAGCGTGTGGTTTAATTCGATGCAACACGAAGAACCTTACCTGGGTTTGACATGGTGGTAGTAGTGAAGCGAAAGCGGAACGACCCTTCGGGGAGCCATCACAGGTGCTGCATGGCTGTCGTCAGCTCGTGCCGTGAGGTGTTGGGTTGAGTCCCGCAACGAGCGCAACCCTTGTCGCCAGTTACACGTGTCTGGCGAGACCGCCGGGAGAAACCCGGAGGAAGGTGGGGATGACGTCAAGTCCGCATGGCCCTTACACCCTGGGCTACACACACGCTACAATGGCCGGTACAGAGGGTTGCTAAGCCGCGAGGCGGAGCCAATCCCAAAAAGCCGGTCTCAGTTCGGATTGCAGGCTGCAACCCGCCTGCATGAAGT
>DAOTYC010000113.1:0-4243 GCA_034435095.1 Anaerolineae bacterium | reverse complement strand
GAATGAAGCCGCCAACGATGTTCAGCGTGGTCGTCTTGCCGCAGCCGGATGGCCCAAGCAGGCAGAAGAACTCGCCGCGCTTGATTTGCAGGGATACGTTGTCGAGCGCGCAGACCTCACCGTAGTATTTTGACACATTCTGAAGCTCTATGGCATAAGCTGCCTCTGCATGAGTTGTCTGTCCACCGTCGTTCAATGGCCTTCCTCCCCCATAGATCACAGCACATGATCGTATTTTGCGGCGGTTAACCGCGCACCAAAGCCCTGTGTGGGCCGTTGCCGGTGCTCAGTGTAGCCAGTGGCTGTTGCACGTAAAATTGTTCCTCCATGGCCTGCAAGGCCAATGCGACCGCGCCCCTGATGGCCGCCTCTGTTTTGAGTGCCGAGGTGACGATGCGCGGGGCGGCCACGACGACGCCCGCAATGCGCGCCTCAATGCGCGGAATGAACAGGTCGCCGGCGTAAGCCAGGTCCTGCGCCAGGACGATGAGATCTGGGTCGAGGACGCTGACTATGCTAACCACAATCAAGCTGACGTAATCGGCCATGTTGTCTACCAGGCGCAGGGCCAGCGCATCCCCTGCCCGGGCGGCGTCAAAGATGTCGAGCGCGGTCAGCCTGCCGTTGGCTGCGGCTCGCTCGTAGAGCGCACCACGGTCGCCTTCCGCCACAGCGCGCTGCGCCTGTTCCACCATGACGGCACACGAGCTGAGCGTTTCCATGCAGCCGAATGTGTCGAACCGCTGGCCCAGGAACCTCTTGTCGGGGACAATGAAGCCAACCTCGCCGGCGGCGCAGTGGGCGCCCTGATACAGCCGTTTGCCAATCACGATGCCAGATCCGATGCCGGCGCCAACATCGAGCCACACCAGGCGTTCGGCCTGCTGCCCGGCACCCCACAGGCTCTCGGCCAGCGCGCCCAAATCGCTGCGGTTCTCGACGAAGACGGGGTAGCCAAAGCGGTCCTCCAGCAGGGAACGCAGTGGCATATTTCGCCAGCCCAAGGGGGCTGAATTGGTGATGATGCCCTCCGGGTTGAGCGTCACGCTGGAGCTGGCCACACCGATGCCTCGAACGGATTGCGCTGTTTGGGCGTCGAACGCCAGCAGTTCCTCAAGCACACGGTACACTGTGCGCAGATTTTCCGCCCCATCGCGGTCGGGACTGCCCGGATACTCCACCCGGTGAATGAAGTCGCCGCCGAGGTCGGCCAGCACGCCCAGGATGTACGCGCCATCCAGGTCCAGCCCGATCACCGTCGCCGCCTTCTGGTTATAGCTGAGCAGAATGGGGCGTCGCCCGCCGTGCGACGGCGCCGGCCCGTTCTCCACCAGCAGGTTGCTGGCCAGCAGGCCGGCGACGATGCGTCCCACCGTCGCCGGGTGCAGGCTCAGTCGCTTCGCCACCTCAGCGCGCGAAATTGGCCCCTGCTCCTTGACCAGACGCAAGATGGCAGAACGGTTCAGATGAGCGATTAAGTTGCTGTTGCCAGTGAAATGATCCGGCGACACCTCTTCTCTCCGAGCTTGTGCAATGAAGCAAATACATAATGGCCGTCATGCTGAGCCGCAGGCGAAGCATCTCGCGCCGGCAAGCGTAGCATAGGGCCTTGTGCCCGTTACGCCCACAAGGGGCTAATGCTACATTGCTTCGTCACCCTGCGGGCGACTCGCACTGACACCCAGTGGTGTTTCTTCCCCAATGAGCGACGCGCCCACGCGCCGTGGGGCAGATCAGAATGACGGAGAGGCCGCGCCATCGCGCCTCGGCCGCAGCTCGGGTAGGGAAACCCGACCTACGGCTACGATCGGTAATATTTATCCAACACCCGACGGCCCTTGACATAAGCATCGTGAGCCACCTGAACCGGGTCCATGTTCCAGATGTCTTCGTTGTAAATCTCAACGGAATAGTCGCCGTCGTAGCCGATCTGTCGCAGCGTCTTCATGATGGCATCGGTGTCCATGATGCCGTCGCCGGGCAGCAGCCGTTTGCCATCGCTCTGGCGATGCACTTCCAGGGGCAGGTCGCGGGCATCGTCGAGATGCACCATGTGAATGCTCTGCCCGTCCACCGCGGCCAGCTCCTCCAGCGAGGTGTCGCCGGTGTGGAAGTGGATGAAATCGAACACCATGCCGATATAGGGCTTGTCCACTGCCTCGATGACGCGCATACATTCGGCGATGCTGCGGATGGTGAACCCGTTAAAGCCGATGAACTCGAAGGACATGCCCACGCCGTAGTTCTCGGCGATGGGCGCGATGCGCTTCAAGGCTTTGACCGATTCCTCGAAGCAATCCTGTCTGGTCGCACCGGCTGGCGCGATGCCCGGCACGACGGCGATGGTCGCGCAGCCCAACTGGGCCGCCGTCCGGCAGAACCATTCGGCCCGTTCCAGGAGCTCGCCCCAGTCTTTTTCCGCCACGAAAGTGACCGGTTCAAGGGCGTTGATGTTGACCGGCTTGACCTTGAGCGTGTTCAGGAAGGCCAGCAGTTCATCCATCGAGTGTTCCTTGAGGTAAGGCCTGAGCTTGGCGTCGCGCAGTTCGGCGATCTCAAAGCCTGCCCCGTCGGCAATTTTGAGTTCGGTGATCAGGTCGGTGTGCATGATGGTCGAGCCATTTAGTCCCAGTCGCATGATGTCTTGCTCCTTTCTGTGTATGATAATAATCCTGTGCCGTCTTGTGCCGCCGAGCTCAGATCGCCTGGCGCACTGCCTGAAACGCCTCGGCGGCCACAGACAGGGTATGCTCCACATCGGCGGCGGTGTGGGCGTAGCAGGTGTTCCAGTGATGGTTGGGATGGAGCAACGCCCCGCCGCGGGCCATCTCCGTGTAGAACGCGCGCCACGCCCGTTCGGTGCGGCTGCCCTTCTCGATGACCGGCCGGCCGTTTTGGCCGGTGTCGGTCAGCCAATTCTCGTTGTCGTAGGTGAAGACCAGGAAAGGCATAGGAGGCACGCCCACGACTTCGGCCTGCACCCCGCTGTCGCGGATCAATTGGCGCAGGCCGTCCTGCAGGGCCTGGCCGATTGCCCACAGGTGTGGGATGACATCCCCGCACTTCATGCGCTCGATGTTGGCAACGGCCGCGGCCATGGCAATGGAATTGGTGTAAAACGTCGAAGACAGGTGCGATTGCAGCAGGCTTTGCATGACCTCGGCGCGGCCCACCAGGGCAGAGATGGCGTAGCCGTTGGACATGGCCTTGCCAAAGCAGGCCAGGTCGGGTGTGACGCCGTAGTACTCCTGTGCGCCGCCCAGGGCCATGCGGAAGCCGCTGCGCATCTCGTCGAGAATAAACAACGCGCCGTGGCGGTGGGTCAGGTCCTGCGCTCCTTCCAGGAAGCCCGGCGCCGGCGGCTGAACCTCCAGCGGCATCATGATGACGCAGGCCACCTCGCCGCGGTGGCGGTTCAGCACGTCTTCCAACGAGTTCAGGTCGTTGTAGCGGAAGTGCAGGGTGTTCTGCCGCACGCTGGCCGGGATGCCTGCCGGGCGGTGACAGCACCAGTCGTGCCAGCCGTTGTATCCCCAGCGCGCCACCTTGTCTCGCCCGGTGTAGATGCGGGCCACGCGCACCGCGGCAGAGGTCGCGTCGGAGCCGGCCTTGAAGAAATGCACCAGCTCAGCGCAGGGAATGAGCTCGACCAGCAGTTCCGCCAGGCGGTTCTGTATGGGGCGGGTCAGCGGAAAGGCAAACCCTTCGCGGATCTCGCGGATGGCCGCCTCATCAACCTCCGGGACGCAGTAGCCGAGGGCCAGGCAGCCGTAGGCCAGTATCCAGTCAATGAAGTAGTTGCCATCTACATCCCACACATAAGCCCCTTGCCCCCGCGCGGCGTAGATGGGATATTCGCCCGGGATGTAATTCTGCGGGCTTTTGGCCTGGGTTGTCCCACCGACCACCAGGCGACACGCTTCTTCATACAGGCGTTCCGATGTGGCAAAACTGAGAGCAGGCAATGGGCTCATAGGGCCTCCTTCCCAAGCATGATAAGATTCTTCGCTTCTAGTCCGCAAACTCATATTCAATTGCGGCGATCCGGCCGCGCCAGTAGGGTTTGCGCCCTTCGGGCAGCAGCCAGGCGACCTCGCCGGCGGCCGGAATCAGCATACCGTCACGCCGTTCATAGTTCTCCCAGCGGCCTTCCCACGGCGTCGGCACGACTGTGCCGCCGACGGCCCGTCCGCGGTCTTCGGCCCGCGCAGAACAGATCAGGCCGGCCTGGTCGAACTGGAAG
>DAOTYC010000112.1:0-14673 GCA_034435095.1 Anaerolineae bacterium | reverse complement strand
CTGGTCTGCGCCGGGCTGTGCCGCGCCGTCTCCTATCCGCCGGACGTCACCCGCCAGAGCCGGCTGGCGCAGTGCCAGCGCGAAGCCCAGCAGGTCGGCCGCGGCCTGTGGGCCGGCCCACGCTAAGGGAGGATGCTCCTACCAGCCCTTCGTGTCGCGGATGATGTCGTCGGGCACACGGCCCTCCTGCACCTCGCGGATGGAGTCTTCGATGACCTCCAGGGCGCGTTCGACCTCGGCGTCGCTGACCACCAGCGGCGGGGCGATGCGCAGCACCGAATTGCTGAAGAACGACAGGATGACGCCCTTCTCGTAGCAGCGCATGCAGACCTTGGCCGCCTCGTCGCGCGCCCGTTCTTTGGTCTGGCGGTCCTTCACCAGGTCCACGCCGATCATCAGGCCCTTGCCACGCACGTCGCCGATGAGCTCGTAGCGGGTCTGCATCTCGCGGAAGTGGGCCATGATGCGCTCGCCCAGCGTGGCGGCGCGCTCTATCAGCTTCTCCTCTTCGATGACGGCGATGTTCGCCAGGGCGGCGGCACAACACACGGCGTTGCCGCCGTTGGTGAACAGGTGGGCCGGCAGCTCCCAGGCGTCCATCAGCTCCTGGCGGGCGACAATGCCGCTCAGTGGCATGCCTGCGCCCAGCGCCTTGCCCAGGACGATGACATCCGGCGCGATGTCCCAGTGCTCGATGGCGAACCACCGCCCGGTACGCCCCATGCCCGATTGCACTTCCTCGGCGACGAAGAGGATGCCGTATTGGTCGCACAGTCGTTTCAGTCCGCACATGAACTCCGGCGGCGGGACGATGATGCCGGCGTCGCCCTGGACAGGCTCCAGGATCATGCCGGCCACTTCATCGGCGGGCACGGCGGAATTAAACAGATACTCGATGAACGACACACACTCGAAGCGACATTGTCCGTAGGTCTGGCCGTAGGGGCAGCGATAGCAGTCGGCGAAGGGGACGTGATACACGTCGGGCACCATCGGGCCCAGGCCGCGCGTCATATTGAGCGCCACGGCCGACAGCGTCGCCGCGCCGTAGGTCGAGCCGTGATACGAGCGCAGAAAGGCCAGGATGCGCGGCCGGCCAGTCGCCCGCCGGATGAGTTTCATCGCGCCGTCGTTGGCGTCGGAGCCGGACATGCCGTAGGTGACTTTCTTGGGCGCGGGCACGGGCACAATCTGCACGAGCTTTTCGGCCAGGTCAACGGCCGGCTCGTGATAGGCATAGACGACCGTGTAGTTCAGGAACTTCTCGGCCTGCTGTTTGACCGCGGCGACGATTTTGGGGTGGGCATGGCCGGTGTTGAGCGACGCCGCGCTGCTCAGGAAATCCAGATACTCGTTGCCGTCCACGTCCACCAGGGTGGCCCCGTGGCCGTGGTCAACGACCAGCGGGAAATACGGGATTTTGGACGCCGCGGTATAGACCTGGTGATCGCGCGCGACGACTGCCTTCGAACGACTGAGATTTCGCGCCATGGATATCCTCTCCTTGTCTGGTCTATGGTTGGGTTTGGCCGAAGCCCATCGTCACAACAATTATAGCACGCCCACAAGCAGAAAGGCAAGGCGACCAATCAGGGGCATCCAGAATTTTAGGCGGGCAGTTTGGGCCTTGTACCCATGCTGTCTTCAACCGTCACTCTTTAGCCATCGGCTGGCCGCTGACGGTTAATAGCTGAGTGCTGATTTCTTTGTCCATCGGCGTTTATCGAGTTTCACCAAGAATTTCGGAGGCCTGCACGATTTTGGGTTTTTTACTATACCGGTTGGATGTGTTATAATCTTGGACGGGTGTAGGCAGAAATGGCGGGAGAAGGTCAGAAAGAGATATGGTAGTGGCGATGTTGGACGCATCACAAGTCTACGACCGACTGAAAAAGGTTATGAACGCGGAAGCGGCGCGGGAACTGGCCGATATTATCGGTGCGGTGGCCGAGGAAAGTCGCCAGGCAGTCACCAAGGTCGAGTTCAACGAGCTGAAGGAAATCGTGCGTGATTTAGCCCTGGCCCAGCAGGAATTGGCTCAGGCCCAGAAACGTACCGAAGAGCGTGTCGAGGAACTGGTTCAGGCCCAGCAGGAACTGGCCCAGGCCCAGAAACGTACCGAAGAAACCTTGCGTGCCTTGTTGAAGCAAGTCGGCGGCTTGAGCGACGCCATCGGCGGCGACATCGAGGACATCGCCTACATCGTGCTGCACGATGTGCTCAAGCGTGAGCTCGGCTGGAAGGTGGGTGTGCTGCAGCGCACCTGGCAGACGTGGGACAAAGAGCCGGAAGAGGTGAATATCTTCGGCCAGGCCTTCGACCCGGTGCGACCCGACGCCACCATCTGGATTGTGGGCGAGGCCAAACACAACCTGACCGTCAGGGAGGTGGACCGCTTCATCAAGCAATTGGAACGGGCGCGCCGACATCTCGGCGGCGAAATCTTTCCGGTGTGTTTCTGTTATCGCGCCCGGCCCGAAGTGCAGGAGCTGATCAAGGCCAATCACATCAATCTGGTCTTCTCCTACGGCCGATTGGAACGTGCCCAACCCTGAGTGCGGTCCCCAGGGTTCATGCTCTCACCTGAGAAGGTTTCATCGTTTTGGGTAGTGTGCCACTTTCGATGGAAATTTCCGACCGTCATTATCGAACGCTGGTTTTTTGGTATAACGATTAAGGTTTAAAACATATAGTTTTTTTCTCCTGTAGCAGGCGCGTTTCAAACACGAGGTAAGCAACCCCGTTGGGCTCGCCAGCAATTTGCCTTGTTGGTGGTGCCCTCTCTGTGAGGAAACGGCTTGCGCAAAATCTCCAAGGGAGGTGTCAATGGCCGACACGCACTGCGATTTCGCCAGCGTCGTGCTCACCCTCCGCCCGCAGCGGGCTGCACTTTTGCCGTTGGGTCTGGGCCGTGCGGCTCAGGCGGCCCTGCTGAACTGGGTGCGCGAGCTCGACCCGGCACTGGCCCAAGCCTTACACGATGATCAGACAGCAGTCAAACCCTACACCAGCTCCACTCTATGGGGCGGGCGCGGAGTGCCTGGCGGGCAGATCGAGGTCGAGCCGGCGCGCACCTATCGTCTGCGCTTCACCACGCTCACGCCGCAGCTCACCGCGCTGATGCTGACGTCCCTCAGCTCGCTTCATCACCTGGAGCTCGATTATTGTCCCTTTACGGTGGAAAGCTGGACCATTGACCCCCGCCAGGAGACGTGGGCCGGCTGCGGCGAATATCAGGCTCTGGCCGCGCCCCATCTGCTCGGCCAGAATTCGCCCTCGCGCTATGTGGAGCTGGAGTTCGCCTCGCCGACCACGTTCCGCTCCGGTGGGCGCAACATGCCCGTGCCGCTGCCCGAACTGGTGTTCGGCAGCCTGGTAGACAAGTGGAACGCCCTCTCGCCGGTGGCGGTCGGCGCGGAAGTGCGTCGCTATGCCGCCGAGTGCATGGCCGTGGCCGCGTATGACCTGCATAGCCGCGCCTGGCCGTTCAAGGACGCGCTGATCGTCGGCGGGGTGGGGCACTGCCGCTATGTGATGACCGTGCAGGACCGTTATTGGATGAGCGTCGTTCAGATGCTGGCCGAGTGGGCGATTTTCGCCGGGGTGGGCGCGCAAACGGCGTCGGGTTTGGGGCAGGCGCGGCGGCCCCCACGTGGGCCCTCCCCGCGGGCGGAGAGGGAGAATGTCCCCGCTCCCGAAGTCGGCAGAGGGCAGGGGGTGAGGGGCAAAACGGGGAAGAGAAGCGATGAGTGATCAGGCCATTGCTCCATCCGCGTTGGTTGCCACGCTGGGCAGCGAGCCGCAGGTGGTGACGTTGACGCTCGACCTGCTGCTGGCGCGCGACGCCGCCCTGTGCGAGGTGGTCGTCGTCCACACTGCCGCCGCGCAGGAGCCGATTGCCGTCGCGCTGCGCACATTGGCGCAGGAATGGGGCATCCATGCGGCCTACGCGAGATTGGGCTTCCGCCGCGTCGAAATCTGCGCCGAGGACGGGCCGGTGGCCGATGTGGACACCGAATCCGGCGCGGCGGCGACTTTCCGCGCGCTGTATGGGGCGGTGGTGCAGGCCAAGCGGCAGAACCGACGCGTTCATCTGAGCATCTCCGGTGGACGCAAGACGATGTCGGTCTATGGCATGACGGTAGCCCAACTGCTGTTCGACCGCGAGGACCGCCTATGGCATCTGCTGTCGGCCGGCGCGCTGCTCAATGAGCGGCGGCTGCACGCCGGGCCGACCGATGACGTGCGGCTGGTGCCCATTCCGGTGCTGCGCTGGAGCGCGCTCTCGCCGGCCCTGCCTGAGGTGCTGGAGCAGGACGACCCGTTTCAGGCTCTGCGCCGGCAGGAGCAGATCCAGGCGCAGGCCAGCCGGCGGCAACTGGTCATTTTCGTCGAGCAGGAACTGACCGCAGCGGAACGCCAGGTGGTTGAGTGTGTGGTACGCGAGGGCTGGAGCAATACGCAGGTCGCCGAGCACCTGCACAAGAGCGAGCGGACCATCGCCCATCAGCTCTCGGCCGTATATGACAAAGCGCGCGAATACTTCGGCCTGGACGAGGTCGGACGACATCGGCTGGCCGCCCTGCTGAGCGACTACTATCGGCGGCGGTGAGGGGTGGGATCACGGAAGGAGCGGAAGGGAACGGAAGGCGCGGAAAAAATGGGCAGGTCTGCCCATAGCGAATGGGCCGGGTTTCCGATGCGGGCGGATGGATTGTGGTGTATGATAGGATGAGAGGCCGGCCTGGGTTTGGGTGGTTGGCCGGACGGAAAGTGGAAAGGAGGAACAGGCTATGAACGATGAAGTGTGGAAGGCCGCCCTGGCCGGACTGTTGCACGACATTGGCAAGTTCGCCCAACGGGCGCAGGGCAAAACGGGCCAAAGCCACGAAGAAATCGGCTCAAAAGTGCTGGAGAAAGCTGATTTTAGAGCAGTCATCCCCTACGATTGGTGGGACGACGTCGCCGATGCTGTGGCGTACCACGGCGGTGGCGACACACACAAACGACTGGTGAGGATAGTGCGCGTGGCCGATTGGCTGGCTGCCGCCGAGCGGTTAAAAGGAGGGGGAAAAAGAGGAGATCCGGAGACTACTCCGCTCATTCCTATTGCTGGCAGGGTAGAACTTGATGAAGACATACCAGAGGGCAACTGGGGGTTCCCATTGGGGGCGTTAGATATCCGGATACCCGCCGGCGCAACGCGAGCACCACTGTTCCCACAAGAAAACGTGGTGGTCAACAACGAGAAATACGCAAACCTGTGGGGTGATTTTGAAGGGCGGATAGCTTCGTTGCCCAGGCCGGTCAATTCTCTCTCGCGGTTCGCCGGACTGATGAGCGCGTGGCGACAACACACGTCGCATATCCCTTCAGCCACCCCGTGGGAGAAAGAAGAAGAGGGGCGCACCGTGCCTGACGTATCGTTGTACGACCACTCTAAGGTGACGGCGGCTATCGCTTCCTGCCTCTGTTGGTTGCTCGATGACGTGCTCGACGAGCTACATGGCCTGGGCTGGGGGAAGATGATGGATCAGAACCGACATCACGTGGCCCGCTTGTTGAGGGGGGACATGTCTGGCATCCAGTCGTTCATCTACCGCATAACGTCTCCTGAACGGGAACGGACGCACGAGAATGTTGCCAAGAGGCTGCGCGGACGTTCCTTCTACGTCAGCCTGCTGGCCGATGTGATCGCTGACTGGATTCTCCGCCAGTTGGGACTGACGGCGGCCAATGCGTTGTTCATCGGCGGCGGCCGGTTTGATTTGCTCGTGCCCGTTGACGCCAGGACCGAAGAGCGGCTAAGAAGTATGGAGAGCGTTATACAAAAGTGGCTGCTGGAACACACCGACGGCGTCCTGGGCCTGGAGATGGCCTGGGAATCTCTTGCCCCAGCCGATTTCAAAGACCTTAAGCGGGCCAACCGCGTCCTTGACGAATCCCTGGCAGAGAAAAAATTGCGAAAGAACCGTTCTGTGCTCTCGGCAGACTTTTTCAAACCACAGCCCCTGCAGGAAGTCTGTGAAGTATGCGGCTTGACGCCGATGGCCCTGAGCCCTGAGGAGCACACCTGCGACCTGTGTGAGGTCCATCGTGCGATCGGAGCCAAGTTGCCCAAGACCGATTACATCGCCCGGGTGTACAGCGCAGGCAGCGAGAAAGTCTTGAGAGACTTCAGGGCAAAAGACAAGGCTTTCGCCTATTTCGGGGAACCGATAGCCATCGGCACGGCGTTTCTGGGGCGTGAGGACCTGCAGCCTTTTCTCGACCATGCGGCCAAAACCGATGTGGAGACCATCATCTATAGCCTGAACCAGACAAACGCTGTGACATGGGGCGAGGGACGGCCAGAATGGCCCAACAACCTGAGTACAGCCCAGATGTATCTGGCGAACGCCGCGCCAGTGACTGATGGAGAAGTCTGGGAGTTCGATAAAATCGCGAAACAGAGTGAAGGCGCCAAGTTGCTTGGCGTGCTCAAAGCCGATGTAGACTACCTGGGCTTGCTCTTTGGGCGGGGGCTGGAGCCGATGACCATCTCGCGAGTGGCAGCGCTGAGCCATGCCCTCGACCGCTTCTTCGCCGGCTATCTAAACACAATATGCTACACCATAACAGCCGACTGGAAGAAGCAGAAGAAGGAAGCTGGCGAGCAGTGCCCTGAAGACCTGCACAGTCTGTTTTACGTGGTCTACGCCGGCGGCGATGACCTGCTCATCATCGGGCCGTGGGATCAGACGGTGGAGTTGGCGAGACGTCTGAACGAAGATTTTCACGCCTACACCTGCCGCAATCCCAACATCACCCTGTCCGCCGGAGTGGTCATGGTCAAGCCGCACTTCCCGGTGCAGCGATTTGTCGGGCTGGCCGATGACGCCTTGAAGGCAGCCAAAAGAGCCGGGCGCGACCGCATCACCATCTTCGAGAGCGAGCCGGTGCGGTGGACGGACAAAGGGCATCAGGGCTTCGACCAATTACTGGAACTGGCCCATGACCTGCGCGAAAAGGTGGAAGGCGGCGACGTGCCCAGTACCTTGCTGTATGACATTGACCGCCTGTGGAACAAGAAGCACAAAGACAAGAACGGAAAGGTCAAGCCGATGATCACGCCCGACCTGCTTTATATCTTGACCCGCCGCTTGCCGAAGGAAGTCCGCGATGAGTTGAAACAGCCTCTGTTCGAGGCTCGACAATGGGTACATATTCCGGTGTCTTATGTCAGTCTGAGTTTGAGAAAGGAGTGAGTGACATGCCTGCTATGCAAGATTTACCAAGTCTGATGAAACACCTCGAGAAGAAGGAACGATTGGCTGAACTGCTTGCCCCCCAAGACTTTGCTCCTGAGGGGCTGGCGGCCGACACAATGGCCCGACAATTCAAGGATAAGCTCAAGCCAACCCAGATGCGCAAAGTGTTTCACACATTCAAGCGGATCGAGCGCGGCCTAAAGGGCAAGAAAAACGATGAACAACTTTCGACAGAACTGCTGGCCGAAATCAGTCGGCTTGGTCCTGAATTGGCGTATGCCGTAGGACGCGAATTGATCCCTAAGGATTTTTACAACCTTCTCAAAACCTGCCTGCACAGAGAGAAGATGCAGACAGTCGGCGATTTTCGCGTGTTGACCCAGTTGCTCACAGCAATTCTGGCTTATCAGAAGTACTATGACAAAGAAAAGGGAGGGCAAAATGGCTGAGTTGAATCTCAAGTTCCAGGGCAAATACATCATCAAAGGCAGGATCCACTGCGTGACTGGCTTGCACATCGGCGGCAACACCGAAGGCTTCGAGATCGGCGGGGTGGACAACCCGGTCATGCGCGACCCGCTGACCGACATGCCGTATATCCCCGGTTCGTCGCTGAAAGGCAAATTGCGCCACTTGCTGGAGTGGAAAACCGGCAAAGTGAAAATCCATCCCAAGCACAAGAACTATGGGCCTCACGATTGCGGCGAGTGTCCGGCCTGCGTCGTGTTTGGACCAGCCTCGGACAAGTCAGAAGTGCGAGAGAAAGCCGGCCCTACGCGCCTGACCGTGCGTGATTCTTTCCTTCATGAGGATAGCGTAGGTAAACTGCAAGATTGGTTGGGCGAGGGCATCTACACCGAAATCAAGACCGAGAACGCCATTGACCGCGTGACTTCAGAAGCGAACCCGCGGCCAATCGAGCGGGTGCCGGCCGGCGCAGAGTTCGACTTCACCTTCATTTTCGATGTCTACAAAGACGAGGACCGCGCGCTTCTCAAAGACCTGTTTTCGGCGATGAAGATGCTGGAAGATAGCGCGCTAGGCGGGTCCGGCTCGCGCGGCCACGGCCAGGTCAAGTTTCAAGGCATCGAGGCCGAATGGCGGCCGCTGGCCTATTACGAGAACGGGGCGCAGCCGGTCCCGATTAAGGCCCTTGAAAAGTACGAATCAGTCAAGGATATCCTGGCCGGATTTCGGGAGGAAGACTGGAAGGTGTGAACATGGAAACTTATCTCGTGACCTTAGAGCCGAAGGGCTCGCACCTCGGTTCGATCACGTCCCAAACGCTCTTTGGCGCTGTCTGTTGGGCGCTACAGACGCTGCGGCTGACCGATGTGGGCGCTCTGCTGGCCGGCTTCGCGGGGTCGCCGCGCTTTGCTTTCAGCTCGGCGTTCCCGTTCATCCGCGGGCCAAACGGCGCAGTGGTGCGCCTGTTCCCAAGGCCACTCTTTTTGACCGTTCCGTCAGTCGAGGGGCTGGCAGAAGAGAAAGTGGACAGGAACAGGCGCAAGAGCCAGTTTCAGAAAGAGGTCAAGGCCCTGACCGCTGAGGCCAAACGTATCAAGGATGTGCCATTTGTGTCGCAGGGCCTGTTCGCCGAGATATGCACCGGTAAGCGCGACGGGTTGTCGTTGCTGCGCGACTGGGGCAGTGCCATCGAAGAGTTCAGTTCAGCGTTGTGTTTGAAGGCAGAGAGACAGCAGCTTGGCGACCTGATGGGCCAGGAATCCAGAAAACGTCTGTGGGCGCAGGTGGACGTGCAGCGCAATAGCGTAGACCGCGTCGTCGGCGCGACGGGAGATGGCCTGCTGTTCCATGAAACGCAAACCTTTTATGACCCGGCGCACGCTGGTTTGTGGTTCGCCGCCCGCGCCGACCCGGCCATCTGGCCCTGGCTGGAGGCAGCATTCCGCTACCTGGCCGATACTGGACTGGGCGGCAAGCGCGCGTTGGGCAAGGGCCACTTCGACTTTGCCTGGCAGAAAGCCGACGGCCTGTTGCCCGACGCGCCCGATGCCGACAGCTTCATCACGTTGTCGCATTACCTGCCGCGCTTCCGCGATGGGCAATTTGAGGCCGAACCGATGGCCTACCGGCTGTTGCCAGTGCGACAAAAGGCCGAAAATCGCTACCCCGGCAGAGAACAGATGCGCATCTATTCGGGCACACTGAACGTGGTCACCGAAGGTTCGGTCTTTGCCCTGTCGGCCAGACAGGCGACTTACGGCCGGCTGGAAAAGCTGACCGAGGTTGACGGACGAAGCGTCTACTATAATGGCCTGGCGTTGCCGGTCTTCGCCAGGTTGGGAGGTGCGCGATGAGCATGCAAAACTTGATGGTTCGAGTGCCCTATTCAATTGAAGTGCTTTCGCCCATTCACATTGGCACAGGCCAAACGATTCACAATAAGGGTTTCGTGGTAACAGCCGGTCAAGTGCTGATTGCCGATGAAGAGCGGCTTCTGAACCGAGTGAGCCAATCTGTCAGGTTACAAGCTGATTTTGAAACATTCTGTCTGGGTGAAAAAAATCTCCAACAGTTTCTAAGCGGGAACGGCATCGCGCCGGTAGAAATCATTCTGTACACGGCTAAGAAACTGGGACAGCGGGTTGATTCCAGACGGATATGGCTCTTCATCAAGTCCCCTGAATCACCGCCACGGCCATACATTCCCGGCTCTACCCTCAAGGGTGCGTTGCGCTCCGCGCTCCTACGAGCGCACCTGCTCGCCGATGTCCAGGCGCGTGATAAAGCTAAGCAGAAGGTCGAGTCCAAATTTGGAGGGAAAGCAAAAGAAGCCGACAACGAACTCGAAAAGTGGTTCTTTGGTAAAGACCAACATCACGAGTGGGTTCGGCTTCTGGAGTTCACTGACACGACGCCGATAAGTACGGATAGTCTGGGAGTAGCAGATGTCAGAGTGTTTTCTGCGAGCAATAGCAAAGGGCAAAGTAGGTCTGGCTCCAGAGGGGAACTCAGGGAAAAGGCAGGCTATTCTGGACAGGTCTTTGTCTTGAGTCCGGAAGTCCTGCTCACAGGTACAAAACTGAGGGGGCATTTCATCGTTAACGCATACTTGACTGCCTCTCCAGCTAAAGAGGAATTGCAGTTTAAGAAAGGAGAGCTGCGATTCAAGTTTGGCATCCAAGAAATTGCTGAGTGTTTCAACCGTGTGGCAGAGGACCAAATCGCCCAAGAGATCGCCTTCTATACGGCGTATCAGCGCGATGACCTGGTTGGCTGGTATCAGTCTCTTGATAAGAGAAGGAAAGATTTGCGTGCTGACAGACTCGAGTGTCTTGTCCGGCTGGGCTGGGGGACCGGCTACGACAACAAGACGGTCAGCGACGTGTTCGATGACCAAACTTTCCGAAAGATTCGAGAGAAGTATGACTTGGCCGTGGGTTCTCCTGGCCGCGTACCCCTGTCCAAAGGCGGAACCCTGCTGCCCAAAGATCAGTCTCCCAAAAGCCGGAAACTGGCCGTAATGGTTGAGAATGGAAAGGAGCGTGTGGAACCTTTGGGTTGGGCTATTCTCAGGATAGAGGGTTAAACAGACAAAGTACAACTGTAGACTCTTGGAGGACGAACCCTATGAAACTGCTCACTTTTCTCGGCACGGGCAACTATCAGGAGACGACGTACTGCTGGGGCGAGATGTGTCATGCCTCGCGCTATTGCCCGGCCGCCCTGGTGCATTTCTTCCGCCCGGAGTGGACGCTGGTGGGCCTGACCGAGGCGGCACAGGCGATGCACTTCGAGCCGCTGACGGCCGAAATCAAGCCCGTCACTCAGGTCACGCCCGTCTCCATTCTGGAGGGCAAGAGCGAGGCCGAACTGTGGGCCATCTTCGACATCCTGACCACCCAGTTCGCCGAAGGCGACGAACTCATCGTGGACCTGACACACGGCTTCCGCTCGCTGCCTTTCCTCGGCTTCCTGGCGGTGGCCTACCTGCGCATCGCCAGGCGCGTCAACGTGCACGGCGTGTACTACGGCGCCTGGGAGGCGCGCGACAAGGACACCAACCGCGCGCCGGTGTTCGACCTGACCCCCTTCGTCGCCCTGCTCGACTGGACCATCGCCGCCGACCGCTTCGAGCGGCTGGGCGATGCCGGCGACCTGGCCCGGCTGCTGCGCGATAAAATGCCGCCCGGCCCACTGATGGGCGTTGACGAACAGGCCCGCGCCCTGGGCAATAGCCTGAAACAGGCCGCCGAGGCCATGGAAACGGTCTCATTGGCCCTGCGGCTCAATCGGCCCTTTGAATCTATGGAAGCCGGCCAGAACCTGATCGAAGCGCTGGCCCGACACCGCGCTGAGGTCGAGAGGCAGTCGCGGCCATTCGCCGTGCTGGCCGACCGCATCCTGGCGGCCTATCGGCCGTTCGCCCTGGCCGGGCCGCTCGACCGGGCGAACTGGCGACAGAACCTGGCCATCCAGTTGGCTCTGATCGGCTGGTATCTGGACAAGGGCCAGGTCGTCCAGGCTGTGACCCTGGCGCGGGAGTGGCTGGTCTCGGTGCTGGTCTATCGCCTCGGCGTCGAATCCATGACCTCCTATGAGCGCAATCGCCAATGGGTCGAAAACGCGCTGAACAATGAAGTCGAGCGACACAAACCCGAACCGCGCGAGCCCTTGCCCACGCCATTGGATGAGCCATTTCGCGCCTTGCCGCAGCACGAGACGTTGGGCAGGCTGTGGACGCGCCTGGGCGACCTGCGCAATGATGTCGCCCATGTCGTCGGCAAGCTCACGGCCGCCGATGTACAGCGCAAGGCCAGGGCGCTATACGATGAACTGAGGCCGCTGGGCGACGAATTGCTGGCCCAGCCTTAGCAAAGTAGGGGGAGGTTAATTTACCTCAGGCGGTTCGGGCGCGAGCCCGATGTCAATCAAAACCCGTGAAAGTCCAAGGAAAAGCGGCAGCCAATTGCCACAGTCCAAAGGGAGAAGCCATGATCGTACTCAACTTCAGCCATCCGCTCAGCGACGAACAACGCGAGCAAATCGAGGCGATGGCCGGGCTGGCCATCGCCCAGGTCATTGACATCCCGACACAGTTCGACCACGCACGGCCGTTCGTCGAGCAGACGCGCGCGCTGCTCGACGGCCTCGGCCTGACGCCAGCCGAGTGGCAGAGCCAGACGCTGCTGATCAACCCGCCGTCGCTGAACGTCATCGTCGCCGTGTTGCTGGCCGAGCTGCACGGGCGCATGGGCCATTTCCCGCCGGTCATCCGCCTGCGGCCGGCGGCCAACGCCGTCCTGCCGCGCTACGAGGTGGCCGAGATCATCAACCTGCAGCAGGTGCGCGATGAGGCGCGCGACCGGCGAGAGCGCTGAGCGAGGCCCAGGAGAACCGCCGATGGACGCCTCCAGCCACTCGTCCACACCAGCCGCGTCTGCCGGCGGTCTGCTGACCCTGCACTTTAACAACCGAATGAGCCGTATAAACGACAGGGAGGAAGTCGTATGCCGCCGCTGTATATCGTCGAGCAAGGAGCCAAACTGAGCCGCGAGAGCGAGCGGTTGCTGGTCACACGCGATGATGAGGTGCTGGCTCGCGTGCCGCTGATCAAGGTCAGCCAGGTGCTCATCTTCGGCGCGGTACAGGTCACCACCCAGACGCTGCGGCTATGCCTGGAGGCTGGCATCGAGGTCGTCTATCTTGACCAGCATGGCCGCTATTGGGGACGCATGGTCGGGCCGGAGACCAAGACCGGTGAGCGACGGCGGCAGCAATATCAGCGCGCCAGCGACCCGGCCTATACGCTGGCCCTGGCGCAGCGCTTTGTCATGGGCAAAATCCGCAACATGCGCACCATCCTGCAGCGCCGCAACCGTGAGCGACAGGATGCCGCCATCGCTGAAGCCATCGACCGGCTGGACGAATCGGCTGAACGGGCCGGGCGGACGATGAACCTGAATTCGCTGCGCGGGGTGGAGGGCAGCGCAACCGCCTTCTATTTCGGCGTCTTCAAGAAGCTGTTCGACGATGACTGGACGTTCGAAGGGCGAGTGCGCCGCCCGCCTACCGACCCCATCAACGTGCTGCTCAGCTTCGGCTACACGTTGTTGGAACACAACGTCTGGTCGGCCATCCACGCCGTCGGGCTTGACCCGTACATCGGCTTCTTGCATGAGCCGGCGCATGGCCGCCCCTCGCTGGCCCTGGACATCATGGAGGAATATCGGCCGGTCGTGGTGGATTCGCTGGTGATGAAGGTGTGCAATCAGCCGCTCATCACGCCGCGCAACTTCCAGCGCAGCGACGACCCGCAGCGGCCGGTCTTGCTGGACGAGGCCGGGCGCAAGTGTTTCGTGCGCGAATTTGAAGCGCGGCTGGAGCAAGAGAGCGCGTATAGCCGGCCGCCGCTGCTGGCCGACGGCGAGTATCCGACAGAGAAGATCACCTGCCGCCGCAGCATCGAGCTGCAAGTGCGTCATCTGGCTGCCTGCCTGGCGGCGGGCGTGACGGCCTATCAGCCGTATACGGTGCGATGATTTTCGTGGTCGTGAGCTACGACATACCGGATGACCGCCGGCGCAACCGCGTCGCGCGGGTGCTGCTCGACTATGGCAGCCGCGTGCAATACAGCGTCTTCGAATGCCGCATCGAAGTCAAGCACTATGAGCGGATGTGCGCCCGGCTCAAAAAAGAGGTGAACGAAGAAGAGGACAGCGTGCGCTTTTACCAACTGTGCCAATCGTGCCTGAAGACGGTCAAGATCATCGGCCACGGCCAGATCGAGCCGGAGCCGGATGTGGTCATCGTGTGAAGCCGGCTTGGGACGTGGCTTTTTGTGCGGGGGTGCGTTTTGTAGGAGCGAATAGAGAACAGCGGATGCGCCGGAGGGCACGGATTGGGCCGCGCCGTCGCCCCCCGCTCCGTCATGCTGAGCCGAAGGCGAAGCATCTCGCGCTCGCAGGGCGAAGAATCCTCGATTTGCCATTCTGGGCGAAGTGTGCTATACTATCATTGTGCGGCCGGTGAGCTGCGCCGCAACGGGCCGGCGCACTTTGTGACAAAAATCGCATGCGTGAGAAAAACATGCCCCTAGGGGTCGCAAATGAAGCCTGAGTGAGCTTGAGGGGAGCTAGATGGCCGCCAACGACTTCGGGATCTGCGGCCGGAGGCCGTCAAATGTTAAAAAAATGGCCCAAAAAAGGGGTCGGTCGCAAGCCCTTCACACGAGTGAGTACAAACGAGCTTTTGTGAGAAAAAGTGAGATAACCATGGTCAAGTCGAGAGAGGTGTCTGAATACACTTAATGCTCGCAAGGGCATTACGACCGAGGTCGGCCCATACGCCGAGTTCATCCGCATCCTGGAGCGTCTGAATACACTTAATGCTCGCAAGGGCATTACGACATTGGTTTCTCGCATGCCTTGCACGCAAGTTTCCTTTGTCTGAATACACT
>DAOTYC010000111.1:0-20407 GCA_034435095.1 Anaerolineae bacterium | reverse complement strand
GGCGAGGCTACGCCGGGCGGGCCTTTTCCCCAACGCGGCGAGTCATCACGGCCACACAAGTCAGCGCGAGGAGCGCCGCAAGCGCGGCAATCAGGGAGTTGGCCCTCATACCTCCGGCCAGCCACAGGCTGCCGCCGATGAGGGCGCCGGTAATGCGCCCGATGCTCGCCGCCGCCAGCGTGGAGGACATCATCACCGCCCGCGCCTGGGGAAATATCTCGCTCACGTAAGCGAATGAGGTGACAACCGTGAATTCAAAACTGAGAAAGGCCAGGAACAGAGCGCCCAAAGCCAGAACCAGGCTGGCCTCGCCCAAAGGCAGTAGCAAATAGGTCAGCACGACAAAGGACATGCCAATCAGCAGCGATTGTCGCAGCCCCAACCGGTCGGACACGGTGGCCGTCAGGCCTTCGCCCAACAGCTCGGCCACGCCAATGGCCATGGTGGACAGGCCGAGGGCCACAACGCTCAGGGAGAACGTTGATTCCAGCCACACGCCGTAGATCACGAAGAGGGTGTCATTGGCGAGGGACATCAGGAGGGCGAAACCCAAAGCCGCCAGGACAGCGGGATTGCGTTTGGCCTGCCGCCATGTCTCTTTGACGCCAGGCTGCTCCGCGGCCTCATCGCGTCCTTTGCCATCGCGCGGGATGAGCCAGCTCACGGCTACGAAGCTCAACGCTGCTAGACAGCCCATCGCCACAAAAGGGGAACGCCAGGTGAAGCGGTCTATCATCAGCCCGACGAGTGGGATGCCGATCAACGTGCTGGCTGACCAGGGCAGCTCCATCAGCCCCATCGCCAACCCGCGCCGATGATAGGGCACCCGTTTGCCCACGTAGGCCAGGGCCGTGGGATCGAAGAGCGCTTTCGACAGGCCAGCAAGGATCAGAGCCAGCATCAGAGTGGCATAGCCGGGGAAAAGCCCGCTCGATAGCAGGCCTACGGCCAGCAGGCCAAGCCCGCCCAACATCACAGTCCTGTACCCCCAGCGGTCACCCCAGTACCCAAAGAGCGGGCCGAAGAGGCCAGCGGTTTGGTTCAAAGCAATCAGCGAGGTGATGGATGTCAGAGGGACGCCCAACCCGCGGGCGAAGGCGGCGGCAAACGTGTAGGTCATCCGACGGGCGGTATTGATCACCAGGCGGGCGAGGAAAATGGCGCCCAACTGCGAAACCACGCCCGATGTGATCTTCGGGAGCGCGGACGGTTGCGAAACCTTCACATCTCTGTCCAGGTTCAATCGCTGACCCAAGGATCGAGGGCGTCCCGCAGGCCATTGGCGAACAAGAAGATGCCCAGGTTGGTCAGAAAGATCATCGTGCCCGGGGCGGCCAGCAACCACCAGCCGTTCTTCACATACTCACGCGAATTGATCAACATGTTGCCCCAGGTCGCCGTGGGGGGCTGGACGCCGACGCCCAGGAAGCTCAAGCCCGATTCGGCCAGGATGGCTCCGGCGACGGCAAACGCAGCGACGACGATGACCAGCGAGCCGATGTTGGGCAACACGTGCCGGGTCATGATGCGCCAGTTGGTCGCACCCACCATGCGTGCGGCCATCACGTAGTCGCGCTCGCGGATGGAAAACACTTCGCCGCGCACGAGCCGGGCAGTGCCCATCCAGCCGGTGATGCCGATGATGAACGCCAGGGCGAAAGGCGAAGGGCGGAACACAAGCGACAAGATCAACAGCAGGAAGATCAGCGGGATATTGAGCAGCGTTTGAATCACTGCGTTGCTGATGTCATCAACCAGCCCGCCGAAGAAGCCGCTGACCAGGCCGATGAGCACGCCGACCGTCATGGAAATGACCGATACAGCCAGGCCGATGGACAGAGACACGCTGCCGGCGACCAACACGCGGGCCAGCACATCGCGCCCCAGTTCATCTGTCCCCATCCAGTGCACGGCGTTGGGCGGCGCAAAAATGAGGTCCAGGTCAATGGCGTTCGGGTCTTGGCGCAGCACTTGGGCGTTGATCCACGGCGAAGCGAACGACAGGACAGCGATCACGATCAGGATGCCCAGCGCGCCGAGCGCCACCCAGTCGCGCCGCAATTTGGCCCACGACGCTTGCAGATAGGTCTGGGCTGGCCGACGCAGCTCCTGGGTCAGGGCGCTGGCCTGTCTGAGCTGGTCTAACGAGGTTGATGCACGGCTTGCTTCCATATCGGGCCTACTTCAGCTTGACACGAGGGTCCACAATACTGTACGCGATGTCGGCCAACAGATTGCCCAAGATCACCAGGGCGGAAGAAATGATCAGCAGAGCCATCAGCAGTGGGTAGTCCCGCTTGTAGACTGCTTCGACCGCCAGCCGCCCCATGCCCGGCCAGGAAAAGACATACTCAAACAGCACTGCGCCGCTGACCAGGCCAGCCAATGCGCCGCCCATCATCGTCACCACCGGCAGCAGGGCATTGCGCAGCACATGTCGGGTCATCACCACGCGCTCGTGCAGGCCCTTCGAGCGGGCCGTGGTGACGTAATCGGCCCGCAGTACCTCCAACACCTGCGAGCGCAGAAACTGCGACAGGGTCAGCCAGGCGCCAAAGGCCGACAGAGAGGCCGGCAGGATGAGATGCCACAGCCGGTCTGGGATACTGCCGTTGCCCAGCGTATACATGCCGCCGGCAGGCAGGATACGCAGCGTGGAGGAAAAGAAGATGATCATGATCAGGGCCAGCCACCAGTGCGGGATGGCGTTGCCGGCGACGGTGGTGATGCGCACCAATGTGTCGAACAGGGTGCCCCGCTTGATGGCGGCGTAGACTCCCAGTGGGATGCCTCCGAGCAAGCCTAAGATCAGGGACGTCCCGGACAGCATGACTGTGGCCGGCAAACGTTCGGCGATCATGTCGAGCACCGGCCGACGGGACACGTAAGAGCGTCCGAAGTCCCCCCGCACGATGCCCCACAGCCATCGGGCATATTGGACGGGCAGGGGCTGGTCCAGGCCCAGTGCGCGCTCCAGTTGTTTGATGCGCTCCGGCGTTACCCGCGGGTCTTCATAAAATTGCACCGGCCCGCCGGGGGCAATGTGCATCAGCGTAAAGCCGATGACTGTAATAGCCAGCAGCAAGAATACCGATTGTATCGCCCGACGAATCACGTAGCGTTTCATCGCTGTCCCTCATGCAGAGTGACCTGGCTTTACTCGTCTTCCTCGATGTACCACTCCTCGATGTTGTAGCCGATGCCCAGTGGCGTAGGACGGATGCCCTTGACCCGCTTGTTGATGGCCGCATACGAGAGGTTCTGGAACAGGAAGATATAGGGCGCATCCTCGGCAATGATGCGCTGAATCTCGCCGTAGATGCGCGCCAGGTCGTCGCAGTTCGTCCTGGCTTCCTCGAAGAGTGCCTCGACCTCTTTGTTCACGTAAGCCACATGGTTCAAGTCGGGGATGAACTTCTCACTCCAGATTTGGTGCATCCAATATGGCTCGAGCGTACCGGCCCAGCCGCCAATGGTCAGGTCCCAGTCGTAAGGTGGTTTCTTCTGCACATCGAGAAAGGCGCCCCACTCAAACGACTGGATTTCTACATCAACGCCCACTTGCCTGAACTGCGCCTGGGTGACCAACGCGATTTTTTCCAGCGTTTTGCTGGTGTTGGGGCCGTAGATCAGCTTGAGCTTGAGCGGCTGCCCGTTTTTTTCCAAAATGCCGCCCATACCAGGCGTATAACCCGCCTCAGCCAGCAAGTTTTTGGCTTTCTCGACATCGTAATCGTAGTGGGGCACATTCGGATTGTAGTACTTGTTGGTCGGCACCACGGTGGAATACTGCCGCTGCGCCAGGCCGCGCATGATCTTGTCAACAATCTGCTCTTTGTTCAGGGCATAGGCCAGGGCGTGTCGGACGCGGATGTCCTGCAGAGCCTCCTTGCGCAGGTTGAAACCGATGTACAGCCAGCTTCCGCGCGCCAACCACAGCTTGTACAGGTTCAGGTTGGGGTTTTGCTGAACTTCCTCGTACTGGTCGGGCGTGACCGGCGCCCAATCAACCTGCCCGCTGGTCAACATCGTATAGGCAATCTGTTGCTCCGGCACGATACGGATCGTGTAGGTGTCAATTTTAGGGCGGCCCTTGAAGTAGGATTCGTTGGCTTCAAAGATGGCGTGATCGTCTTTCACCCATTCTTTCAGTTTGAACGGCCCTGAAAACACGGTCGGACGCATGATCTGCGGGTTTTTTTCTGGGTCCTTCCAATCCAGGTTCCCCCAGATGTGCTTGGGCAGCGGCTGGACGGCATCTACCCCCTCCAGGGCCGGGCAGAACTTCTCTTTGACCTTGACCACGATGGTATAGGGGTCAGGCGTTTCATAGGATTCGATGAAATCGAAATTGTCCCGATAGGGGTATTCGTTTTCGGGGTCCATCATCTTGTCAAAGGTGAATTTGAAATCGGCCGAGGTCAGGGGCGTGCCGTCGCTCCATTTCAGGTCCTGGCGCAGCTTAAAGGTGTAAGTCAGGTAATCGTCAGAGATGGTCCAGCTTTCAGCCATGTGTGGCCTCAAATCGAGGGTGTCGGGGTCACGTTCCATCAGGCCGCTGGCATAGACCAGGTTCTGATACGAGCCGGAGGCCGTGTCGGTGGTCAGATACGGGTGGAAGCTGACCGCATCGGAGGTGGCCGCCTCCATCAGGTTGTTGCCATTTGCTGTCGCATTCTCAGGCGCGAAGGCGACAGGCAGCAGCAGTGAGAGAATCATGATCAGCGCTAGAACCGTTGACGAGACGCTCTTAGCCATGTGGCACTTCTCCTTGTTCTTAAATTGCACCATAAACCTCAAGCCTCACAACAACCCTTCCGGCAGGTGTACCACCATCTTGCGGGCGGCCAGGTCCACCTGGCGGATGACCTCCTCCAGCGCGGGGAGAAGGACCTCCCGCTCGCCGTCGGTAACGACATACACATCATTGGCGCCGGGGCACAGCACTTCGGTCAACACGCCGAGCTGCTCTCCGTCTTCTGTTTCCACGTTGAGGCCAAGCACCTGGTGGATGTAGTACACGCCTTCCGAGAGGGGCATAGCCTCCTCGGCGGCAATCCAAATCCACTTGCCGTGTAGCCTCTCAGCCTGTTCGCGGCTGGTGAAGCCCTCGAACCGAAGGATAACCTGTCGCCCATTTTTGCGCAAATCGGAGCCGAGCAGCCGATGGGGCGCGAAGTCGTCTCCCAGGTAGACCGTTTCGAGCTGGCGAAACCGGTCGGGAAAATCGGTCATGACCTCAGCTTTGACTGCGCCGTGCAGGCCGGAAGGCCCAACAATCCGGCCAATAATCAAAAAACGAAGCTCAGAACCCTCTGGTGGCCCTGAGCCTTCATCGCCCGGAAACGATAGCGCATAGCCTTCGCCTGGCATCTCGTCCCTCCGGCTGAGTTACGCGATCTCCAAAGAGACACGCTTGCCTTCTCGGAGCGCTGCGACCTTCAACAGGGTACGCATGGCGTTCGCGATGCGGCCCCCTTTGCCGATCACGCGCCCCACGTCGTCCGGCGCCACGTGCAGCTCCAAAACAATGGCCTGTGAGCTGCGGATTTCGTTGACATACACCTTGTCGGGCTGATCGACCAGCGACTTAGCCATGTACTCAACGAACTCTTTCATGGACCTGTCCATTTCTTCCTGTTTGGAATTCACTGCGCCGCAGCAGCGTTGTCAAACACCCCGCGCTTCTTGAGCATACGGGCTACGGCATCGGTGGGTTGAGCACCCTGCCCCAACCAATACCGCACGCGCTCCTCATCGAAGTCAAAAGTGGGCGGGTCAGTGCGCGGATTGTAGTGGCCTACCATTTCGACGATGCGCCCATCGCGCGGGAAATCGGCGTCGGCTACCACAACACGATAATAAGGCTGCTTCTTGGCCCCCACTCTGGATAGTCTGATTTTAACCATTCTTTGTTTAAGCACCTCCCTGAAAGGTAATGTCAATTATACCACAGTCCATTTATTTGAACAAAGACAACAAATTGCCCAGCCCCCGCCCGCTGGACAGCCGTTTCATCATACGCTGGGTCTGGCGAAACTGGGCGAGCAGGTTGTTGACATCCTGCACAGTGGTTCCGCTGCCGGCGGCTATGCGTCGCTTGCGACTGGCGTTGATGATCTGCGGGTTGGTTCGTTCAGCCACGGTCATCGAGTTGATGATGGCCTCCACCCGTTTCATTTGGTCTGCCGTCACTTCGTAGGGGATCTGCCGGCTGATGCTCGACAGACCTGGGATCATCTCCAGCAATTGGTCTAGCGGGCCAAGTTTCTTGACTTCCTGCAACTGTTGTAAGAAGTCGCTCAGATTGAAATCGGCCGAGGCCAATTTCTTCTGCATCTCCAGCACTTTTTGCTGGTCCATGCTCTGCTGGGCCCTTTCGATCAGGCTCAGCACGTCGCCCATGCCCAGGATGCGCGAGGCCAGACGGTCGGGATGAAAGACTTCAAGGGCGTCTACCTTCTCGCCTACGCCGAGATACTTAATGGGCACGCCAGTCACTTCGCGAATGGAGATGGCCGCGCCGCCGCGGGCGTCGCCATCTACCTTCGTCAGAATGAGGCCAGTCAAGCCGACCCGTTCGTTGAACTCGCCGGCGGCTTTGACCGCGTCCTGGCCGGTCATGGCATCAACGACCAGCAACACCTCCTGGGGCTTGACTCGCCGCTTGATTTCTTCCAGTTCACGCATCATCTGGTCATCAATATGCAAACGCCCGGCGGTGTCCAAAATCACCACGGAATAGGCCGCGCTTTCGGCCCGCTTCACCGCGTGGACGCAGATGTCTGGCGGGGCAACCTGCACGCCCTCGCTGTGAACCGGAATATCCAACTGCTTGCCTAAGATTTCGAGCTGGGTCACGGCCGCCGGTCGGTAGGTATCGGCAGCCACCAGCAAAGGCCGCTGCGCGCTGCGGCGCAGAGTCAACGCCAGTTTGGCTGCTGTGGTCGTCTTGCCGGAACCCTGCAAGCCTACCAACATGACCACGTGAGGGGTTGGCCCCGACAGGTCGAGCCTGCTTGGCTCGCCCAACGTGGCAATCAGTTCCTCGTAGACAATCTTGACAACCTGTTGAGCCGGCGTCAGGCTGCGCATCACTTCCGCGCCGATAGCCCGCTCCTTGACCCGTTGCACAAAGCCCTTGACTACCTTAAAATTGACATCGGCTTCCAGCAGCGCCAGGCGGACCTCGCGCAGAGCGGCGTCCACGTCCGCTTCGGACAATTTGCCCTTGCGGGAAAGCTTATTGAACACTTCTTGTAACTTATCGGTCAGGCTATCGAACATGTCTGGGTTCCCCTTTTTCAATGGCTGCTTATTCTAGCCCAGTTTGCGGGTTTCGTCAAATACTTGTAACATTAGCAGTCTAGGGCAATATCAATTTGCGGGAGCAAAAGTTATGTCATTTTGGAGAGCCCACTCATCGGTTGGCGGGTGGATTGGAATCATATTGAGCAGCGTTGTGCTCTTTACCACTTTGTGGTTGATCGGCCTGGTGGTCTCTGGGCCGCTCAACCTGACCTCGTTTCTGCTCGGTATGCTGACCATTGCCAGCGTCGTCACGTTGGCGATGCTGGTTTTTTGGACTTACGGTTACTATTCTCTGTATTACACGCTCGACCGCGATGCGCTGAGAATCCGCTGGACGGGATATGAGACGGTCATACCGATCTCGGATATTCGCCAGGTTGTCGAAGAGCCAATGGAACACGGCGGCGTCTCACTCCCTTTCCTGCATTGGCCGGGCTATTGCATCGGGCACGGACGGGCAGGAGGAACGAATGCTTCCTATTACGCCACCACGCTGAACCACAGCCCACTGTTGCTACTGACGGAACAAGGTGGGTATGTCATCTCGCCGGAAGACCCGGAGGGATTCGTCGAAGCGCTGAAGCTGCGCCAGTCCTTGGGTCCGGTGCACTCTGTTGCGGCGGGAGTGAACACACTTGGACTGTTTCGCCTGTCGCTATGGTCGGATCATCTGGCGCAGTGGCTGTGGCTGGGCGCGTGCCTGGTGAACCTGTTCTTGATCGCCTATTTGTGCGCCGTCTATCCCACCCTCGACCCGGTCGTGCCCGTGCATTTCGACGCCATGGGACAGGTTGACCGGATCGCCCCGGCCGTTCTTGTCTTCGTCCTCCCCATGATCGGCTGGCTGATCCTGATCGTGAACGGCCTGTTCGGCCTGTGGCTGCACGGGCGGCAACGCATGGCTACATTGCTCCTGTGGGGCGGCACGATAGCTGTTCAAGGGTTCCTGTGGGTAGCCGCCTTGGGCATCACGTTTCATGAAATGGTCGCCTGAGCGCGGACCGGGCGTCTCGTTCGGAAGGAAGTTGTGAGGTCTATGAAGGTCAAATTAGCTTATGGACGTGATGGGTTATCCATTGACATGCCAGAAGACAGGACCACGGTGATCGAGCCCCATTTCACGCCCGGACTGCCGGACGAAAGCGCGGCCATTCGTGCGGCGCTCCGACAGCCCATCGGCGCGCCGCCCTTGCGCGACCTTGTGCGGCGCGAAGACGAGGTGGTCATCGTTTTCAGCGACCTGACGCGCCCCATGCCCAACGATCGTGTTCTGCCCATCCTGCTGGACGAGCTGTCCCACGTCCCACGGCAGAATATCACGTTGATCAATGCGCTGGGCACCCATCGCCCCAACACCGAGGCTGAGCTGAGAGGCATGTTGGGCGATTCCATCGTTGACCATTATCGCATTGTGCAGCACGATTGTCTGGATCAGGACAATCTGCTTTACCTGGGTCTGACGCAGTTCGGCCATGAAATCTGGTTGAACCGGACGTTTTACGAGGCCAGGGTGAAAATTCTGACCGGCTTCATTGAGCCTCATTTCTTCGCCGGGTTCAGCGGCGGGCCGAAAGCGGTGCTGCCGGGTGTGGCGGGCGAAGCGACCATTCTGGGCAATCATTCGGGCCCGATGTTGGCCCATCCTTCAACGAACTGGGGCATTACAGTGGGCAACCCGGTCTGGGAGGAAATCAACGAGGTGGCGAACAAGGCTAAACCGACCTTTGTCCTGAACGTCACTCTGAACAAAGACCGTGCCATTACCGGCGTCTTTGCTGGCGACATGAATGAGGCGCATCGCCGTGGCGCAGAGTTCGCGCGTGCTCAAGCCATTGTCGAAGTGGAGCAGGCGTTTGATATCGTCATCACCACCAACGCCGGCTATCCGCTGGACCTGAATCTCTATCAGGCGGTGAAAGGGATGTCAGCCGCAGCGCAGATTGTCAAGCCGGGCGGCTCGATTATTGTGGCAGCCGAATGCTGGGATGGTATCCCCGACCACGGAGAATACAAGAACCTGCTCCACCAGGCCCACAGCCCGCAGGAACTGCTCAGCATCATCAACCGGCCTGGTTTTCTCCTGCGTGACCAATGGGAAGCACAGGTGCAGGCCCAAATTCAGCTTAAAGCCGACGTGTATCTCAAGTCGTCTTTTCTATCCGATGAGGAAACACGCAAGGCCTTGCTCAAACCCTGCGCGTCAATTGAAGACACTGTGGCCGAACTGCTGGCCCGCTATGGCCCCCAGAGCTCCATCTGCGTCCTGCCCGAAGGCCCACAGACGATACCCGTGTTGAGGTCAGCGTAGACCACACTCGCGGGCAGACAATCACCGGCTCCAGTCTATAGCCATGACATCGGCCACGTCGGTCAACTCTTCCTTCAGGCACACGTAATCCCTGGCCGACAGGTAGACGTTACATTCATAACACTTCCTGTCGCCGTCGCAGGCTGTCTCCGCCAGCTTCCAACATGGCGAGCTGTTGTCAGTCCTGGCCGGACACCCGTCCGAGGTACACCCTCGTATCTCCCAACACGGGATGCGGGCCAACAATCGCCGCAGGCCTTCTTGATTCAAGCCTTTCTTGTGAATCAAGTATCGGATGCAACGAATCCAGTTCAGGTCGTTGTTGGAATAAAACCGGCGATTGTTACGACGCGCCGGCCTGAGCAACCCGGCTTGTTCGTAAAGCCGCAGAGTCCTGGGATGTACATCCAGCAGCTCCGCAGCCGTACCTATGGTGTACAGTGGTCTGCTATCGTAAGCCATAATACCTGATTTCTCCCTTAATCAGCGGTCTGTGCTTCTTCTCCCTTACAGAAGGGGAGGCTGTAAACAGTGTAGTGTGATTGGTAATCTAAATAACATTATAGCATCTTAACCGAATCTTGTCAAAATGATTCCCAACATATATATAAAGTTTGCCTGTTAAGAATAATGATTGTATGGCCTTGCAGAGGCCGGGGTGGCATTGCATTGGGCGGGCGTGCAGTGGGCACTTGTGAGCCGGTAGAAGCAATAGCGATGAGGTTTTGAGGGGAAATCAGGGGCGACCTACCGCCAGGCCAGGTGGAGCGGCTGGTTGGGTTCTTTGGCAATGGCAAAGACACAGACCGACATCCCTTGAGCCTGGCAGGAAATCTCTTCTACTCTGAACTCTTGCGAGGTGGCCCATTGGAGAGCTTCCTCAACAAAGCCGACCGTGTGCCAACAAACCGGCTCGTCGGCCGAAATGCCGTGACAGGCCGGGCTGTTCATATCGATGAGATGCAACAACCCATCGTCTTCTTGTAAATACACCGTTTCGTGGTGATTGCTTTCACTCAAGCTGTGAGCAATTACCTTCAAGATGAAAATCTTACGTGCACGCAAGGGCATCAGTCGGAGGGCAATGCTGATCGCCGACATCTGTCCGGCCTGTTCTTCCACGAAGTGCCGAAACGTCAGCCTGCCAATCCGATTGAGTATCCCATGGCTGGCTGGCCCGTAGAGATCCCTGATGGCCTGGTGAATTTTCGAGTACTTCTCGTACTCCACGACGGCGTAAGGTTCGGCGATATCGTTCTCCTGGCCCTTAGAGACACGTCGCAAGACACATCTTAGGGCGTCGTTCCCGATCACCTCACAAATGGCGCGGAAATCGATCACCGCCATACCGTGTTTCCTCAGGGACTGTCCGAGGGAAACTTCCTTGCCGCCCGACGCCCGGACTATCTTTTCGCACTGTGCGTTAGCTGACATGTCAGATCCCGCTAATTCTTTTCTTCGGCCTTGCGCTGTAAAGCCTCTTGAATCGCGTTCTCCAAAACGCTGATCGGGCAAGGCTTGCTGAGGCACACATCGGCGCCAGCTTCTATCGCCTTGGCCCTGACCTCTTTGGCCGACAAAGCCGTCAGTATGATGATGGCGACATCTTTGAGCTCGGGGATGGCTCGCAATTGGCGACAGGTTTCGTAGCCATTCAACTCTGGCATCATGATATCGAGGATGACGACATCGGGCTTCTCGCGCCTCGCCACCTCGATGCCCTGCGTCCCTAAGTCCGCTGCAATCACGCGATATTGGTTGAGGGTGAGAATCTTGACCAGAATATCACGAAAGGCTTCGCGGTCTTCTATCACCAGAACTGTTGTCTTTTGGTTGTCCAATAGCTGCACTCCCGACCGTTCCGAGGCTATTTTGCGCGTGGCCCCATAACTAACAACAATCTTGTTCTTCTAATATACCATAAAGTACAGCCCAGCCGGGTTGAGAGATGGTATGTAAACGGTTAAGAGTTGGTGGAGACATATCCACCAAAGTCCAGTCTGAGACGTGACCGAGAGGCGACCTGAAGCGCGACTTTGATGGGCCTGACGAGCCGCCGAGGCTCGATTCAAGAAAATACGATGGGCGATGTTCACCTGTGATTATGAGCTGCCTCAACCAGAGCCCTGAAGAGCAACTGGTGAGGAGAAAGGGCAGGGAATTCCTCGGGATGCCACTGTACAGCGATGCAGAAAGTACCGTCCTGACGTTCCACGCCTTCGATCAAGCCATCCGGTGCCCAGGCCACAGCACGTAGCGGCGCCGCCAGAGTCTCGATTGCTTGATGGTGCAGGCTGTTCACTTCCAGTTCTGCCTGGCCCAAGACCTGAAACAAACGCGACCCCTCCGCTAACTTCACTAGATGGGCCGGCCAATCTCGTTCAATATCCACGCGGCGATGAGCGATTGTGGAACCAACCTGGCTCGGAATATCTTGATACAGCGTCCCTCCCAGTGCCACATTCAACACCTGAATTCCACGGCAGATGCCCAAGATAGGCATCCTATCTTCGAAAGCCCAACGCGCCAGCGAGATTTCCGTCTGGTCCCGGTTTCTATCCAATCGGCTCAAGCTGCCGTGGGCGGTCTGACCATACAGAGCAGGGTCTACGTCTACTCCACCCGGCAGAAGCAAGCCCTGCAAAGTTTCGTAAACCCTGCGCAACATCTCGCCGGACAGGGTGGGCGGTATCAGAACAGGCACTCCCCCAGCCTGAACCACGCTGTGCACATAGCTTGCGTTCTGGCTGATCACAGACATACGATGCACCGTTCTGGTCGCATCGTCATATCGGCAGGGTATACCTATGCGCGGGATATCCGGATGTGGCACTATATTGCTCTCCTTTCGGCTACATAGCGAGATCTTGGGCTGACGATGATTATACGCAAACCTGCACCTGTGGCAAATCCTGCCCCCCAACTACCAATCTGGTTGACGTTGGCTTGAAGAAGGACTATAATGCGGCGGCAATTTGATGCACCAGTCTGACGAACTGAGGAGACAAGATGCCCCAAGACATAGGTGATTTGTTGGCCAGGCTTTCGGATGCCACCGGCGTATCCGGCTACGAAATGGGCGTCCGTTCCGTTGTGTACGAAGCCTTTTCAAAATATGCCGATGACATCCGCCTGGACAAGATGGGCAGTGTCATCGCCCTGAAGCGAGGTTCTGGGCCGGAGCCACGCCGCAGCATCATGCTGGCCGCTCATTTGGACGAAATCGGACTGATTGTCAGTCAGGTAAAAGAAGGGTTCATTCAGTTCGAGACCGTTGGCGGCTTTGATCCCAGGGTCCTGATTGGGCAATTGGTGCTCGTGCAAGGACGGCGCACTCTTCCCGGCGTCATCGCCAGTCGGCCCCCACATGTGCTTTCTGCCGAAGATCAAGACAAGGTGATCCCGATCAACGAGCTGTTCATTGACGTAGGGTTAAGGCCCGAAGAGGTGCAGGACCTGGTTCAGGTCGGCGACCTGATCGTCTTGGACCAGCGTTTCGTCCGACTGAAGGGAGACTACGCTTCAGGCAAGGCCTTCGATGACCGGGCCGGGGTTGCTTCATTGGTCGTCTGCCTGGAAGAGCTCTCAAACCTGCGCCACGAGTGGGATGTCTACGCCGTGGCGACCGTCCAGGAAGAAGTGGGGCTCAAGGGGGCGATGACCAGCAGCTATGGGCTTGCCCCCGATTTGAGCATCGCGGTTGATGTGGGCTTCGGGCAGCAATTTGGGGTCTCCGAAAGCGAGACGATTCCGATGGGCAAAGGGCCAGCCATCGCCATTGGTCCCAACGTCCACCCTGGCATGGCCGCCAGGCTCATCGAGACCGCCAGGCAAAACGAGATCCCGTATGTGACGGAACCCATACCAGGGCGTTCCGGCACCGACGCCTGGGCCATTCAGGTGGCCAGGGAAGGGATACCCACCTGCTTGCTTTCCATCCCTATCCGCTACATGCACACCGTCGTGGAAACGGTCAATCTAAAAGATGTGAGCCGCACGGGGCGGCTCATAGCCGCTTTCATTTGCCGGCTTGATGGCAACACGTTGAGCGAAATCGCTTGGAAATTGCCCGCCGGGTAGGGACGTATGCCCTGCCTGCTACAAGGGAGAAGACAGATGCCCCCATTATTACAGAAACTGTCCGAAGCGTTCGGCGTTTCGGGCCAGGAACAAGAAGTGCGAGACATCCTTTACGAAGCGACACGGGACCAGGCCGACGACATCCGGGTGGATACCATCGGCAATTTGATCGCCCTGAAGAAGGCGCGGAAGGCCGCGCCCAACGGCGCGCCGATGCGCGTGATGGTCGCGGCGCACATGGACGAGGTAGGGTTCATGGTGACCGGCATCGAGAACGGCGGCTGGCTGCGTTTTGCGCCGGTCGGCGGGGTTGACCCCCGCGTGGTCGTGGCCAAGCGGGTGGTCGTCGGCCAAGAACGCCTCCCCGGCGTGATTGGCCTGAAGCCCATCCATTTGCAGGAGCGCAACGAGAGCAAACAAGTTGTCCCGTTTGACAAGCTGGTGATAGATGTTGGCGTTGGCAGCAAAGACGAACTCGAGGGCAAGGTTCAGGTGGGAGACTATGCCGCGTTTGATATGAAGTTTCGTGAATTGGACGCCTCACCGGACGGCCTGCGCACGGTGATGGGCAAAGCTCTGGATGATCGCGCTGGCTGCGCCCTTCTGGTCGAGTTGCTCAAAGGAGATTACGCTTTCGACCTGTACGCGGCCTTCACCGTACAGGAAGAAGTGGGCCTGCGCGGGGCACGGGTGGCCGCATACGCCCTCAAGCCGCAGCTCGCCTTCGTGCTCGAAACGACCATCTGCGACGATTTGCCCAAGGACAAAGACCTGCCCGACGTGACCCGTTTGGGGGCTGGCCCGGCCATCACGATTATGGACCGGTCGGTGGTGGCCGACAAGCGATTGGTGAACTTGCTGGTTGATACGGCAACGCAAGCAGGCATTCCCTATCAGTTCAAGGGCCCCGGCATGGGAGCAACCGACGCCGGAACCATCCATCTGACTCAGGAAGGCATTCCCAGCGCCGTGGTCAGCACACCGTGCCGCAACCTGCACTCGATGGCCAATCTATTAAGTTTAAGCGACTGGGACAAAACCCTGCAACTGATGCAAGCAACGCTTCAGCGCGTCACGCCGGACATTCTGGCGCGTTAGGAAGCATGGAGAGGAAGGATCACTTTGAAAGAGCTACTGCAAAAACTCACCGAAACTTACGGCCCGTCCGGTTCTGAAGAACAAATTCGTGCGGTGATCGCTGCCGAGCTTGGCGGGTTGGTTGATGAACATCGGGTTGATGCTTTGGGCAACCTGATCGGAATCAAACGTGGTTCTGGCAGCGGACTAAAGGTCATGCTCGCCGCCCACATTGATGAAATCGGCGTTATTGTCACCCATATAGACAAGAAGGGCTTCCTGCGCTTCGCGCCCATAGGCGGAGTCAATCCCCTGACGTTGCTCGGCAGTCGCGTCGTTTTCGGCAACGGAGTCGTGGGCGCCATCGGGGTCGAAAAGCTGGAGTCGCCTAAAGAAGCGCCGCCCATTGACAAGTTTTATCTGGACGTGGGCGCGACCTCTCCCGATGACTCGCCGGTAAGAGTGGGCGATGCCGCCGCCTTCGCCAGGCCTCTGGTGCAGGTCGGTCCCAGATGGGTGGCCAAAGCTATGGACGACCGCGTGGGCTGCGCGGTCGTTCTGGAGATGCTGCGTCGCTTGAAAAGCACGCCCCATGAGCTGTACGCCGTCTTTACCGTGCAGGAGGAAATTGGGCTGCGTGGCGCCCAGACCTCAGCTTATGGCCTGGACCCCGATATGGCCCTGGCTGTTGATGTGACCACGACCGGCGACACGCCGGAGGCGCAGACGATGGCGATTGAACTGGGCAAAGGCCCGGCGATCAAGGTGAAAGATTCTGGCATGTTGGCCCACGTTGGCGTGAAGGACCTGCTCATCCAGACCGCACAGGCGGAGAACATCCCCTATCAACTGGAAGTGTTGTCCAGGGGCACCACCGATGCCATGGCGATACAGGTCACGCGGAACGGCATCCCGGCCGGTGTAATTTCCATCCCCTGCCGCTATGTGCACACCAACTCGGAAATGGTGGACATGAACGACGTGGAAAACGCCGTGCGGCTGCTGGCGGCTACTGTGTCAAAGCCCATCAGCCTTTGATGCCACTCTGACCAGTGTGAACATAGCCCTGCCGTCTCGCTGGCGAATGACCATTTCGGTCGCGCTCACCCTGCCACTTTGTCTGACGATGCCCTCGAAAGCCTCCCGTCGGGGGAAGATTGTCTCGCCGGGCGCGTGAAAGATGAACACGCTGTCCGGATTGCCGAGAAAGGATTGCAGTCGCCGGGCAAACCCTTCATCCTCGCGCCACTCGTAGCCAAAAATCTCAATGGGGCGGACCCGTCCTTCCGTCAGAAACTGGACCTGGGCGGCAAAGCCCCAGTCCATAGCCACTGGCGCAGTGAGGTCTCTGGAGTCCAGGGCAGCCGCCAGGTCATAGATAGCCGGGCTGTGGCTGGCCAGTCCGCCCGATGTCGCCAGCGCACGGTGATAGCCGATGTCGGCCCGCAGGTCGAGCAGGCACACGGCGAGCACGACCAGAATCGCCACGTAGCCCCCCCATCGCTGCGGCACCGGAGGCCAGGCCCTGGCTGATCTGCGAGGCGGTAAGTTGCCGGGCGCGCGCCTCCACACCAGGTCTACCCCCACGGCCAAAGCGAGAGGCGGCCAGGGCACCAACAAGGCATAGTGCGTGGGCCATAGGGCCGAGACCGTGAAACAACTGGCGACCACGATGACACACCAGATGAGCCAGGGCAACGCCGCGTAGTGCCATTCGTCGCGCGCCCACAGCAGGACAACCAGGCCCGTCGCACCGAGGGCGACCAACGCGGCATAAGGCCACAGCGGATTCTCCATGACGCCGCCCAGGTACCACAGGTGGTTGCCACTCAACACCGACCAGACCTGCCCCAACCGTGTCGAGAGGTTCTGCAAGAACGCCAGGTTGTCCACGCCGTAATACGAGGTCGCCAGGTTCCGACCGATAGTCCCCAGCGTGCCGCCCGTCTGCCAGTTATACAACATCAGCGGCATGACGCCCAGAAGAAAGGCGACAATCCCACTCAGGACTTCTACGCCGCCCACCCGATGGTATGGGCGACGGCCACGCCCGCCAGCCCCACTTCCTCCCTTTTCAGGACCGTAGTTGCCCGCCTCAGCTCCATCTGCACCTGCCTCAGCTCCACTTGCAGCGACTGTGGCGCCACTTTTCCCCACCTCAGCCCGGCGGCGGCACACTATTCCCAACAGTGCAAAAACCAGGGCAAAAGCCAGCACGGCCCACAAGAACAGGAACTTGGTATACAACCCCAGGCCCAGCAAGAACATTCCGGCCCACAGATGCAACCGCGACCCGCGCTGGCGCCAGGTCGCCAGGCAAAGCGCTGCGCCGAGCGAGATAGGGATAATAGTGGATGTGACAAAGACCCCCTGTCTGCTCCAAAAGATGAAGGATGGATTGAAGGTCAACAACAAGAAGGCCAACAAAGCAACGCGCCGATTGTAGAGCATCGTGCCCAGCCGGTACAGCAGATAGAGCGCCAGGGCGGAAAGCGTCACCGGCAGACAACGCAGGGCAGTGACCAGACCGTCGCCTCCCAGCGCGCGTCCTACCGCCAGAAAAGGCAAAGCCAGAACCACGTTGGTCGCGCCGATATAATCGGCGACCATGAGCGGGATCAGCCGGCCTCCCAGCCAGACGCCGGCCCCGCGAAAGGCATCTACGGGTTGGCCGAGGAGGATCTGCAAAGCCGGCAGACCAGCTTCTCTGGCCTCGTCGTAATGCAGGCCGGGCAGATCAATCTGATACAGGGCAAGCGCAAAAAAAGCCGCCAGTCCCAAGGGGACGGCGGCCTTTTCCAGTCTATTCCACAATCAACCCTACCTCAGAGACCATGCTCTGGTAATTCCAGCCCGAGGCATAAAGCCGTATGCCGGTGACCCAGTTGGGCCGCAAATCTCCCAGAACTTCCATCAGGTTTTCACTTTCGTAGGGATACCAGCGGTAGCGCGGTATCTGCGTGCCGTTCTGGATGGGGAAATTGGCTTCGTTGTGATAGTAGAACCCGTGGGTCCAAAAGCGGTCTATGCCGTACTGGTCTTTGTAATCAATGCGCACAATGACCGGGAATTCGGAACTCAGATAGCCGCCGCCGGACAGACTCTGGTAGAGCAGTTGGACATCAACGTGTACCTTCAGCGAGTCGTAATCCCGCACATCTCTGTTGAGCTCCTGAGTGATACCTGTCTCACAGTGATTGCCATCTTCGCCCATGCGAGAGATGCGGACGGCATATCGGTCGCCGCTGGCAATGACTTCCGCCTGGCCGTTGATGACCCCGCCGTCTACCCCCTGTTCATTATAAACAGACCAATGGGCCAGGCGGTCTCTGAAGCTACCGTTCTCCACCAGATTGCGTTCGGCCGGTACGGGGTCAGCGGGGGGCTGTCCGGCCGCTACGTTGGTACGTTCGCCTCTGTTCACCTCCTTAACGCCACCGCTGCCTGAAACGATGGCCTGCCCCTCTCGGACAGCGATTTCAGTTTCCCGGTTGGACACCTCGACGGAATAGCTGCCTTCTTCCAAGCTGGCCACCGCGTGAGGCGTGTGCACCGCGAAGCGGCGGCCACGTTCACCGGCAGGTGCGACCGCGAGCCTGACCCGACCGCCATCAACCCATAACGTAATCACATCTGGCTGATGGCCGACCTGAAAGCGAGCTGTGCGAGTTTCCAGGATCTTCAGGTGAGTCCTGCTATACATGACTGCGCTGCTGTCATCAAAAAACGTCAACGTGCCCCATGAGGTTTCATCCGTTTTGAACTCAGCTTTCTCGGGCATCTGGGCGACATTGGTGACACCGCCGGGCGATGCCTGACCGGGCATGTTGAACAAGATGGTCCCATCGAGGACCTCCAGTTGGGTCGCCTCAACCTGGGTAGCGGTTGTCAGATACCATCTAATGCCCAACGGGCAACTGATGACCAACAGGCAAAAGATGCCGAACGCGGTCAGCAAAACCGTCCACGCTCTTTTTTCCGGGTTTTTGGTTATCAAAAACGCACCTCAAAAGAATGAAATTCCCCGGAGGCGGCCTGCCAGTTCGTAAGCACCTCCCTGACCCAGGCCGAACGAGGGCCAACCTGGAGATACGCCAGCAATCGGTCTAACTTCACTTTGTCTCCTTCTGCCACCACTTCCACCGAACCGTCCCACAGGTTGCGCACGTACCCGGTTATCCCCATCTCACGGGCGAGTTGGAGGACATGATAGCGGAAGCCCACGCCCTGCACCCGCCCTTTGACGACGGCCTCCAATCGCATGGTCTGGCTCATTGGCCGCCTCTCTCCCCGCTGACATCATCGGTGGACGAAGGCGCGGCCGCTTCACGCCTCATCTCTTCCCACAACTTTCTTGCGTCACGGTCGCTGGGGTCTATCTCCAGGGCGCGCCGGAACTCTTCGCCGGCGCGGGCGTAATCCTGGCGGTCGCGGAAAATCAGCCCCAGGTTATAGTTGACGTGTCGCATGGTGGGGTCAATCGCCAACACACGCTCAAAAGCCCGAATGGCTTGCTCTTGCTGCGCCGGGGTCGCCAGCAGCGGATTGCCCAGATAGGCTGCTCCCAGATTTAACCAGACCATCGGATTGTCGGGCGCCAGGGCGGCCGCCGCTTCCAAAACCGGCACAGCTTCTGCGTGACGGTTCAGCAAAATATACGCACCGCCCAAATTGATGGCCGCCGCCACCTCAGTGGGGGCCAGTTCCCACGCCTTTTTCAAATAAGGTAGAGCCTCGCTGGCAGCCCCTGCTTGCAGCAAACTTGCCCCCGTATTGATCAGGCGTGCCGCTTCTTGCCGCCGTTCGGGTTCGTGATCGTCCATCGGACCGTGTCGCTTTTTTGTCGAACGGGGTTCGTCCGGTGTACGGGCCATTTACGCTGACCTCCACGGCCATAATGGCAGCCACTGGATCAGTAGCAGTGTGACAATCAGGCTGCTCAGCCACAGTGCGATCCAGCCACTGTTGGCAGCCACTGCGCTGATCAGGCTTCTGCGCTGAGGCAGGCTATTCTGCCACTGAACTTCTAAGGCGTCCAGGGTGAGGCCGAGTGCCTCCTGCACGCCGACCTCACAGTCCTTGTCATTCTCGAACGCCCGGATGAGCTTTTGCAATCCCTCTCGACCGTAGCGCTCGCGGATAAAGCCCAGCAGGCTGCGGCTCTGCACATAGGCCAGCGCGGCCTGTTGCGGATTGTCTGGAAAACGGGTGCACAATTCCTTAAAGGGGATCAGTTGATCGCGTTCAATGGCAGCAGCCAGAATGACCTCGCCGCTGGGGTCGCTGACGCCCTCATTGTCTGTCGCCAGGCCTTCATCCAGCCAGTACGGCGGGTTGGTGACCAGGCTACCGAGCAGCAAATGGCTAATCTCGTGAGGGATTACCCGTTCCAACTCCTGCGCCGAACGTTGATCGGGTGGAATGACGACCAGACAGGTAGCCGCTTCGGGGAATGCCTGGCCTACCAGCCATTCCCGTCGGTCAATCTGTATCGTGCCAAACAGGTCGGCTGCGTCGGTGTAAATGTAGAGCGTCAGGGGTCGCTGCGGGTTGCCGCCGATGTCGGCCATGATCCGGTCGCGGGCGTTCCTGGCCACATATAACGCGGTCCTTAAGAATGTTTCGGGCCTG
>DAOTYC010000110.1:0-3062 GCA_034435095.1 Anaerolineae bacterium | reverse complement strand
TACGCACCAGACTGGGGGGTATGTTTATTGGCACACTGTTGCTGGCCGCGGCGACATCGCTGCCGGAGCTGCTGACCACTGTGAGTTCGTTAGACCAAAACTCGCCGAACCTCGCCGCGGGGAACTTGTTCGGCAGCGGCATGGCCAACATGCTCTTTCTGGCTTTGTTGGAACTGTTCACCCTGCGTTTTTATATCTTACGACGCATCGGGATGCGGCACACGCTCACTGCCGCACTGGGTATCATGCTGACCGGCATGGTCGTGTTCTATCTCATGGCTGATATTGACGTCCGCATCGGCTGGGTGGGTTTAGACAGTCTGTCTGTCATGGTGGCCTACCTTGTGGGCTTCAGGCTACTTCAGAGCGGACACGCAGGCCATACGACGCCCTCGGAGGCAACCGCAGATGAAGTGCAGGTCCCAGGTTTGGTCAAATCGGTCATTGGCTTTGTCATTGCCACGGCTGTACTGGTCATCGTGACACCTCATCTGGTCAGCAGCAGCATTTCGATTTCAGAACAGACGGGTATCCGGGCCGGTTTTATCGGCGCCGCGTTGGTTGCGTTTACCACGTCGCTGCCGGAGCTGGTGACCGTCATCGCTGCCGCTCGATTGGGCGCGTATGACCTGGCCGTCGGCAACCTGTTTGGAAGCAATCTGTTCAATATGTTCGCTCTGGGCCTGACCGATGTTTTTTACACCGATGGGCGTTTCCTGGGTCGCATTGACCTGAGCTTCGGCCTGGTCGGCATGTTGGTCATCCTGATGACCACGCTCGGGTTGATCGGCAGCCTGTCGCGCAGCGAGCGAAAGTTGTTTTTCGTGAAGGTGGATGCTATTTTGCTGATTCTGATTTACATGGGTGGGATGTTTCTGCTCTATACCAAAGGCATCGGCCTATAGAGTGAAGTGCGTCCGAAACCTTTATTAGAAAAGCAACCAGTAGGGCGGCTTTCCATAGCCGCCGGAAGGGACTTGAGGAGGGGTACAAAGCGGGTGATTGGTGAATGGATTCGCAGACAGACATCCGGCCTTTTTCAGGATGTCGCGCGGCTCGTTGTGCGGGCAGGCATATCGGCCAACGCGGTGACTCTGGCTGGCCTGGCCGTGACCGCAGCAGCCGCGTATCTGATCGCGCTGGGGCGTCATCCGGCCGCGGGCGCGATGCTCTGCCTGGCCGGGCTGCTGGACGGCCTCGACGGCAGCGTCGCCCGCGTGGCCGGCGAACAGTCGCCTTTTGGAGCATTCTGGGATTCCATGGTTGACCGTCTGTCGGAGTCGGTGACGTTCTTGGGCGGCTTGTTCTATTTCATGGCGGTAGACTCGGAGATGGGAATTGTCGTGACCTTCGTGGCCATGGTGGGATCACTGATGGTCAGCTACGCCCGCGCCCGGGCCGAGGGTCTGGGCCTGACCATGCGCGAAGGTTTGCTGACCCGGCTCGAACGAGTCTCTGTCTTGGTGATCGGGCTGCTGGTCGGCCAGCTATTGGTCGCGGTGTGGATCATTGCGCTTCTGTCAGTCTTCACCGTGTTGCAGAGAACCTATCTGGTCTGGGCCGGACTGCACCGTCCGCGGCCAACCTGATAAAAGAAACGACGTTACGAGGACAACTATGGACCCGATCGCACTGAGAATTGGCCCAATCGCTGTTCACTGGTACGGCATCCTGGTAGTTGCCGGCGCGCTGGCCGGTGCATTCCTGGCTGCAACAGAAGCCAAACGGCGGGGCTGGAACCCGGATCATATCTGGAATGGCCTGTTTCTGACGCTGATCTTCGGCATCATCGGCGCCCGCCTGTATCATGTGCTGACCCCGTCGCCCAGCAGCGGCCTGGATTTCAGCTATTTCCTGCGCCATCCGGAATACATTATTGCCACGTGGCAGGGCGGCTTGGGCATCTATGGAGGGATAGCTGGCGGGGTGCTGGGCTTCTACATCTATGCCCGACTCAATCGTCTGGACTTCTGGGCGTGGGCCGATGTCGCCATCATGGGGGTGCCGCTGGGCCAGGCCATCGGCCGCTGGGGCAATTTCATCAACCAGGAGCTGTACGGCCGGCCGACTGACCTGCCGTGGGGCATCTACATTGACCCGGCCCACCGCTACCCCGGATACGAGATGTACAGCCGTTTTCATCCCACTTTTCTTTACGAATCGTTGTGGAACCTGGGCGTGTGCATTGTATTGGTGTATCTGGCGCGGCGATGGAGCGAACGCTTGCTCAAGGGAGAAATCCTGTGCGCCTACCTCATCCTGTACCCCGTCGGGCGTATCCTGATGGAGTTTGTGCGGCTTGACAGTCTGACGGCTGCTGGCGCGCCGATCGCTACATGGGTGTCAGCGGGCCTGATCGTCGTGTCCACCGCGGCGATTGTACTGCGCCGCCTGGTGTTCCGCCGTACATGACCGGGCAAGATTCTGGGGGCAACCGGCCTGCTGCCCGTCGGCCGTGGCGCGTCGGTTCACACCTCGATATCGGCCACTGAGTCGAAGATGTAGGTCGGGCGGTAGGGGAAGCGTTCGATGTCGGCGCGCTGGGTGACGCCAGTGAGCACCAGAATGGTCTCTGTGCCGCTCTCCATGCCGCCGCGGATGTCAGTCGCCATGTTATCGCCGACCACCACCGCTTCTTCGGAGTGAGCGTTCAAGAAATTGAGGGCCGAACGCATCATCAGCGGGTTGGGCTTGCCGATGAAGTAGGGGGCGACACCAGTGGCCTTCTCCAGGAGGGCTGCCAGTGCGCCGCAGCCTGGAATCCACAGGCCGCTCTCGCCGGCCGGGCCGCCGAGGTCTGGATTCGTGGCAATGAACCGTGCTCCGGCGCTGATGAGGCGCATCGCTTTGGTGAGCGCTTCAAAATCGTGCTTGCCCTCGCCCAGAACGACGTAATCGGGGTTCAGGTCGGTGATGATGTAGCCCACGCTGTGGATGGCCGAAGTCAGTCCGCTCTCACCGAGCACGAAGGCGGTGCCGTGTGGCCGTTGGGATTTCAGGAAGCGCGCCGTGGCCATGGCCGACGTGAAGATGCGTTCTGGCGGAACGTCCAGCCCCAGCGT
>DAOTYC010000109.1:0-3024 GCA_034435095.1 Anaerolineae bacterium | reverse complement strand
AGGGGGTGTTCGTTGTTTACTTAAGAAAGCTGCATAGCGGCGATGGCTTCGGCAATCTCGTCATCGGTCGCGTGACCGAGTTCGATCCACTCGATATTGAAACTGCCGTCGCTTTGCTGAGTGACCTTCGCTGCGTAGATGGTATTGGCGCTCAGGTCGCCAGCTTCGTCGGCAACGGTTTTGAACAGGACGACATTCGCGCCATCATCGCCGTGAATGATGGTCTTGCCATCGGGCATCACGAAGCCCATCTCGTGGCTGAAACGGCCCAGCGAATAATGCTTGGTTACCAGGGCAGCGGAGTCTTCGCCCGTGGGGTCGGGCGCAATTTCGACCAACCAGCCGTAATCATACGGATTGGCCTGCTGCCCAAGGTAAGCGGTCATTGAGGACACGTTGTCTTTCCAGGTATCGGTCAGCGCCACCGGTTCATATTCTTCGCCGCTCAGCACGGTGTTCCAGGGGGTCAGGCTGGAGCCACAGTTGTTCCATGTGCCTCTGACCGCGTCGAAGTTCACGTTTTCGCCTTCCAGGACGTTCCAGGAATTGCCTTCTTTTCGGAGGTAGACTTTGCTGATCGTGCCTGGCCGACATTCGTAGTTCGTCACCAGGTAGCCCTCGGTACCGGCCTGGTTGGTGGCGAGAAAGATGTTGGCGTCTGGATGGTTGCAGACAAACTGCAAGTCGCCCGCCAGCGTGTTCACCTGACCGAAACGCTGAGCGTAGATGTCGTTCTTGATTGGCTCGCCGACTCGGGCAATGACCTGATATTCACCGGCGGCGAGTTTGAGTGTATATTTGTCATCGCCTTCCGGCAGCGCAACGGGCTCGAAGGGGTCATTGGCTTTGAAGCCCGTGATCGCGACCACGGTGCCACGATTGAACGGGTACTGGCTCATCGCGCTTGGATGCTGAACGGTGAAGAACAGGTCGCCGGCTTTGGTCACCATGACGCCGGTGCACTCGGCGCCAATTGGCAGGGTGGCGAAGCGCAGCAGGTTTTTGCCGTCCCAGCGCCACAGGGCGTTGTTCTGATGGTTGGAGGTATCTTCGCCAATCCACAGGTTACCGAATGGGTCTACCCAGAGGCTGTCGGGGTTGGCAATGTTGTTCACATCGCATTTATCAGGTTTGGCCTCTTTGTTAAAGGGGCCGCCGACAATCGCCGGCTTCAGCGCGGTGATGTTGTAATCCGCCGTCACATCTGCCTGGTATACGATACCGCAGCGGTTCTCCTCAACATTGATGTCACCTTTACCATCGCTCATCGCCTTGGTGACATCGCTCATGGAGATATACAGTTTCATTTTGGACGGGTCAAAAGCGACCCATTCCATCTTATTGAATTCAGCGGTAGCGCCTTTGCTTGCAGCCACGGCCCGTGATTCGAGGAAGGCAGCCATCGGATGAGTAACTGGGACGAGGAGCTGTGGCTCCTGCGCGCTGACCATCATGGGCGCAACCAGGCTGACGACAACAGCCAGGCCCAGAAACCCCAAAGCCACACAATTTACTTTACACATTTTTGAACCTCCTTCATAAGATACTACGGAACAGATTTCTAGCTTCCTGCCCCACCAGCCACAACACATGATACAGCATCTACATCAAGTGAGGTTTAAGAAATGGTTAAGGATAGCTTATGGCTTCATTAAGGGGAGGTTAATAAGGGGAGGTTAATGTTGACGAGCTGCTGGCCCGCCTGGAAACCATCGCCGCGCTCTTCACCCGCCTTGAGGCGAAAAAGAACGACGCTGGAGAGTGGGTCATCTCCAGCGCCGCTCAGCAGTGCCCCCAAGGGAACTTGAAGGCGCGGATGGCAGCAGGGCGAATTGCCGAATTGATAGATATGGTCGTGTTCTAACACCAGCACATCCGCATGTACTCAGGCCTTGTGACTTCTTCCCAGTCTCTGTCTACTCCGCCACTGCATGTCTTTCGAGCCACATGGAGGGAGTCATCACGCTCGCTGAATGTGACCCGCGTTCTATCATCTCGGTATCCCAGGTGATCAGGGTCGCATTGCGCACTTCAGCTACTGCAACATAGATAGAGTCAGCCCCTCTGAGCTGATAAGTTGCGGCAATTCGCACCGCTCGACGGGTCAAACGCTGGTCAAGTGGCACCAGGCTCAGCATAGGAAAACTCTCGATCAGCCCAACAAGCTCCTGCGCCAGCATCGGGTCACCAGTCGCCCGTGCGATTGCTGCTGCACACTCAGGCAGGACCAAAATCGGGCAAAACAAGACCGCAGCTACTGACCGCGCTTGCTGCAAGAAACGACGACTGGTCGGATACTCACTTTCTGTTATCCGCGCGCTGGCGACAAAGACGCTGGCATCTACGGTCAGATTCATCGTCGCATCTCAGTTAGAACTTCTACAGCACTCTTGTCGCTCTTCCATGCCTGGCTGATCTTCTGCGCCAGGGCATCCCAGCGCGTATCCCAATCAGCTATTGACCAGCGCTTCTCATCGGTTTCCGTCAGAGCCTCGACAATGGCTGAACGCGCCTCAGGCTCAAGCTGACGAATTGCCGCCACGAGCTGATCAATAGTCAGTTCAACCTCAGGAATCCTGACTGTTTTCACAGATGGCGTCGTCATGTGTCCCACTCTCCTTGCCTGTGCTTCGGGCCGTGAAGCAGGGAATCATTCTGACGTATGGTGATAGCCATCGTTTATCCCCTCAGTGCTTCTTCCGGTTGTTAGCCAGTATATCACGAGCGCGTGTGGTCGTCAATTGCTGCATACGCTGGAAAGGCTGCGAGATGTCTACGTGTATGGCGGACATCAGCAAAGAGGATTATGAGCAACAACGCGACGAACTGCATCGGCAGATCGCCCACCACCAAGCGCAGCAAGTTCAAACGCCTTACGAGATTGACGAGTTGCTGGCCCGCCTGGAGGCCAAAAAGAACGACACCGGAGAGAGCTCGATCTCCGGCGCCGCTCAGCAGTGCCCCCAAGGGAACTTCATGGCCCTGATGGCAGCAGGGCGGCTTACACGGTTATTGCGGTTAATT
>DAOTYC010000108.1:0-26250 GCA_034435095.1 Anaerolineae bacterium | reverse complement strand
TCGACACGGAACGACCATACTTCCGACCACGGGCTGACGCCGTCGGCGCTGCTCACCTGGGCCCGCCAGTAGTAAACCCCTGGCGCGAGGGGTGAAGCAACGGCGAATTCGGGCGCGGATAGCACTTTCGCGTCGGCGAGCAGTGCGGTAAACGTCGGGTCTGTGGCGAGCTGCACGGAATGGGATGTGCCCACAGCCGCCCACCTCAGGGCTGGTGTGGTCTGAGTGATCGTCGCGCCAGAAGGTGGATCAGGCAGGCGGGGAGCGGCCGGCGCCGCGAGAACATGAATGAACCCGTAGACGGCCGCGCCCCCCATGCTCCAGTCGAAGTCACAACCGTAACGCGTGTGGGAGGCGACACGCGCATCACCCCGCCCATCGTTCTGCACGATGAAAGCGACGTGATTCCAACTGTTTACCCCATCCCAGTCGTAGGCCATGACATCGCCCTGGTCGAGTTGGGTGGCTGCTGCACGCGCTACGCCGCGCCCGCCGCTCAGCAGCCAATTGTACTGATTCACTGCACGAATGATAATCCCATCGCTCACATAGCAGGCAGTGCCGGAGAGATTGTGCCCTACGCCAATGCTGCCAAAGTTGCTCAGCCCGCCGGCATAGAGACAATGCGACACAAAGTGAGCACAATCGCCGCTGCTGGCACAGGCCGCGCTGTTCTCGGCGTAGGAAATGCCCACCGGACAATACATCTGGTCCTCTGTGCAATGGCCCAGCGCATAGCCGACCGCTCCGGCGCGGTCATAAACGACCTGCACGTTCGCGCCCCCGGCTCCGCCGGCAACGTTCCCGGCCGACCGTCCGGCGGAGCTTGTGGGGGGTACGGCAGATGGACGTCGCCCGAATACGGCAGCCAGCCCAGGCTGTAGAGGTTGCGATCATCGGCCAGCAATCGGACCTCCCGTCCATCCCGCGTAACCAGACGCAACGAACTGACGCCCGTGCGCCTGTCGCGGACTGAGAAATACAACACCTGCCCGTCCGGCGACCAGTACAGCGGCGAAGTTGCTGTATCACCGGGCGGCAGGGCGGTCAGAGCTGAACCTGCGTGCTCCATGTGAGATGGGCCACTCGCGCTCGCTACATGGTACAGCACGTAAACTGAGACAGCAGGGCGCTCTGGGCATAGAGAACCACTCTCCGGCTCAGAAGCCTCAGCACGGGCCAGAAACAAACACACCAGAGCCAGAATGATGAGAATCAACAGCGGAAGCACTGCCCGCGACTGAGACTGCATGGCGCTTACCTTGTTTGATCATACCTCCTGATGAACCCAGGTCATTCCCCAACCGGTACGTTTATGCTCAATTGGTACTTTTATTATACCACATTTCAGCAAAAAGTCAACACCAAGTAAAAGAAAAGTAAAATATGCAACCGAAGCTTCAGCCGGAAGTGAGACTGGTGCAATCAGGCTGAGCGGCCTGTCAACGCCTCCAGCCGTTCTCGTAGTTTGTCCAGCTTCGTGCGGTATGCCGCCAGCCTCTCTTCTTCGCGGGCGACCACATGGGCCGGGGCCTTCTCGCGGAAGCCGGGCCGCGCCAGCAGCTCTTCCGCGCGTGCGATGGCTGCTTCGGTCTCCGCCGCCTCGGCCGCCAGGCGCGCGCGTTCGGCTTCCAGGTCCAGCAGACCGGCCAGCGGGAGGTAGACTTCGACGCCGCCGATGACCAACGTCAGTGCCTGTCCTGGTTTTTGTGGCAGGTTCGCTTCGATAGTCAACCTGGTGGGGTCGATCCGCGCCAGGCTGACCAGCAGCTTGCTCTGCGCCCGCAGCAAGTCGGCCCGTTCGCCGGCCGCGATGATGGCTTCCACCGGGCGTCCGGCGGCCACATTATACTCCGCCCGCGCGTTGCGGATGGCCCGCACAATTTCCATGACCAGTTCCATGTCTTGCTCAGCCTCGCCATCCGCCGGGCCGGCTTCCGGCCAGGGGGCGATGATCAGCGCGTCGCCTTCATGGGGCAGGTTCTGCCAGATTTCTTCAGTGACAAAGGGCATGAACGGATGCAACAGGCGCAGCGTCCGCTCCAGCACATGGACCAGCACCTGTTGGGCCAGCGCCTTGCCTGCCGGGTCGTCGCCATACAGGCGGGTCTTGCTGACTTCGATATACCAGTCGCAGAATTCGCCCCACAGGAAGTCACGCACCTGCCGGCCGGCCTCGCCGAACTGATAGTCCTGCATCAGGCGATTCACGTCGGCGATGAGCCGATTGTGGCGGCTGATGATCCAGCGTTCGGGCAGGGGCAGCTCGACCCATTTGCTTCGGAGCAGCTCTCCGGCGTTCGACGGGGCGACGTCACTGCCGTCGAGATTGCTGACCACGAAGCGGGCCGCCTGCCAGATCTTGTTGGCAAAATTGCGGGCTGCCTCCACTTTTTGCACGGACAGTTTGGCGTCCTCGCCCGGCGTGCTGGCCGTTACCAGGCTGTAGCGCAGGGCATCGGTGCCGAATTCCTCGATGACATCAATGGGGTCGAGGGCATTGCCCAGCGACTTGGAGTACTTACGCCCAAATTCGTCGCGCACCAGGCCATGCAGATAGACCACTGAGAAAGGGATCTGTCCGGTCATTTCCAGGCCGAGCATGATCATTCGCGCCACCCAGAAGAACAGGATGTCGTAGCCCGTCTCCATGACGGTCGTCGGATAGTACTTCCGCAGGTCCTCGGTGTCATCAGGCCAGCCCAGCGTGGAAAAAGGCCACAGCCCCGAAGAAAACCACGTGTCAAGTACATCCGGGTCTTGGCGAATGTTTGCGCTGCCGCAGTGCGCACAGGCCGTTGGGTCTGAGGCGGACACCGTTTGCTCACCGCAGTCGTCGCAATACCACACTGGGATACGGTGGCCCCACCACAACTGCCGCGAGATACACCAGTCGCGGATGTTTTCCATCCAGTTGTAGTAGACCTTAGCGAACCGCTCCGGCACGATGCGAATACGCCCATCCTTCACCACTTCGATAGCCGGCTCGGCCAGTGGCTTGATTTTGACAAACCACTGGGTGGACAGGCGCGGTTCGATGATCGTGTCGCAGCGTTGGCAGTGGCCCACCGAATGGTGATAGTTCTGGATCTTGACCAGCAGGCCGTCGGCCCTGAGTCGCTCGACCAGGGCCTGACGACAGGCGAAGCGGTCCATGCCGGCGAATGGCCCGGCGTTTTCATTCATCGTCCCATCCTCGTTGAGCACGTTGATCTGGTCCAGGCCATGCCGCAGGCCGATGTCGTAGTCCGTCGGGTCGTGGGCCGGCGTGACCTTCACCGCTCCCGTGCCGAAGGCCTTGGCGACCACTTCGTCGGCGATGATGGGGATGCGCCGCTCCAGCACCGGCAGTATGGCCGTGCGGCCCACCAGGGCAGTGTATCGTTCGTCGGTTGGGTTCACGGCCACGGCGGTATCGCCCAGGATGGTCTCCGGCCGGGTGGTGGCGACCTGAATCTCGCCGCCGCCCTCGAGCGGGTAGCGGACGTACCACAGTTTGGTGGCCTCTTCCTGGTGGATGACCTCCAGGTCAGACACGGCGGTGCCGCAGCGCGGACACCAGTTGACCAGGTACGTCCCCCGATAGATCAGCCCCCGTTCGTACAGGCGGACGAAAGCGACGCGCACGGCCCGCGACAGGCCCTCATCCAACGTGAAACGCTCGCGGTCCCAATCGCATGATGCACCGAGACGACGATGTTGTTCGGTGATGCGGCTGCCATACTGCCGCCGCCAGGCCCACACCCGCTCGATGAACTTCTCACGGCCCAGCTCCTGTCGGCTGGTCCCCTCGGCCAGCAGGGCGCGTTCGACCACGTTTTGCGTGGCGATGCCGGCGTGGTCGGAGCCGGGCACCCAGAGCGTGGGGTGGCCCAACATGCGATGCCAGCGGATCATGATGTCCTCGATGGTGGCGGTCATGGCGTGGCCGATATGCAGCGCGCCGGTGATATTGGGCGGCGGCATCGAGATGACAAATGGCGGCAGGCCGCTGTGCCTGGCCTGATTGGCTTCGGGTTTGAAATAGCCGCGCGCCTCCCACCAATCGTACAGCCGTGTCTCGACTTCGTGCGGGTTGTAGACTTTGCTCATCGAGCGACGGCCGTCGCTTTGGGCCGAACCGGCGTCCTGATGCGGTGCGTCGGAATTGTGTTCGGTTTTCATGGTTGATGCCTCCTCAAGATGCAAATAAAAAACCCTTTCGCCTCCAGGACGAAAGGGAAAGAATCCTCACGCGGTACCACCTCGGTTCCGATGGGACACGCAGTTGCCCATCGGCGCTCAGGCAGTGATAACGGGCAGCCAACCCGTGAGCCCCTAGCGACTGCTGACAACGAGCTGTATGCCGTCGTCCGTCGTTCAGTGCCCCGGCTCCCAGGCGACCTTCAGCAGGCGATTTCCCGTGAGAGGCTCTCAGCCGCTGACCTCTCATCTCTGGCGGGCCGGAACCTGCCTACTCCTCCTGTTCGCGGCCTTTGTCATATTGCTGGCGACATTATAATTGAGTTGGCGTGAGTTGTCAAATCCACCCACGGTAAGCATCGCGCCGACCTGACAAGTTTGCGATTATCTGCTATAATGGCGACTGTATACTCGCATTCTGGAGGCGATGCATATATGAGAATTCGGGTCGAGGTGCGCGGTTCGCAGCGCGACTATCTCTCCTCGGACGAGCCTATCCTGGATTTGGAGCTGCCGCCGGGCGCTTGCGTCGGCGATGCGGTGCGGATGCTGGGCATCCCCATTGAAAGAAGCTGGAACGCCGCCATCCGCAGCCGCCTCGTTTCCGACAGGGACCCGCTGGCCGACGGCGACCACCTGGTCATTTTCGACGTCATCGGCGGGGGATGACTTACTCGATGCACCCAATGTCCCGTAATCTGAAATGTACTGGTAATCTCGTTCACATCATTCTTTGTTGTTCAGGAAGGAGAACTACATCGTGAAAGGGTATGCAGGGAAGATTGTGCGAGTTGACTTGACCACACGCCAGATCACAGTGGAAGAGCCGGCAGAGACGTTTTATCGGCGCTATTTGGGTGGCGCAGGCATCGCGTCGTACTACATGCTGAAGGAAATTCCGGCTGGCATAGACCCACTGTCCGCCGAAAACAAGTTGATCTTCGCCATGGGGCCGCTGACCGGCCTGGCCTTGTCTGGCGCGACGCGGGGTTGCCTGGGTTTCAAGGCGCCTCTGACCGGCGCCTATGGCAAGTGTGAGGTGGGTGGCATCTGGCCGATGGACTTCAAGCGGGCTGGCTACGATGGCTTGATTGTCAGCGGCAAGGCCGACCGGCCGGTCTACATCTGGATTGACCCGTTGGGCAAGGTGGAAATTCGGGAGGCGAGCCACCTGTGGGGCAAGACAGTGCAGGAAACCCAACAGGCCATCCAGGATGAAGTGGGTGAACCACGAGCGCGCGTCGCGGCCATCGGGCCGGCGGGCGAGAACCTGGTGAAATATGCGTGCATCATCTGTGACTTGAAGGACGCCTTCGGGCGGGGCGGTCCAGGCGCCGTCATGGGCGCCAAGAACTTGAAGGCTATCGCCGTGCGCGGCAAGGCGATGCCGGAGGTCGCCAATCCCGACAAGATCAAGGACATGGCCAAGTGGTTCGCCCAGAATCTGCGCGACATTCCCATTTTCAACAAGGGCTTCTCTGACCTGGGCACCGGCGCAGCGATGGAGATGTTCAATGAAATTGGCAACCTGCCGTCCTACAATTTCGACGGCGGTTTCTTCGCAGATACCGACAAGATCAGCCCGCTGGCTATTTCCAACACCATTCGGATCGGGATGGAAGGATGCGCGGCCTGCAACGTCAAGTGTAAGCGCGTGGTCGCCTTCGACGAGCCTTACAAGGTGACGCCGGAGCTGGGTTGCCCCGAATATGAGACGTTGGGTACGCTGGGGGCGTGCTGCGGCATCGGCGACCTGAAAGCCATCTGCTGGGCCAACCAGTTGTGCAACCTCTATGCGCTGGACACCATTTCGGCCGGCATGACCATTGCCTTTGCGATGGAATGCTTCGAGAAAGGTATCTTGACCTTGCAGGATACCGGCGGTCTTGATCTGAGCTGGGGCAACGCCGAGGCGATGATCAGGCTGATCGAGATGATTGTCCACCGGCAAGGGATTGGTGACTTGCTCGCCGAAGGCACGCGCATCGCCGCGCAGCGACTGGGACGTGGCGCGGAGAAGTACGCCATGCACGTCAAGGGCCAGGAAATGCCGATGCACGACCCGCGCTTGAAAGCGGGCATGGGCATCATTTACTCCATCGCCGCACAGGGCGCCGACCACAATGTCGGGCCACACGACACCGCCTTTACGATGGAGAACGCCAATTTCGACAACCTGCGCGCCATGGGCGGGCTCGACCCGATTCCGACCGATGAGCTCAGCCCGGTCAAGGCGGCCAACACCAAGGCGGCGCACTGCTGGTATCTTTTCTTCGACTCGGCTCTGATCTGTATTTTCGTACCCTGGAGCCTGAATAACGCGGTTGAACTCATCAGGGCAGCGACCGGCTGGGAGTATTCGGCGCACGAGGCCATCAAGCAGGGCGAACGGGTCGCCGCATTGGGCCGCCTGTTCAACCTGCGCGAGGGGATCACCGCCGAGCAAGACCGCATGCCCGAACGCATGTTTACCGGTACGCGGGAAGGCGCACTCAAGGGCAAAGGGCTGGACCCGGCCAAAATGGCCGAGACCATCAAGCTGTTCTACGCGATGATGGGCTGGGACCCGGAGACGGGCGTCCCCACCTATGAGCGGCTGGCCGAATTGGGCATTGACTGGGCGACCAGCTATTTGCCGCAGTACTACAAATAATCTCAAGCAACGGACTTTTCGTTTCGCGATCACCTTTAAGGAGAGCTAACCTTATGGCTACAATGTCGCACAGAGAGCGAGTGATGACAGCTGTGTCGTTGAAAGAACCAGACCGGGTGCCGATGGATCTGGGCTCGCATGTCAATTCCAGCATCCACATCGTCGCCTATGAGGCGTTGAAGCGCCACCTGGGCATTCAGATTGACAGCCTGCCCCCTCTGGTCAGCAAGATGATGCTGGATGTCCGTGTTGATGAGCCGGTCTTGCAGGCGTTGCACATTGATACGCGGGGCGTGTTTGCCGGCTTGCCCGAGCAGGGCAACCCGGACGACCTGAAGGGCGGGGAATGGATTGATGAATGGGGCGTGAAGCGCGTCATGCCGCCTGGCGCGCATTACTACGACATGGTCTTGCCGGCGCCGTTGGGCGGCGACATCACTGTGGCCGACATCGCCCACTATCCCTGGCCGCAACCGAAAAATGGCGCTGTTGCCGAGAACCTCAAGAAGCAGGTGAAATACCTGCGCGAGACGACAGATTGCGCCATCGTGCTGAACTTGCCGTCGGCTTTTGTCCACCAGAGCCAGTACATGCGCGGCTTCGAGGACTGGTTCATGGACCTGGCAGCGAATCCTTCGTTGGCCGAAGCCATGTTCGATGCCTGCCTGGAAGCCAAAATGGCCTCCGCCGAGATCATCCTCGATGCGGTGGGCCGCGACGTGGACATCTTGCTGACCTCAGATGATATGGGCACGCAGCAATCGCTGATGTTCTCGCCGACGACCTATCGCAAATTGTTCAAGCCGCGCCACAAGCGGTATTTCGATTTCATCCGCAGCAAGAGCGATGCCCCGCTCATGATGCACACCTGCGGCTCGGTTTCGGCCATTCTGGACGATTTGATTGACATCGGCGTACAAATCCTGAACCCGGTGCAGACCCGCGCCCAAGACATGGACCCCGTCTACCTCAAGAAGACGTTTGGCGACCGCATCGCATTCTGGGGTGGAGTGGACATTCAGACGGTGTTGCCTTTCGGCTCGCCGGACGACGTGCGCAACGAGGTCAGGCATTTGTTCGAGACTTTGGGCGAGGGCGGGGGCTGGGTGCTGTGCCCCTCACACAACATTCAGCCCGAGGTCCCGCCGCAGAACATCGTGGCGATGTACGAGGCCGGCCTGGAATTGGGGCAATACGAGTAGGCCAACGGGCCGCAGGTCCGCCATGCGCTGGCGCAGGCCTGCGGCCCTCCCCACCCCGCTTTCTCGAGCACTTTCACTGCCTGTCGCCCTGAGATGCGCGGCAGTTTAGGCATGGATGGGAACCTCGACCACTTGGCTCTCGATAGTCAGCGGCAGACCCTTCTCTCGCCTTACTTCCAGGCAGAGTTGAATAGCTTCCCGTATGTTTTCCAGGGCCTCCTGTTTGGTTCTTCCTTGGCTCATACAACCCGGAATAACCGGGCACTCAATCACGTACCAGCCTTCCTCGTCCTGATAGATTGTCACGGGGAATTTCTCAGATTTTATCAACTGACCTCATCCTCAACGCCAATATGGACATATCGAGACGACCACGTATAGTGTGCCATCAGGCGGTCAGGAGGTCAAGCTGGAGGGTACATCGTCTCGTCATTCTGAGCGAAGCGAAGAATCTCAACGCCTGCCAGCGCGAGATGCTTCGCCTTCGGCTCAGCATGACGGAAGACGCTCCCTCCGGTCATGCGAGCGAAGCGAAGCAATCTCCGGGTTGCGGCTTGAGATTGCTTCGTCGCCCTGCGGGCTCCTCGCAATGACATCTGGCGGTATTTCTTCCCCCATTAGCGGCGCACCCATGCGCCGTGGAGGAGCACAGAATGACAGCCAGCCCCGTTCCGGTAGCTGTTGAGCAAGCGGCTCAATCGGAGGCTCTCGCGCTGTTCCCCCTAGCCCTTGACCGCGCCCAGCGTCAGGCCGCGCACCAGGTAGCGCTGCAAGAGCAGTGCCAGCAGGATGCCCGGAATGATGGCGATGATGCCACTGGCGGCGATTTCACCCCACAGGATTTCGTGGCCGCCGACCAGGCTGGGCACCATCACCGTCAGCGTGCGCACAGCCTTGCGGGTGAGCAGCAGGGCGAACAAGAACTCGTTCCAGGTGAAGACAAAGGAGAACAGCGTCGTCGCTACCAGACCTGGCGCGACCAGAGGCAGAGCGACCAGGCGAAACGCTGCAAACGACGAGGCGCCGTCAATCAGGGCCGCTTCCTCCAGCTCGGTGGGCAAGTCCTCGAAATAGCCTTTCAGCATCCAGATGACAAAGGCCAGCACGAAAATGGTGTTGGCGATGATGAGCACCGGATAAGTGTCGAGCATCTTGAGTTGCTGAAAAATGAAGAAAATCGGCAAAGCAGCAGCGACTGGTGGAAACATACGTGTAGACAATATCCAGAACGACAGGTCATCGCCGCCGGTTTTCCAGCGGGCCAGGCTATAGGCTGCCGGTGCGCCCAACACCATCGCCAACGCGGTCGTACCCAGCGACACAATCAGGCTATCTACCAGGCTCTTGAAGCCGTTGCGTCCATCCGGCGGCGGGATCATTGCGCCGATGTAGTTGTGCAAATCTATTTTCTCCGGCAGGAAAACCGGCGGGTAGGTGAAGTATTCCTTCTGGCTCTTGAACGAAGTGACAAATGTCCAACCCACCGGGAACAGAAAGAATATCAACGCCAGGAGCAAAATGATGTAAATGATGACGCGGGTGCCGAGTCGGTCTTTTTGGCCCATGGGTCCTTAAGCCTCCCCTCCGCGTTGACGTTGCAGGTAGCCAATGAACACTTTGGATACAAAGATAATGACAATGAGCTGAAGAAAAGCCAACGCGGCCGTGTAGCCGAGACTGAACTGCTTGAAGCCACGCACATACGTGTAGAAGCTGATGGTCTCCGTAGCGCTGCCTGGGCCGCCGCGCGTCAAAAGATAGACGATATCGAACAGCTTGAAAGCATCCATGAAACGGATGAGAAACCCGACCACCATGACCGGCGCCAGCATGGGCAGGGTAATGTACCACAGAGCCTGCCATGGCCCTGCTCCATCCACCTCACCTGCTTCGTACAGTTCGGTCGGGATGGACTGCAGGCCGGCCAGCGCGATGAGGATAATAAACGGCGTCCACTGCCAGATGTCTACGACGATGACCGATGGCAAGGCCGTCGAAGTCTGAGCCAGCCAGGCCGTGCCCTCGAACTTCCCAAACGAGAACATCTCGATGAGATAGTTCAGTGGGCCGAATTTGTCGTCGTAAATCATGTCCCACATCATGCCGGAGACGACAGGGGCGATCATGACCGGGATCAGCAGCAGGGAGGTGATGAGCGACCGGCTGCCGCGCAGGCGGTTGAGGAGCAGCGCCAGGCCAACTCCGAAAAACATCTCCAGTCCGACGGCGGCAACAATGACGATGGCGGTAACCCGCAGCGCGTTCCAAAATCTGGCGTCGCCGAGCAAGACATCCGCATAGTTCTTGAGCCAGATGAATTCTGCTCCCTTCATAGACGTTAGTTCGTATGAATGAAGGCTCAGGCCCAGCTCGATTAGAAACGGCACGATGGTGATCAGGAACAGCAGGATGACCGCCGGCAAGACGAACCACGTCGGTGTCCACCGTCCCACTCGCAGGCCGACTGCGGTATGTTTCCTTTTTGCTTTTGCTGGTACCGCCTGGGTCAGGGTTTTTGTGCTCATGATGATGGGTCTCCTGTGTGGGGGCGCAAATCAAACTGCGCCCCCACTGTGTTGGCATTCGAGGCTATTTCACCAGACCGAGAGCCTTGTAACTCTCCAGAGCCTGCTGCCACAGCTTAACCTGCTGTTCGCGGCCCAGCTTGTCGGTGATGGCGTCCCATTCCTTGGCGGCAGCCGCCAACGCCTGCTCAGGAGTTTCCTCGCCGGCCAGGGCCTTCTGGACGTGGAGGTCCAGCGCGTCGGTGTAGGCCGCGGAACCCGGGATGAAGATCTCAGGGAAACCAACGGCCATGTTGGCCTCCACACCTTTCAAGTAGATCTCGGCGGTCTTGACATCCGCGAACATCTTGTAAGCTTCAGGGTGCGCGAAGTGAGAGTAGCGATAAGGATCGAGACCGGTCAACATGGTGGCGACGTCATCGAGGCTGCGGTCATAGCTGATGTGCTTGGCCACCCAGTAGGCCGCTTCTTTGTTGGCCGAATCTTTGGCAACGGCCAACACGCGACCGACCGGCATCATGGCGCGGTGCACCACCGTGCCGTCGGCATGTTTCCAGCCAGGCACCAGTGCGACGCCGACCTTGCCCACGATGTTGGACAGTTGCGGGTCGTTGGACTTCTTGGGCACGTCCGACCACTGCATGACCATAGCTACATACCCTTTGAGGAAGGCATCCTTCAGCTCCTCGTAGCCATAGGCCAACACGTCAGGCGGAGCGACCTTCATCTCGTCAATCATGTTCTGCAGGCCCTTGACCGCCTCGGGGGTGTTGATGGTCGCATTCATGTTCTCGTCGAAGTACATGCCGCCGGCGCTGGCAAAGCGGTTCAGGAACCAGAACACGCTGAAGCCGCGCATCCCGTAGAAAGCAGCGCCATAGAAGTTGTGGTCGAGGGTCTCGCCGCCCAGCTTGTCGCCCTTCTTGCGAGTGAAGAACTCGGCCACTTGCAGGTAGTCCTCCCAGGTCTCAGGCGGGACCAGGTCGCGGCCATACTTGGCCTTGAAGGCGGCCATTTCGTCGGGATTCTCAAAGAGGTCTTTGCGATACTGGAGCAGAAGCACGTCGCCGTCAATCGGCAGCGCGTAGACTTTGCCGCCGAATTTGCAGTACAGCTCCCAGAATGGCGGCAGCACATCCTCCGCTTTCGGGTCCCAGACTGAGGCCGGCTCTTTGGCCATATACTCATCCAGCGGTTCGAGGAAGCCGTTGCCGGCGAAGTCGCCAATGTAGGCCGGGTAGAACGTCACAACATCAAACGCACCACTGCCCATCGCAAATTCGGCCATCTCTTTCTCGTAGACTTCAGAGAATGGCACTTCGATCAGCTCGATGGTGATGCCGACTTTGGCGAAGTCCTCTTTCCAAAATTCGTAGGGTTTCAGGTTGTGTCCGGCATCGCCGATCACGGCGATCTTGACGTTGCCGAAGCTTTCGGGGTAATCCCACTTGTAGACATCCAGTGGGGCTTCATTGGGCGGCACCGGCGCTTGAGCGAGCACCGGCATCGCTACGGTCACTACCATCACTAAAGCCAGAACGGTGTACAGGAACCTCTTCATTGTCGTACCCTCCTTCACTTTTGATGATTTTGGAGACTGTCAGCCACTTTGCCAATGTGTAAACGACAACCTACACACAACAGTTCCAGCGTCTGGTTATGACACATCACCTCCTTTGTAAGGGCTACCCTATACTCAATCAACGGCAGATCCGACGAACACTTTTCTGCAAAGCCGAAAATGTGACCGCCGATCAAGACAATGGGGCGGGGCCGCTCCTCAAACGACTGAACAATGAGAGGCGGCCCAAATCCATGGTGCGAGATCGGCGTTATTGGCTGATTCCCAGTTTGATCTCGCGCGGGATCAGAGCTACTTGTGTCTGCTCGTCGAACAGGTGTAGTTTTTCGGTATCCAGAACGACGTCAATCGGATGGCCGGGGGTCGCCACAGCTCGCGGGCTGACGCGCGCGGTGAAGTTGTCGCCGTTGGCCGCCAGGTGCAGAAAGATTTCGTTGCCCATGAGCTCCAACAGGTCAACCTTGCACGCCACCTGTTGCCCCACAATGCCAGGCGGCACCTCCGAGGCCACGTAGATGTCTTCCGGGCGTAGGCCGAGGATGACTTTCTTGCCCAAATGGGGTTTCAGCGCATGGGCCATCCTGGGCGGGATAGGCAACCGAAAAGCTCTGGTCTCGACGGCGAGTTCCTCCTCCGCGCCGACCATCTTGCCCTCGAAGAAGTTCATCGCCGGGCTGCCGATGAAGCCGGCGACAAACATGTTGGCCGGCGCATCGTACAGGTGTTGCGGCGAATCAACCTGCTGCAAGAAGCCCTTGTTCATCACGGCGATGCGCGTGCCCATTGTCATCGCTTCCACCTGGTCGTGGGTGACGTAGACAAACGTGGCCTGCAAGCGGTCGTGCAACTTGATGAGCTCTGCGCGGGTCTGGACGCGCAATTTGGCGTCCAGGTTGGAGAGCGGCTCGTCCATCAGGAACACCTTCGGGTGACGGACGATGGCGCGCCCCAGGGCGACACGCTGACGCTCGCCGCCGGACAACTGCTTGGGCTTTCTTTGAAGCAAATGATCGATGCCGAGAATGGAAGCAGCCTCTCGCACGCGCTGATCTATTTCCGCTTTGGGCGCGTGGCGCAATCTCAGGGCAAAGGAGAGGTTATCGTAGACGCTCATGTGAGGGTAGAGGGCATAGTTCTGAAAAACCATGGCGATATCGCGGTCCTTCGGCAAGATGTCATTGACCAGGGTATCGCCGATGTAGATTTCTCCCTCGGTTACCTCCTCCAAGCCAGCCAGCAGACGCAGTGAAGTCGTTTTTCCACAGCCCGATGGCCCCACGAAGACCAGGAACTCTTTGTCGGCAATGTCAATGTTCAAGTCGTTGACCGCAGTCACATCGCCGAAACGTTTGGTTACGGACACATACTTGACGGATGCCATGACCTCCCTCCAATCATCTACGATAGTGGTTCAATTGTTCTTTTCGTACAAATAGTTTATAACAGAATACCACAACTGGGGTAGTTTGTCAACTGTCGAATTGCCTCATTCCTCGCCGGCGTCCCCATCCCCGCCGCGGAGGCACGACCAAGGCCGGTTCACTGCTCAAGAACAGTGTTCCAGTGCGCACCTACACGCCACGGGATGAACAACGGCCGGTCTTTATCGATGGATAGGCTTTGACAAAAGCCTGTGCCTGTTCTAGAATGTCGGTCATCTTGCTTCGTCATCCAAACTGAACAGGGGGAATCAATACGTGGAGCTCGCTCCCACAGGCTGGCTTTCGGTAATGCGTCTTGTCACAGCCAGCGCGGTTTTACTGTTCATCCCTGGTTGGCTCGTACAGTCGCTGGTATTGTCGGTCAGCCCTGTTACTTTCATTTTTCGCATCGTCCTTTCTTTTTCTCTGAGCGTCGCCAGCATCGCAGTGTTTGGCGTCGTGGCTCACTTCACTGGCGGCTCGCTTGGCACAGTCCAAATCTTGGCTGTCATCTGGCTGGCCGGGCTGGTCGGATTTTGGGCATGGAGGTTTCACCGGAAACGAGTTGCCCTTTTCCCATTACCTCGCTTCTCCTCGGACAATTCTATTGTTCCCATGCTCGTCTTGCTTTTCGCAGTGTCCTGTGCGGGTTTGGCGCTGTATGGCGGCGGCTGGTTCAGTGACCGGGCGGATGGTTTCTACCACCTGGCAGCCATACGTCGCCAAATTGACGTGGGCACTCCTCTACCACAAGGGTTGTTCTACGTATACAACACACCGTTTCGAGGGCTGAACCCAACTGCCGGTTCCTGGCACCTCGTCCTGGCTTTGTTGTCCCTGTGGTCCGGTATCGACATCACATGGATATGGCGGTATTTGCCTGTTCTGATGGCCCCGCTCCTGGTTTTTTCATTCTATTCTTTCGCCCTGTTTCTCTGCAAAAAGCCGTGGCTTGCTCTACTAGGAACATGGCTTCAGTTCATTTTGTACGACAAGCTGGACTTTCGTGCTTCGCCCTATCCAAATCAGGCCGGGTTCATCCTACTGTGGTGCGCCTGGACGCTGACATGGCTGTATGTTGACTCAGGTAAACTCACACAGGCGGCAATGGTCGGTTGGCTGGTCGTTGCCATGGCAAGCTGGCACCTGCTGCTAGCGGAATTCTTTTTTGTGGCATTGGCTTTATATCTCTTGCTTCGTTCTGTCGCTATCTGGCTGGCCAGAGAAAAATGGTGGGCTGATCTGGATGTGCGCCGTCTCTGCTATATAGTCGTCTCCACCTTAATCTTAGGTGTGCCAATTCTGGTCTACCGGATTGTGGTAGGTGGACTGCCCCATACCTCTGACTGGCAGCGGTGGCTCAGCATCTCACCGTGGCCCACGTTTCGGTCCAGCCTGAGCCTCGGCTATGGTTTCTCAATAATCGGCCCTTTCCAGTTGTACAAGGTTGATCCTAAATGGCGTTTCGCGCCCTTTCGTTTTGCTGTGCCATTGTTCAGTTATCTGGCGACGGTGTTCATGATCCCATATTGCCTCAAGCGACAGCGTGCAGTGCTGTTCATGGCCGCGACGGTTAGCGTTGTCCCTTTGGTGCTGCTGAACCCCTTCCTCATCACGTTTCTGCAGGACAAAGTTCTGGACATAGCCATCATCCGCCTGGTTTTGCTTCCTCCCTACGGCCTGATCCTGGGCTGGCTGTTCTGGGAACAGGTCGGTTGTTGGAATCGTAGCGTCCGGACGATGCCTTCCTGGCGCACATGGCGGTTCTCTGAGCTAATCCGCGTGATCAAAATGATGGCTGCCGGCGCCTTGTTGGCTCTCGCGGCTTATGTGCTGCTCCAACAGGGGCTTGACAATTTACGCGACCTGTATGATCCGGCATCCCAGCATGTGTACAGTCTGAGAGCTACTCGCGAACGGATGCGGCTCAGCGATCAGCCGGCTTACGCATTCCTGAACCGTCATTCTGAACCGGACGTGGTAGTAGCCAGTGACCCGGAGAGCAGCTATTATCTGGGCGGATTGACCGGACGCTCAGTCATAGTCGGGCTGGAGGGCCACTACCCGCCCGCTACGGGCCCGTCCCATTGGGAACGTGAACGAGACAGCTTGAGTATCTTGGACCCTGGCATTGGATTGGATCAGACCATAAAATTGCTGGATAAGTACGGCGTCTGTCTGATATGGGTGGATTCGGAAACACAAAGCCCAGAGCCAGCCCTGGTTCGTCGCAAATTTGAAGGGGCGCCCGATTTGTTTGATAAGACGTATGAAGACTCTCAAGCGACCATCTACCTCTACCTCAATCATCGGGTGGGTTGTCTGAAATGAAATCCTCCGGCTTTCTTAAGGGCACCGTCTCGACGCTGGTCACACGTTTGCTGATTATGGGGTTGACTTCGCTAACCGGCGTTGTGGCTGCACGCGCACTGGGGCCAGCCGATTTGGGTGCGTTTACCGTTGCGTTGGCTGTGCCCATGCTGTTCTCTTTGTTTTTACAGTTCGGTGTGGGAATAGCCAACGTCTACTACATGGGGCAGAAAAAATATCCGGCTGAGGTGTTGCTGGGGAACGCGCTCACACTCAGCCTTATCACCAGTGCCGTTACTTTGCCCGTTTACCTGGCCCTCGTCCCGTTGCTTAGCCGTACTGTAGCTATAGGTATTCAGCCTTTGGCTCTGGTAATCGTCGGTTTTTCTATACCTGCCGCACTGGTTGGTGGACACCTTTCTTTTATCTTCCTGGGCCTGCAAGACGTTGAAGAATATAATTGGCTGCGCCTGATCCGCAACGGCGGCACACTGATCCTGCTCATCATGTTCATTCTGCTATTCGATCTGAGGGTTATCGGCGCGCTGTTGGCGGTCAATCTCGCCTGGCTGGCGATGGTGGCCAGGGGGTTCTGGGCCTTGCGGGGCAGGGTCAAAGTGCGCCTCGCGTGGGATTGGGAGGTCCTGTGGGACTGCCTGAAGCTCGGTGTCAAGGGCTATCTGGCTAACCTCTTTCAATTCTTCAATTATCGGCTGGATGTGCTGCTGCTTAGCCTTTTCATGGGCGTAGGAACGGTTGGCCTTTATGCGACGGCGGTGGCAGCCGCCGAAGCGCTGTGGTACTTGCCCGAAGCCGTCGGCACAGTGCTTTTCCCTAAGATCGCATTTTCCACCGCAGAGGAAGCCAGTTCATTCACCCCGGTCGTTGCGCGTTTGGTGTTCTCGTTAACTCTGGTACTTGGCCTTGTGCTGGGCGTGCTGAGCTACCCGTTGGTCACCTGGGTGTTTGGAGCAGACTATGCGGGCTCAGTTCCAGCTTTGCGCCTGCTGCTGCCCGGCGCAATCGCACTGAGCCTGGCAAAAGTCCTCTCCAGCGATTTGGGTGGGAGGGGGCTGTTGTGGTACAATACCCTGGCAGCGCTGAGTGGGCTGGCTGCCACCGTAGTTCTGGACCTTCTGCTTATCCCGCGTTGGGGCATCAACGGAGCAGCAGTTGCGTCCTGTGTGTCTTATACACTGAACACTTTGGTGGTATTAACTTTGTATCTTCGAGTCTCAGGTGGACAACTGACCAAGCTGTTTATCCCAGCACGGAGGGACTGGAACCTATGTGTAGCTACGTGGCATCGCGGAGTCAATTCCTTCCTCAGATAGAGATATTCTCCAGCACTAGGCGCCAGAATTACAAGTCTGTCAACTCAATAAACATAGGGCTCGCGAGGTCGCCCCGTGTGAGAGGATGGAGAGCCTCAAGGAATAACTCTGGTTTTCTCCCTTGCGATCCTGGTGCCCGTCCCACATTTGCGCGCTGGCAAAGGTGAACACATGACTTGTGGAAAGAACTTGTTAGTATGTTCGAACCTGGCCTGAATGCAACGGAAATCGTTAGAATTTGCTGCGTGGGCGCCATGCTGCTGTTCACCCCCGGCGCTCTCATACAGGCGTTGCTGCTGGGTAAACCCAAACTTGGATTACTGGAACGGATACCGATAGCGTTTGTTTTTAGTGTGGGAACCATTGCCCTGATTGGGGCATGTGTATATGCTCTGAGTGGTACCCTGGAAATGGTAAGAACCATTTTCCTGGTATTCTTAGCCGTCGCGCTATTGGTGTGGTTATGGATATTCAAGCCGCTTAAAAGGATTTCTGGGTTCTCCCTCAGAAGTTGTCAGCTTGGGTGGCCACAAATCGTCCTTGTGGTTTTTGTGGTGCTTTGCGGTATAGCGGCTTTGTTAGGAGGGGCGTGGCTAAGCCACACTGCGGACTCATTCTATCATTTGGCTGCAATTCACCGACAGCTGCAAACCAATGAGGTATTCCCACGCGGCGTATTCTACGACTATCAGCCCACGCGACTAAACCATAGCGTGGGGAGCTGGCATTTAGTGTTGGCGCTGTTTAGCCAACTCGCCGACATCGAAATCACTTGGCTATGGTACCATCTGTCAGTAATCATAGCTCCTCTCCTGGCACTAGCATATTATGGTTTTGGGTTACATTTGACCGGCGATGCTCGAATAGCACTCTTTGGCACTATTCTTCAGTTTGTTTTTTATGAAAAACTAGACTTCCGTGCATCGGTCTACCCTAATCAAGCAGGCTTTGTCCTGTTGTGGGTTACCCTGACTATTACTCTGCTATATCTGCAGCACGGTTCTTTAACTCTCTTGCTATTGGTTTTCATCGCCTCGGCAGTCATGGCTAGCTGGCATCTTCTCATGCCAGAACTTTTCTTTGCATTGTTGATAACATACCTTGCGACACGCATTATCGTTTTAGTTCCCTTAAGCAACTTGCCTCATGATAGCGAAGTCAGGCGACTGTTCAAGCTCTTAGTTCCCTTTGTACTCCTAACTGCCCCTATAGTCCTGTACCGTGTGTTAAAGTCTAACCTGGTCAACATGCAGAATGTCCTTTCACCTTCTGAGGAACCAACGTTCAAATGGATATTGAACTTGCCCGGCGGCCTTGCCATTGTTCATCCGGCCAACCTTTATGCCGTCGACCCTCGCTGGCGATTTGCTCCTTTTCGTTTCCTATCCTGGTTGTCGGCTTATTTGACAATTCCTTTTCTTATGTTCGCGGGTATCAGGCAAAAGAAAGGAGCGCTGGTCTTGTTCTCAAGCCTTATCATAGTGCCTGTAGTCGTTTTCAATCCTCTGGTGATCTCCATTGGGCAGGGACTGATCCCAGAAAGGGCCATCACAAGGTTAGTGCTTCTACCTCCTTATGGGTTAGTATTGGCCTGGTTTCTCATCGAACAGTTTAGTGCGTTGTACAAGAGACTATTTGCAATGCCGCCCTTGAAGTTGTGGACAAATGTGCAGGCATGGAGGTCGTTATTTGTAATTGTTACTTGCAGTGCTACACTGATATTGGCCACTTACTTGATCGTTCGTGAGGGAATAGACAATTTGATTGACCTGTATCACCCCGCTTCAAAGCATGTCTATAGCATAGCGGCTGCAAAACATGCTGAACGTCTTCCCTCCGACCCTGAGTATGTCTTCATAGTTGAGAACTCATCTCCCCGTGACGTAATTGCCAGCGACCCTATAAGCAGTTACTATTTGGGCGGACTCACTGGCAGGCCAGTGATCTCGGTTCCACGAGGGCATTACCCGCCACTCGGCGACCCGCCGCACTGGGTGCGCCGAGAAGAAAGCGTTGACATTCTGGATTGGTCCGTCGATATCACTGAGACTATTCGTTTGTTGGATAGTTACAATGCCCGCTTCATTTGGATCGACTCTCGTATTGTAGGGCGAAACCCGAATGCTTCCAGTCGATCGCTTGATCCTGAAGCCTTTCGTCGCAAATTTCTGAAATACCCGGAGCTATTTGAACGCATCTACCAAGACCAAAATGTGTCGATCTTTCGGTATGACAAGAAAGATAGTTGATATTTCGCCCCGCGCTTGGACTCGCGGAAGTTCGCTTCAGGCGATTGAACATCCTCCTTACCTGCCATTGCAGGGACAAAGATGCTCCATTGCTACTGTTTTGTCAGCTATCTGGCCTAGGTTTATAATGTGCTGACCGCGAGAAAGTGGGATGAAAGCTTTTCTCACGGATCCATTTGCTTTCAAGTTGTTGCCGAATGGTCAATAAACGACAGGTGTGGAACTTGCTGACCAGAGCCGTAAGAACACAACATCTGGCCGCTGTGGTGATTGGCCTGCATTTGTTACTAAGCATATTCTACAGCATCTCTGTTCCGCTATGGGAAGCCTACGACGAATGGGGCCATTATGTATACGTTCACTTTATCGCTACTCATAGAAGACTTCCTCAGGGGAAGGAGCTACAGCATTTCGAAAACACGGAGGTGAAACAGCCGCCACTGTACTACATTCTCTGTGCGGCGGCAACGTCTTGGATTGACGCCAGCGATTGGCAGATGCCTGTGCAGAACAGGTACTCAAGCCTGCCGACGGCGATGGGCGGCTATAATAGGGCGCTGCACGGTTACGAGGAAGACTTCCCCTGGCGAGGGTCAGCCTTGGCAGCCCACGTTGCGCGTTTCGTGTCCGTCTTGCTCGGCACGGTCACTGTGTGGCTCACCTATCTGATCGGGCGCTATATCTTTCCCTGTCGGTCTGAAATCGGGCTTGGTGCAGCGGCCATCAGTGCGTTCTGGCCCAAGTTCGTGTTCATGAACAGCGTAATCAACAACGACAATTTGATGGCGACTTCAGCCGCTCTGTTGATGTTCTTCATGGTCCGAAACGTCATTGGCCCATCGAGATGGCAGAACTACGCGGGCCTGGTAGCAAGTCAGGGGCTCGCTATAGCCTCGAAGATTGTGGGCCTCGCCTTTCTCCCTGTGACGCTGTTCGGCCTGGCTTACGCGCTCGGTCAGGATATGCGGGGGAAACATCGCTCGAGGGCCTTCTTGGCACTGTGCGCTTTTGTGGGGGTGGTTGTGTCTGTGGGACTGACATTCCTGTGGGCGCATCCTCACTATGTGAGAAATTTCCGATACTTCCTGAATCCTCCTGAGACCTTCGCCCGTATGGCTGTGGCCGATTGGCTTGGGGTGCTCGGTTTAATGTGGGGCACGCTGTGGGCCAGTTTCGGCTGGCAGAACATCAGCATTGCCGACTGGGGCTATCGCGCCGCTGAAGCGACCTGGACACTGGCTTTGTTAGGACTGATTTGGTTCTTCCTGCGAGGCCGTGAGCCTAAGGCAAAATGGGCCTTGGCTGGCTTGATACTGGCTATCGCGGCGGTGGCCGGATTGACCATGTATCGCGGGTTGTTCAATGCCTACTATTTTACCGGCAGGTACCTGGTCTCCACCATTTCAGCCATCGCCGTGCTGCTGGCGGTTGGACTGGGAAGTCTGGGGCCGCGGCGCTGCAGCCAGGTGATCATCGGCGTCGTCAGTGTGGCGATGTTCCTCTTCGCCGTTTACGTCCCGTTCGCCTACATCATGCCGGTTTACGCTCGCCCGCAGAAACTGCCGCCGACAGCAGTGGAGAATCTGACCAATCCACTTCACGCCAATTTTGATGGCAAAATCGAACTGGTGGGATACGAGGTAGAGCCCGCCACGTTCTACCCCGGCCAGACGATCAAAGTCAGCCTCTACTGGCGCTGCCTGGAGGAGATGACGGAGAATTACACGTTGGCGATTAAGATCATCGGCCCAGACGGCCAGGAATACAGCAGCTTGAATGTCCATCCAGGGCGAGGGAATTATCCGACTTCGATGTGGCGCAGGGGAGACATCTTCAAGGATGAGTATTGGATGCCCATCGTGGGTGATGCGACACCGCTGACGATGGCGCGCCTGAAAGTGGCCTTCTTCCTCGACCAGGCAGACCTGCCCCATTTGCGGGCTTATGACCAGACTGGACAAAAGCTCGGTTTCGCCGTTTTTGCGGGTCGGTTCAAAATCGCGGCTATTCACAAGCCGAAATATGAGCCTCAACAGGTGGTGAATTACAGGTTGGGGGAAGCTGTTTCACTAATCGGCTATGACCTGCCGGCGCGACTGGAGGCTGGCGCGCCATTGACGTTGACTTTGTATTGGCAGGCGCATGGCGCGACAGAGCGGCCCTACACTGTGTTTGTCCATGTGACCGATGCCCGCGGGGAGCTTCGCGCGCAGGCCGACCGTCAGCCTCTCGGCGGGAGCTATCCGACAGACCTGTGGGGAGCTGATGAGGTGATTTCCGACACCCATACCATTGCTCTGCCGGCTGAGTTGCCTGCCGGGCGTTATGGGGTGGTGGTAGGTCTGTATTCAGTGGAGACGGGGCAGCGATTGCCAGTGAGTGACAGCGAGGGCCGGCCGATGTCTTTTGACCAGATTGAGTTGGGCTGGTTTGAACTGGCGGGAGGGGCGTGACGCACGGGCAATGAGAATTGCGCTTGTAAACGACATCGCCCATGTGCCCACCACCCTGGCCGAAGGGCTGCGGCTGCGCGGCCACAGGGCTGAGGTGTTCCAGTTGCAGCTCGTGGGAGGGAAGCTGCCCACGTGGGCCAAAGTTCTGCTGCTGCCCTGGCGCGGCGCCGAGATATACCATCTCAATCGAAGGCTGCGGGCGGGGCGATTCGATATCATCCATATCCATTTCGCTTATCTGGGCTGGGCCGGCATTCTGGGACGCTATCCGTACATTTTGCACTGTCACGGCACCGATGTGCGGCGCAACTTGAACCAGGGGTATCAACGGCCGTTTATAGCCAGGAGCCTGCAGAACGCCGAGAAGGTGTTCTTCTCGACGCCGGATCTGGCCGAGCATGTCCTGCCGATCAGGCCGGATGCAGTTTGGCTGCCCAACCCAACCAATACGGATCGATTCCGCCCGAAGGATGGGACGGGCCGAGCGTCGAGGCCGCGGGTGCTGTTCATTAGTGCGCTGAGTCGCATCAAAGGCGTGGAGCGGGCCTTTGAGGTCATCGCGTTGCTTCAAAAACACGCACCTGAAATCGAAATCGCTGTGATGGGCTTCGGCGATCAATTAGCACGGTATCGGAATTGGCCTGGAATCTCAGTCGTGGGCCGCACGCCATACGCTCGGATGCCGTCCTTGATCCAGGGATACGATGTGGTCGTCGGACAATTGCGCCTGGGGATTATCTCCATGTCGGAGCAGGAAGCCATGGCCTGTGGAAAGCCTGTCGTTGGGGAGTTTCGGTATCCTGAAATATATCCTGAGCCACCGCCCATCTGGACGGGCGAGACGGCGGAAGAGCTGGCGGCGCAAGTCATTCGTCTGTTACGCGATGAGGATGCTCGTCGCGAGGCTGGTCGTCGTTGCAGAGAATGGGTGTGCAAATACCACGATTACCGTTTGGTGGCCCAGTTGTTGGAGACGCATTATGAATCAGTCGCACGCCTGGAGGCCTAAGGTCAGCATCATCGTGCCGATGCGCAACGAGGAGAAGTACATCGCCAGATGCCTGTCTGCCCTTGTCGCTCAGGACTACCCGGCAGAACTGCTGGAAATCCTGGTGGTTGACGGCCGGTCCGACGACCGGTCGCGCGACATTGTCCTGGACTGGGCAGCTCGTCATAACCACATTCGCCTCCTGGACAATTATGAGAGGAAGACGCCGGCTGGTTTTAATGTAGGTATTAAAGCAGCCACAGGGGATTTGATCGGTTTAGTCAGCGCCCACTGTGAAGTTGAAACGGACTACGTGAGCCAATGTGTGTATCACCTTGAAAAAACTGGGGCTGATAATGTAGGGGGGCCCATGCGCCCGGTGAGCAAAACGTTCTGGGGGAAAACCATTGTTCTGAGTACCACTTCACCTTTTGGAGTTGGGGACTCTCGTTTCCATTACAGCCAGAAGGAGCAATTTGTTGACACAGTTTATATGGGTATGTATCGCCGCGAGGTGTTTGACCGCATCGGTCTGTTCGATGAGTCGCTGATACGCAATCAGGACTACGAGCTCAACTATCGTCTGCGCGCAGCGGGCGGACGCATCTTCTGTACGCCGGCCATCAAATCGTGGTATCACCCCCGCCCGTCGCTGAGCGACTTGTGGCGACAGTATTTCCAATACGGTTTTTGGAAGTCCCGTGTGATCCGCAAACACCCAGCCTCCACACGCTGGCGACATCTCGTGGCGCCAGCCTTTGTATTGGCAGTGTTGGGCTCAGCGGTGCTGACGGCGTTCATCCCAGCGGTGTGGTTCATACTCGCGGGTGTTTTGGGGCTGTACATGGCTGCGTCGCTTGGCTTCTCTGCGTTTCTGGCCTCACGCCACGGTTGGAAATATCTGCCGGGCTTGCCGCTGACTTTCGCCGTCATTCACATCAGTTGGGGATTGGGGTTCTGGTGGGGCTGGATTCGCTTTGTGCTCCGAGGCGGCAGGGAATGAACCCGGCGCAGACAGGCTGCCAGTTCTTGGGTAGGAAGTACTGACAGATGCAAGTTCTGAAAAGACGTTCGTTCCTGATTGTCGTGGACATCATCCTGGTCAACCTGGCTGCACTGGCTGCGTTGTGGCTGGGGGCACAACGGTCGAACTGGCCTTTTTCCTTGCAATTTATCGGAGAGAATTTCTACTGGTTCCTGCTGCCCTCAGTCGCCTACTTCATCTTGGCGACCGTGAACGATTGCTACGACCTGAGCGTGGCCTCCAGCCCGGCGGCGATTGCCTGGGCGCTGGTGCGGGTGACCATCCAGATACTGCTGGCTTATGTGGTGATTTACTTTCTTTTGCCGCCAGCCTCGCTCCCCCGACATGTGATCGGTTTCTTCAGCCTTATCCTGCCGGTGACGCTGTTGCTTTGGCGCTGGGTGTACATCCTCATTTTCAGCCATCCGTCGCTCCGACGCCGGGCCATCATAGTGGGGGCCGGTTGGGCCGGCCAAACCATCGCGCGAGCTGTCCGCGACAATCTCAGAGACTACGAGATCGTTGGCTTCGTGGACGATGACCCGGCCAAGCAAGGTAGGTCTGTGGAAGACATACCCGTGCTGGCCTCGACCGCCAGCCTTTACGCCCTCTGTCAGCGCATGGGTGTCTCTGAGCTGATCATAGCCATCAGTCGAGATATGCGCGGAGAAACCTTTCAAAATATCCTGACGTGTCATGAACACGGCCTGCAGGTCACGCCCATGTCCCTGCTCTATGAGCAGATGCTCGGCTGTGTGCCGGTGGAACACGTGGGCGACAACTGGTTTCTGGTGCTCCCCATGTCGAATTTTGACTCGTTCAATCTGACGATGTTGGTCAAACGGGCCATTGACGTGGCGGTGTCGCTGGTGGGGCTGGGATTGTTTGCCCTCGTGTTCCCTTTTGTCGCCCTGGCTATCCGGCTGGATTCGCCCGGCCCCGTTTTCTATCGCCAGACGCGGGTGGGCAAGGCCGGCCAGCATTTCCAGCTCCTGAAGTTACGCTCGATGATTCCCCAGGCGGAGCAGGATGGCGAGCCGAAATGGGCCGACCCCAATGACAGGCGTGTGACGCGCGTCGGTCGTTTGCTGCGCAAGACGCGCCTGGATGAAGTGCCGCAATTCTACAATGTGCTCAAGGGCGAAATGAGCCTGATTGGGCCGCGTCCTGAGCGGCCTGAGTTCGTGGCCCAATTGGAAAAAGAGATCCCGTTTTATCGGGCGCGCCTGGCCGTGCGGCCGGGGCTCACCGGCTGGGCGCAGACTCGCTTCAATTACACCAGTTCGGTCGAAGACAGTCTGGTGAAATTGCAGTATGACCTGTATTACATCAAGCATCTGTCTCTCTATCTCGATTTGCTGATTTTCTTGAGGACCTTTGGCGTGATCTTGTCTCTGCGAGGCAGGTAGTGGTCGCGTCTCAGGCTCAATGCAAAGGGCCTCGCCGGAATAGCAGCAGCCGGGCGATAATGGCCTTACCCCTGTTTCTCGCCATAGCTTTGGTGCGGGGCCTGCTTTACGCCATGTTAATACCGCCCTGGCAGTCGCCCGACGAGCCTCAGCACTATCAGATGGTTCGGTTGGTCGGCGGGTGGAGTTTCTCTTCGCCGGAATTGCTTCGAGAGCAATCTCAGCAGGTCGCGACGGAGGTGGTGCAGTCGCTGCGTGGCCATCGGTTTTGGGAATACAGGTATCGCCGCCCGGCGCCCGCCCCAACGGATCGGCGGGCCGATGAGGAGATTCTGCGAGATGAAAAACTGTCGCCGGCCATCGGACATCCGCCGCTGTATTATGCGCTGGCGGCCGTTGTGCTGTACCCATTCCGTTCCGCTCCGATTGCTGTTCAGTTGTACATATTGCGAGGCCTGTCCGTCGTATTAAGTTTGGTCACGGTGTGGTGTGTGTTCACAGTCGGTCGCTGGGGTTGGCTCGGCGGCTCCATGAACCACGCCTGCGCTGCGGCGTTTTTCGCCGTCTTGTTGCCGATGCGCACCTTCATGTCAGGGGCTGCCAACAACGACGCGCTGGCTGAGGCGTTGGCTTCTGTCACCATCATGACGGTGCTGTGGTGCGGTTGGAGGGGCCTTGCTGCCAGACAAGTGATTGTTCTGGCTGTCTTACTGTTGTCAGGCCTGTTCACCAAACGCACCAATCTATTCTTGCTCCCTTTTGTGACAGGTTTCTTGTTGTGGCGAGGGATCAGCACAGTGGAGGGAAGCAGTGGAGCGACAAAGCAACCCCCCAGCAGCGCCGCCCCTGACGGACGCGCTCAGCCCAGCGCAGGGTCTCGGGGGAGCTACGCAGTCCTGGCAATGGTCCTGCTGCTTG
>DAOTYC010000107.1:0-4738 GCA_034435095.1 Anaerolineae bacterium | reverse complement strand
GGTCACGGAACGCCCCACCCAAGAGTTTGTGAACCGGGAGATCTAATGCCTTGCCCTTAATGTCCCACAACGCAATGTCAATGCTGCTGATAGCACCAATAATCAAACCCTTCTGCCCATAGTCTCTGGTGCTGTTGTACATGCGCTCCCAAAGTCTCTCGCTGTCAAATGGGTCTTCGCCTATGACCATCGGAGCCAGGATGTGCTCGATTATTGTGCAGACCGGCTCGGGCGGCCCCCACGATTCTCCCCAGCCAAATAAGCCTTCGTCGGTCTGGACTTTTGTCAGTAAGCATTTGCGAGCGCTATACCAACCCTGGGAGAAACCGAATGGCTCAGGCAGGTCATGCTTCAGAACGTAAGTTGTAACTCCTGTGACTTTCATGCAGTGCTCCTTAGGCAGAGTCGTGGATAAGGCCGAACCAAGAATTGGACAGAATTCCATCAACATTCCACTGGAATACTAATGGTATACCAGTTCTTAAATTAAAATAAAAATAACCCACCATCTCGGGCCGCCGCAATCACTCATTATTTGCGCCTTCAGTAACGCAAACTCCGAAGTACACTCTCTTTTGTACTCTCTAGATGTATACGCATTGCTTTTTCGGCCGATTCGGAATTTCTAGCCTTCAGGGCCTCCAAAATGTGGATGTGTTCTTGGTGAGATTGTTCCAAACGTCCAGCAATTCGAACGGTCAGCCGCGCAATGCAATCCAACTGATCCTTCATCATGTCCAGAATATTGGCCAGGCGACGGTTCCTGGCGCTACGGACTATTGCCCCATGCAGCTCTGTATTGGCCCTATCCATGAGCTCAAGTTTTGCGCGCCCGTCCTTTTCCCGATTTATGTCCGCGAAAAGCGCCTCTAACCAGGCCAGTTCTTCTTCTAGCATTTGTCGAGCTGCAAGATAAGCTGCCTTACTTTCCAAAGCCTCACGAACGTCGAAAATATCGCTAACATCTTTGGACGAGAAGCGCGCTATGAAGTAACCTTTGCCCGGTATCAGTTCGACCAGTCCGGACTGGGAGAGCTCGTGCAGTGCCTCTCGTACTGGGGTCTTGCTAATTCCCAATTTGTCCGCAATCTCTCGCTGGGACAGAGGGAGCCCTGGCACGTAGTTCTTCAGGATCTCTTCTCTTATCGCATCGTAGGCTACGTCACTCAAACGTGCATTGTCACCATACATCTTGGAACAACTACCTCTTCCAAGGAAAATGAGTTCATTAAATCTACAGTTGGAATACCATCAGTATAATTATAGTATACCACAAATTCTATTAATTGTCAAGTCCCCGAATTGCGACCCAAATCCTGCCGATTTTGTGTTCTTATCCCCTCTGTGGTTAAATCATCGCTGAAAGCTGAACGTCGAGAGTCGAGTGATTATCCCCATGGCCCATCGTCCGTATCGTCGCGTCCATTCCCGCGCCATTCGAGCGGCGCTGCTCGTAGCCAGCTCAATCGTGCTTTTGGCCTTTGCGTTGAGCAGCCTCGCAGCAGCCGGGTACGTTTACATCGCGTCGCGCCTGCCCGATCCTACCACCCTGCGTGGTCAGGCTGCCGCTTTCAAGAGTGTCAAGTTCTACGACCGCTCCGGGCAGTTGCTTTACGAGATGGTAGACCCACAGGGAGGGCGGCGCACTATTGTTCGACTGGCCCAGATTTCGCCCTACCTGCGCCAGGCCACGGTGGCTGTCGAGGACAAGCACTTCTACCGCCACCCTGGTATTGACCCGCTGGGGATCGTGCGGGCCATCTGGCAAAACCTGAGTGAAGGTGAGATCGTTTCCGGGGCCAGCACCATCCCGCAGCAACTGGCCCGCAGCGTGCTGATGTCGGCGGAAGAGCGCAGCGAGCGTACTCCGCGCCGAAAGATCAAAGAAGCCATCCTGTCAGCCGAAATCACCCGCCGCTATTCCAAAGACACCATCCTGGAGCTCTACCTGAACGAAATATACTACGGCAACCTCGCTTACGGGATTGAGGCGGCAGCGGAGACCTATTTCGGCAAGACGGCCGCCAGCCTGAATCTGGCCGAGGCCTCGCTCCTGGCTGGCCTGCCACAGGCGCCCGCGCTCTACGACCCATTCACCAATCCTGACGCAGCCAAGCGCAGGCAGGCAGATGTGCTCCGCCTCATGGCCGAACAAGGCTACATCACGCCCACTCAGGCGACCGCCGCCTGGAACACGCCGCTCAAATATGCCACGCCCCGATACGACATCCGCGCGCCCCACTTTGTGGATTATGTGCGACAGCAACTGGAGGCGAAATACGGCCCCGCAGTGCTGTACCGCAGCGGATTTCAGGTCTACACCACGCTGGATTTGAGGCTACAGGAGATTGCCCAGCGGGTAGCGCGCGAGCACGTGGCCGCGCTGGCCTCGCGCCACGTGAGCAACGCCGCCGTGGTCGCCATTCGTCCGCCCACGGGCGAGATATTGGCGATGGTAGGCAGTGTGAACTATTTTGACCCAACCATAGATGGACAGGTCAACGTGACGGTGAGGCTGCGACAACCTGGCTCGTCAATCAAACCAGTGACATATCTGGCAGCGTTCGAGCGAGGCTGGACGCCAGCGACGCTCATCATGGATGTGGAGACTCGTTTCCCCGACGGGGCGAATCCCCCCTATACGCCGAGAAACTACGATGGTCGGTATCACGGGCCGGTTCTGGTACGCAGCGCGCTTGCCAATTCGTACAACGTACCGGCGGTCAAGGCACTTCAGTTCGTGACTGTGCCAGGGATGTTGGAAATGGCCCATCGCCTGGGTATCCGGTCGCTCAACCGCCCAGACTACGGCCTGTCGCTCACGCTTGGCGGCGGGGATGTGACCTTGCTGGAAATGACGATGGCTTACGCCGTGCTGGCCAACCAGGGCCGGCGACCGCCCATGTTGACCGTGCTTCGGCTGATTGACGGGCAAGGGCGCGTCATCGAAGACAATCAGCGTCAGATTGATTTGGGCAGCTATGCTGGACAACAAGTCGTTTCCCCCCAGCACGCCTACCTGATCACGGACATCCTGGCGGATGCCGCAGCTCGCCGGCCCGCCTTTGGGGCGGCCAGCCCGCTCAACCTGAGCCGCCCAGCCGCAGTCAAGACAGGCACTACGGACGATTGGCGCGACAATTGGACGATTGGCTACACGCCCAGCCTGGCGGCCGGCGTCTGGGTTGGGAACAATGACAATACCCCCATGCGCGATGTCTCCGGCGTGGCCGGCGCGGCACCGATATGGCACGACTTCATGGAGGAGGCGCTCCGTGGGACACCGGTTGAAACGTTCCCGCGCCCCGATGGAATCGTTTCACTGGAGATATGTGCCAACTCGGGTACGTTGCCCGGCGCCGCTTGCCCCGAACGCCGACAGGAAATCTTCGTGAGCGGGCAACTTCCGTTGGATGCAGAACACGACCTGAACAAGTGGATCAAGATCGACCGCAGTACAGGCCAACTGGCGACCGACGCCTGCCCCAGCGACCTGGTGGAGCAGCGATACTACTACGTTGTCGCGCCAGAATACAGGAGCTGGGCGGAAGCGAATGGCTATCCGCAGCCACCGATGGAGACATGTGCACTACACCCGTCCACGGGATTGTCGCCGCAGTATTGGCCCACCATGCCTGTACCCGGCTGGCCGCCCCAGATCATTGAGACGCCGGCGTGGCCTCATGAGCAACCCTGGTGGGAGGCGACGACGTCTCCTTTGCTCTACCCAACGCCCTGGTATGAATGGCCGGGCTATCCACCTGGCACACCGGAGATGTGGCCCACGCCGCCAGGCGATGGCATCTCCGACTTTCCCACATGGGAGCTGCAGCCATGGTCGCCGTGACATCTACAACAGTGCGGGCAATTCTCCGACGCCGCTGCAGCCACTGCTTTGTGTGCATCGAAGGATGTGATATAATTGCGTCAAAACGAGGGTGGATCATAGCCTCATGCCGCTGGTTGTTTTACGAGACTTGGCGAAGTCGTTCGGCGCGCAAGATGTCTTCGCCGGAATCAATGTCCAAATAGAGCCTAATGAGCGCATTGCCCTGGTTGGCGTCAACGGAGCTGGCAAGTCAACCCTGCTGCGCATCATCGCCGGGCTTGAACCGCCCACGGCGGGGCAAGTGCTGAAGGCTGGCTCTCTGCGAATCGGCTATCTGCCTCAGCAGCCTCCCCCGGCGAATGGCCTGAGACTGTTCGAGGACATGCTGGAGGCTTTCGCTGACCTGCGTCAGCGACAGGCGCGACTCAGACTTTTGGAACAAGCTATGGCGAGTTGTCCAAGCGACGAAAGCCTCTTAGCCCAATATGGCGAGCTCCAGCATGAATTTGAACTGGCCGGCGGGTACCACTATGAATCCGAAATCCGTCGTGTTCTGACGGGCGTCGGTTTTGCATCCGATGATTTCGACACGCCGCTCGATTTCCTGAGCGGAGGAGAAAGGACACGAGCGATGCTGGCCAAACTGCTGCTTGCCCAGCCCGACCTTCTGCTGCTTGACGAGCCAACCAATCACCTGGATCTGCAGGCCATCGAATGGTTGGAGAACTATTTGCTGGAACGCAAAGGCAGTCTGGTCGTTGTCGCCCACGACCGCTATTTCCTGGACCGCGTCGCGGAGAAAGTTTGGGATTTGGACTTCGGTGTTTTGGAAAGCTACAAGGGAAACTACAGTCAATATATCGCCCAGAAGGCAGAAAGATTACAGAGGCGTCGCGCCGAGTATGAGGC
>DAOTYC010000106.1:0-18857 GCA_034435095.1 Anaerolineae bacterium | reverse complement strand
GCACGTTCGTGCAAATAGTCAACGTCCCCGAGGCGCCTTCGTCGGTCGCATTCCTGGTTGCACTGGCCCTGCAGGTTCGCCATCTGGAGCGACAAGAGCTGCTCAGCATGGCCGACATCCGCGATATGCTTGCCAGAGAGTTGGTTTTGCTGGCGCGAGAGATTGCCGTGTGGCGCTAAATGTTGGCTACGCAGGAGGCGGAAAAGGGGCGGGAGGTCGGACAGTTCGGCCACATCGCGCCCAATTGAGTGCGGCGACAAACCCAAACATCATTGACGAAGCAAGGAGTATTGTTTATGGAGTGCCAGACTGTCATGGCCGTTTTGATTGACAACCGCAGCCAGGCTGCCCTGAAGGTTCAGGAAGCGCTGACCCGCAATGGGTGCATCATCAATGCGCGGTTGGGCCTTCACGAAGCTGGCCCGCAGTGTTCGGAGCAAGGGTTGCTCATCCTGCATCTGTGCGGCGCGCCGGAAGACGTCGCCGCACTGGAAGAAGACCTGCGCAAAATTCCGGGGGTGCGGCCCAAAAGCATGCAACTCGACCTGTAGAGTCTCCTTCAATTATGGCAGGTTCACCAGAAATCGAGCCTGAATCATTTGATCTTGGGGCGCGCGTCCTGGTTGCCGTTATGAACAATCCCCGCGACCTGGACATCGCGCGCGAGCTGCGCTGGTATCGCATTCCACTGCGGCGCGCTCCGGCGCGTATCGGTGCGGAGTACCTGGCCTTTTACCACACGGCCGCCTTCGAGCGGGAAAAATGGAGCATTTGCTACTTCGCCCCCATATATGGCTATCACATCGTCACCCGTCGCGACCTGCTGCCCGATGAGCCAGACCATCCCCGGGCGGCAGAGAAGTATTACCGCGTTGACATTGGCCCTTTGCACGCGCTGCCCAACCCCATCCCCAGCCGCAGGCTCCGGCGCATCACGTTCATTTCGACCACTGTGTCTCGGCTCTTCACGGCGCAGGAGGTCCGCGACCTCTGGCAAAATGACTCGGACGATCAGCTCCTGTGGCGCGCCTTTCGCGGCAGCGAACCGGATTCAGAAGCGCAGAGCCGCCTCGGCGAAGTTCGCCGACCCTACAACGTCTTGCCATCTCCAATCGGACGCGGGGCGGCAGTGCTCGAACTGGACGCCCGGCGCAGGCTGGCAGTGCCTTATTGGTTCACGGTATACTTTGCGCCTCGCCACTCCTGCGATGGGTCGCCGTCCTGCCTCGAAATGGTGCGACAGGCTGCGCTTACCGCAAACCATCCTCCGCACAGCGCGTCACCTTACGCTCGTGGATGAGCTGTCGGACCGCCTCAATGTAGCCGCACATGATCGCATCGCGTGCCAGGAAGGGTATGTGTTCTCGAAGCAGGGCGTAGACGGGCGCAGTGCCCCTGCCCAGCCGTGCCTCTGGCCCCAGCACCTTGCGGCGATAATCAATGCCTTGCGCGGCTGCAAACAGCTCCATAGCCAGAATATATTCCACGTTCTCCATGATTTGCCAGGCCTGCCGGGCTGCCGTGCAGGAATTGCTGACATGGTCTTCGGTGTTGGCCGAGGTGGGGATGGTATCTGCGCTGGCCGGGTGAACCAACACCTTGTTCTCCGAAGCCAGGCAGGCGGCCGTGTATTGCACCAGCATGAAGCCGGAGTTCAGGCCACCCTCTTCGGTCAAGAACGCGGGCAATGTGCCTTGATTGGATGCCTCGTCGGTCAAGCGGGTCAGCCGGCGTTCAGCGATGTTGCCCAGTTCCGTCAAGGCCAACTTCAGGTAGTCCATTGCGATGGCAACTGGCTCGCCGTGGAAGTTGCCTCCTGAGAGCAGGCGATACCCGCCGCCCTCGTCGAAGACGAGCACCGGATTGTCGGTGACCGAGTTCAGCTCAATCTCCAATACCCACCGTGCATACAGGATAGCGTCGCGGATTGCGCCATGGACTTGCGGCATACAGCGCAGAGTGTAAGCATCTTGCACATTGTGCGGGTCGTGTCCGCGTAGAAATGTCGAGCCTTCGAGCAGTTGCCGCAGGTAAGCGGCACACTCAACCTGGCGTGGATGCGGCCTGAGCGCATGGAGCGCCGCATCGAATGCATCGGCGGTGCCGTGCAGGGCTTCCAGGCTCAGACAGCCAGCAATGTCGGCCACGTGACTCAGGTTCTCGGCTTGCCAGGTCGTCAGGCAGCCGATGGCGCACGAAACAGCCGTGCCATTGGTCAGGGCCAGGCCCTCTTTGGCTTCCAACGTCAGCGGTTGGAGCCCCGAGCGACTGAGCGCCTCGCCACCGGTCAACCGCTCTCCTTGATACACCGCTTCTCCCTCGCCGATCAGCGTCAATGCCAGATGGGCCAAAGGGGCCAGGTCGCCGCTGGCGCCCAAAGAGCCTTGCGCGGGCAAGATGGGATAAACCCCGCGGTTCAACAGCGCCAGTAAGGCATCAACCAATTCGGGCCGCACGCCGGAATGTCCTTTGGCCAGCGTGTTGGCGCGGATGAGGATCGCCGCCCGCGTCACCTCCTGGCTAAGAGCCGGCCCGACTCCAACGGAATGGCTCACGATGATGTTGCGCTGCAAATCCTTCAACTGGGCAGGGGAGATAAGCCTGTCTTTGAATGCGCCGAAGCCGGTGTTGATCCCATAATGGACTTCGCCAGAAGCGATGGCGGCTTCGACGCATCGCCGGCCGTGCGCAGTCCTCTCCCGCGCTGAGTCGGCGAGGACGATTTGAAGCTCTTCAGGCGACGACCGGGCGACCCTCACCACGTCATCCAGCGTCAGGTTCTCCCCGTCAAGACAGAATGTGTCCATCAGCCTTCATGCCTCCCTTAAGGCCAGAAGCCGCAGACAAAAGCGGCCATATCCGCGGTTGACAGTCTCCTCAAAATGTGTTCTAATAATGGCTATCTTACACGAGAATCTTACAGGAGACAAGGAAATGTCAGACCAGACAGCGCAAGTGTTATTCGAGGAATCGTCCAAATATCTGGTTGGCGGGGTAAGCGCGTCGACCCGCCTGAACAAGGCGCTGGGGCGGCCGTTCTTCATCAGCCGCGGAGAAGGCGCCAAAGTCTACGACGCTGACGGCAAGGAATACATTGACCTGTGTATCTCGCATGGCGCCTCATTCTTGGGACACAACAATCCGAAGATTAAAGAGGCTGTGCAGTGCGCGCTGGATATGGGCATCGTCTGCTCGGCTGAGACCGAGTTCCAGGCCAGGCTGGCCAAGAAGATCTGCGAGATGGTCCCATCCGCCGAGATGGTCCGCTTCGCTTCCAGCGGCACAGAGGCCACCATGTACGCCATTCGCACGGCGCGGGCTTTCACCGGCAAAGAGAAGATCGTCAAGTTCGAGGGCCATTTCCACGGCATCCATGATTACGCTGCCTGGAACTTCTCACCGCCCCTCGATCAGGCCGGCCCTGAATCGAAGCCGCTCCCTTTTGCCCAAACCAGCGGCATCCCACGCGCTATAGCCGATTTGATCATCCCGCTGCCGTTCAATAACCTTGATGTACTGGAACAGACGCTCAAGGCCCGCAAAGATGAAATCGCCGCTGTCATTCTGGAGCCGATCTGTTACAACACCGGCTGCATCAAGCCGGTACCAGGTTACATGGAGGCGCTCCGCGAGCTGACCCGTGAAAACGACATCGTGCTCATCTTCGACGAAGTGCTGTCGGGCTTTCGGATGGGGCCCGGGTGCGCGCAGGAGTACCTCGGCGTAACGCCCGACTTGACCACCCTGGCCAAAGCGGTGGCCGGCGGCGTGCCACTCAGCGTGTTCTGCGGCAAGAAAGAAATCATGCAACAGGTACGCCCGACCGGTACTGCTGAACACAGCGGCACCTACAACGCCCACCTGATCGGTGTCATGGCTGGCCTGGCCAGCCTGGAACAGATTTCCGCGCCTGGCTTCTACGACCAGATCAATGCCGTGGGTGACCATCTGTATAGCGGCCTGGCTGAAATCATCGGGCGACTGGGACTTAAAATCCGCTTACAATATCTGGGCGCCCGGTTCGGCATGTTCTTTGGCATGGACCCCGATGTCGAAGTGACCAACTACCGTCAGTCGCTGGGGCACGATACCAATATGATGTTAAAGTTTCTCAAAGCGGCGGTAGAGCATGGGGTGTACTTCCACGACTACGGGGGAAGGCCGGCGCACCATGGCTTCTCATCGGCGCATACCATCGCAGACATAGACCGTGCGCTGGAGGGCATCGAGGCAGCCATGCGACAATTGGTCTGATGGCTCGCTTACGGGAAGGGCCAGCCCGATGTGGCTCTATTTGAGCGTATTCCTGGTCTCCGCATCGACCCTGGCGTTTGAAATTGTCCTATCGCGGCTGTTTGCCATCACGCAGTTCTACCACTTCGCTTTCTTAACGATCAGTCTGGCATTGCTGGGCGTGGGGGCCAGTGGGACGGCGCTCAGCATATCTCAAAGGCTACGAAGCGGTCTCCCCGCACGCCGCATGGCTCTGTTTAGTCTGGCTACCTGCCTGACTATAGCGGGCAGTTATGCTCTGTCCAACTGGCTGCCTTTCGACTCGTTTGCCATCGCCTGGGACCGCCGTCAGGTGCTCTACCTGGCTCTGATGTATCTCTCCCTGGCTGCCCCGTTTTTCTTCAGCGCGCTGGCGACAGGGTGGCTATTCTCTGCTCGCCCGACAGATGCGCCACGCATCTACACCGCCAACCTGGTTGGTTCGGCGGCGGGTTGTCTGATCGCGCTCGGCGCGCTGGACAGATGGGGCGGAGAGAGCGCGGCTTTGTTTTGCAGTTGGCTGACGGGAGTCGGCTCAATCGTGGCCGCCATCGCCTCCAGCGTCGAGCATGGACGGATGAGCCGCCAGAATGCTGAGCGGCATCCCCCTTCAGGGTCCATCGTCGCGCTACCGTTTGGCGTGAACTGGTACGGCGTAGCCGCCGTCGCCGTCACCGGCCTGCTGAGCGTCTGGATTGTAGCCGTTCCCCCTTTTCTCGCCATCCGCCTTTCTCCCTATAAGACGTTGTCTCAAATCATGCGTGACCCGGCTGCCGAGCATGTCTGGACGCGCTGGAACATTGCGTCGCGCGTGGACCTGGTGCGCAGCCCCACCATTCGCAGCTATCCTGGTATGAGCTACGCATATTTAGGCGAACTGCCGCGCCAGGACGCGCTCACGTTTGACGGCGATGACCTCAGCCCCATCACCTACGCGGACGCCCATGCGGCGGACTTTGCGCCATACATGCCGGCTGCGCTGGCCTACCAATTGCGACCCGGCGCAAAAGCTCTCATCCTGGGTGCACGAGGTGGGTTGGATGTGCTCGTCGCCCTGGCGACTGGCGCTGCGGACGTGACGGCTGTTGAACCGAACGAGATTGCAGTTGATACGGTAAGGCACGCCGGAGTATTGGATGATGCTGGCGTGCATTTCGTGAGCGAAGAATCGCGCGCTTTTGTCCGGCGAAGCGAGCAAACATTTGACGTGATTCAGTTACCGCTCACCGCGCCGTATCGGCCGGTCACCTCAGGAGCCTACAGCCTGGCCGAGGACTACGACCTGACGGCAGAGGGTTTCCTGGACATCCTTCGTCGGATGGCAGAAGATGGGCTATTCGTCGCCACGCGCTGGCTGCAAATACCACCCAGTGAAGAGCTGCGCCTGTTTGCCCTGGCCGTCACGGCTGCCGAATGGGCCGGGCTCGACCCGACCCAGAGCGTTATCGCCATACGCGGTTACAATACCACCACAGTTTTGGTCAAAAAAGGGGAGTGGCAGCCAGCGGAGCTCGACGCTGTGCGGCAGTTCGCCGCGGACCGCCGGTTCGACCTGGTGTACGCGCCGGGGCTGCGCGCAGAAGAGGCCAACCGATACAATCGGCTTCCTGACGATGAGTTCTATCCTGCTTTCCAGTCTTTACTTTTCAGCCCTGACCGCCGCACCTTCTATGCAGGCTACCCCTTCGATGTGACGCCGCCGACCGACGACAGGCCGTTCTTTGGGCATTACTTCAAATGGGCTCAAGCGGCTGAGGTTTGGGCGCAACTGGGCAAGACCTGGCAGCCATTCGGCGGCGCCGGTTACTATGTCCTGATCCTGTTGTTGATTTTCGTCAGCCTGGCTGCCGGCACGCTCATCATCCTGCCGCTGGTCGTGCGCGGCAGATGGGGACACAAACCAACCCTATCCACGCAAAAACCTGTCTGGCGCGTATTGGTCTACTTCGCCGCAATCGGCCTCGGATTTCTGTTTGTCGAAATCCCGCTCATCCAACGGCTCATCCTGTTCGTGGGCCGTCCGACCTATGCGCTGGCGGTCGTCTTGTTTGGGCTGCTGCTGTTTTGCAGCTTGGGGAGCCTCTTATCTTCGCGGCTGCCGTGGCGAGGTGTACTTGCCCTGCTCGTTTTGGTCGTTGTCGCCTACCTTCTTTGGTTGCCAGCTCTCTTCCAGGCTGCCCTGGGCCTCTCCCTGCCACTCCGCCTCTTGCTGGGTGTGTTCTCCTTGTCACCGCTGGGTTTTCTGATGGGTGTTCCCCTGCCGGCCGGTGTCAGTTGGTTGGAACGTACCGCCCCAGACCTCATCCCGTGGGCCTGGGCCATTAACGGCGCGGCATCTGTCGTGACCTCAGTGCTGGCGATGCTCATCGCGCTTTCGGCTGGGTTCACCGTCGTGCTGATCGCCGGGGCGGCGTGCTACGGCCTGGCCCTGGCGTCTATCCGCGCTACTTGAGCACGGAGCTGGCTGACTGGCTTTTCCCAAACGGCAGGATGTGCTTTCTGACCCCACGACTACAGCGCCCGCTACAGAGAGCATACTCCGTCGTTGGTCGTAATCGCCGGGTTCAGGCCCACCCGGTCACTGAACCGGGTGGGCCTGATAGCAGTGCGCCAGCTACGGGGAATTCTTGAACACGAGCGGCAAATAGTAGACATTGGCAGCGGTATTCACTGTAACCGTGTCGGTTGCGATAACGGTAGTGCCAATCAGCGGCGTGCCAGTCACTACGGCCGTGTTGGTGAATGAATCGGTCACGCCGACGACGGCGCAATCGTAGCGCAGGGCCGCGCCGGCGGTCAAATTGCCCAGAGACCGGCTGCAAACCGGCGCCGGTTCATCCAACACCTCGACGTTTTGTAGCGTGGTATCGCCCGTGTTGGTCACGCTGATGGTGAAGGTTATTGTTGAGCCGGGCAGAAGCAGTTGCCCTTGCGCTGTCTTGGCGATGGCGATGCTGGGGCTGGCCTGCGCGTCAGACCGCAACACTTCAATCGCCGAGATTTTCGGGTTGTCCGCCGGCCCCTTGATGAAATGGATATCCAGTGCGCCGTCATTGACCGGCACGGTGAATTCCTTGACCGCCGCGGTCATGGCGCCAACGTCAGCGTAGATGTCGTAGTTGATCAGCGCGGGCAAACCATTCTCGAAGTCCACGCTGAACACCCGCTTCGCGGGCGCACTCCAATATATTTCGGCGAAATGCAGGCGGACTGTGTAGGTATCCGGGTTCACCAACGGAATGGTGTATGTAAACGACGAGCCCTCCGTCAGGAACCGCTCGCTCCGATAGATGGCATCGGCGTCTGTGCCGGCAATCTCGGCATTCGGGTCCGGCGTGACATAATGACCAGTGCCCGGGAAGCTGTAATATTGGGGGGAGTCATCCTCGTTCCAGGCAATGCCCTCCGGTGTAGTCACGTTTGGCCCGCCAGCGTTGATGCGCACCAATGCCGACTGTTGCTGGTTGAGATGTCGAATCTCAAAGTAATCGAACCCAAAGGTGATCGTGTTCGGAGTGCCGGCGCGACTGGTCAGCACACCGACCGGCGAACCATTGACGAAGAACGAGGGGGCAACCGGAACTGTCCCAATCCAGATCACATCAGCCGGGTTGGTGCTGTTAACGCGGTAGAAGGCCGAGATCGTTCCGCCCGCGGGGTTGCCTTCCAGGAACAGGTCAATGTCCGATGGGCCAGGCAGGGCCAAGCCCGGGTTGGCTGAGGTTGGATCCGGATTGAAAGAGCCGCCCGATTCGGACGCGAACTGAATGCCTGGGGCGCCATCGCCTTTGTCCGCAGTCACAACCAGTTTGACATAGTTGTCCTCATCCGGCCCCAGGAACAAACCGGCGGCCTGTTTGCCAGCGGGAGTCTTGCCGATGAACGGCTGAGTGATGCGGGTGTGAACCTGAAATGGTTTGGTCGCGTTGAACCCGATTTGTAGCGCATTGGCCTGGGTATTCGTCGGCCCCTCGTTGGTGCCCTCGCCGGCAAAAATAGCCAGATAGCCACCTGCCGCCCCCACGCTGATGTGCTGCTTCTGAACGTAGTTCGGATTGTTCGAGCTGATTTGCACACCGGTGAAGCCGGTGTTGGCGACGTGACCGCGGACAGGGTCGCCCGGATTCCAGCCGTAGTAGAGGGGCAGCACGGTACCTATGCCATTGGCCGCATCAAAGAAGAACTTATCATTGACATCGAGGATGCCATCGTTGTCGTCATCCGGGTCGTTCAGATCAGAGATAAAGTCTTTGTCGAAGTCCTCCGGCTTGCTGGCCGCGCTGCACGCATCGGTGAAATTGGCGATTTCATCGTCGTCGGAATAGCCGTCGCCGTCGCTATCACCCGGCCCTCCAGGGGAGCAGGTTCCTGACGACAGCGTGAAAACCTGGAGCTTGTTGGTTTGCGCGCCAGCAAACGGTTGAGTACCGCCGCTTGGCATGTAGACCACGTTATTGAAGACGGCGCCGCCATTCCCGTGGACGGGTAAAGGGAGCGGTTCGAGTTTACGCCAGGTGTTTGTCAACGGGTTGTACGCCTCATTTTCATTGAAGACCGCATTGTCGAAGCCGTTCCAGCCCTCGCCGCCGAAGATGAGGATCTCCCCGCCCAAGACCGCGCTGCCTGTCGCCGCCCGGGCGGTGGGCAGCGGGGCGAGCCCGGTCGTCCAGGTGTTGGTCGCCGGGTCGTAGACTTCGACAGCCGTGAACGTGCCCAGCCCGAAATCGCCGGAATTGCGCCCGCCGATGGCGTAGAGCTTGCCGCCGAATGCCTCCAGGTTGTGGCTGTCGCGCGCTGTAGGCATAGGCGCCAAGACTTCCCATGTATTGGCGACCGGATCGTAGCGCCACAGGTTGTTTACCGCCTGTATGGAACCGGCATCGAAGCCAGCCAATCCGCCTGAAGCGTATATCTTGCCATCGAGGACCGCCACGCCCATGCCGCTGCGGGCTTCGGGCATGTCCGCTTTCGGAATCCAGCCGTTGAGCGGGTCATAAGCATACGTATAGGTCAGCGGCGGCACAGGATAACCCAGCAGGCCACCGAAGGCGTAGAGCGTCCCATCCACCACTGCAGCGCCGATGTGGTCGGCGTTGTGAGGGTAGTCATGCGGCAGGTAAGACCACGAGTCCGAAGCGATGTCGTATACCTGTACTTTGTTCAGGCGAGCGAAGCCTGTGGTCAGGCCGCCCGGCACGTAGATTTTGCCGTTGTCTGCTGCGACGTTGGAGACCTCTTGCACCGGGTTCAGCAAATTGGCTTTGGTGCTCCATTCGCCGGGCAGGTTGGGCAGGAGGGCAACGACAGCATCCCCACCGTGTTCCGCCACGTAGAGAACGCCATCGTCGTCCGTCGTCACATCGAGCGGCTGATTGAACTCGCCCAATTTGGAAACCAGGCTCAGGTTGGTAGTCCCATCGGGCAAGAGTTTCACTCGACGCAGGTTCTGGTCGCCCCCCCAGGTGGCCGAGATCAGGTCGCCCTTCATCTCTCCGTCGAAGACGTCGGCGGTGTATTCCACGATGCCGTTGGTCGAGTTCCCGTAATAGTACGGGATCAAATGCGCCTGATAGTTTGGGTCAGGCGGCAGGTCAGGGTCGTAGATGGTGCCATCGGTGAACACGCATTCACCGCGCGCCGGATTGGGATGGCCGCCATACTTGCCTTGCTCGACCAGAAAGAAACGATCGTCCTGGAATGGCGGACTGACAGCCTGCGCGCCTGGACATCCGTCGGCCGGGCCGGGCGTGCCGCCGAAACCATCGTTGCCGCCGTTGTCATTCAGATACAGCTTGCCGTTTGAGTGCCACACCAGGTCCATCGGGTTGCGATAGCCGGTGCCATACAACTCAAACTTGCCAACGAAGGGCGTCATGTGCGCAGCCGTGGTGACGCCGGAAACGTCAATGGGCGTGAACGTGGGCGATTTGACATGGGCGCGCAGGACTGCCGCGCTCAAGTAATACTCCGGTAAATTGCTGAAAAAAGTGCTGGGCGCGCCATTGTTGGTGTTGCCACCTTGAGCCAGGTACAGCCAGCCGTCCGGCCCCCAGGCCAGGCCATTCGGGCCATGGTTCTCGCGCGAGCGCGGCAGGCCGGTGATGAGGTCCTGCCGATTGGCCGGGTTGTCAAAGTTCGGGCCGGTCAGTTTGGTCAGCGTACCCGAATGGGTGTCGATGGCCAGAGCAGTTGTACTGTTGTTGAAGCCAATGCGTGGGTCGCTGTGGGTCACATAGAGCACCGGTGCAGACGGCGGCGAAGCCGGGTCAAAGACGATGCCCAGCAGAGTGCGCCCATTCACGTCGGGCGCAGGTGTGCCGTCATCATTCTTATTGGGCGTATTGTAGATGGTGTCGAAGCGCTCCACCGCCGTCACATTCCGCGCCGCGTCCAGGGTCAGGGCGTGGATGCGGCCGTCCTGCTGGCCGACATACAGCCGGCCATCCGGCCCGAAAGCCAGCGTAGTCGGGTTATCGAACAGGCTTGCGCCCGGCGTGGCTGGCGTGAGGATTGTCTTGCTGACAAAACTTGGGGCCGCCGCTTCCGCCATAGACAGGCCGGCGACATGGACCAGGGTAATCGCCGCCAGCACAGCCAACAGCCCGCTAAGGAACTGAACGGGCCGACTCAAGGTGTCTGCTTTAGGAGCTAACATCACTTCTCCTCCTTGGCCTCATTGGCCGGGCCATCCGCGCCTGGCGTAAACGGAATGGGCGACTGGGCCGGATCAGCGCACTCGACATGGGGGGCAGTCGGGCACCATTCCACACGTTCGCCGACTGTGCCAGCGGGGACCTGGAAGCGCACGAGGCCCAACGCTCGCTGGTTCATCGAAACCACCTTACCTATCAGCGCGGGTTGCGTCTGATCATCGGGCGGGTCGGGCCAGTAGCGATTGCCGGCCTGATCAACGAGCACGAGCGATTCCAGAGTGACGGTGATGGGCGTGCTCTGAAAGTTGTTCAACCCGGCGAGCACCAACACCCACTTCTGCCCCTCGGCTGGCTGCAAGGACAGATCGGCCGGGACGAAATTTTGATCCGCGCCGTGAACCACGATGCTGTAAGGTTTGTTTTCTACCGTTATGCCACTGCTGAACGTCTGGGTCAGAGTCTGAGAGGCAGACAGCAACCCAATCGGTTCAAAAGCTAAGGCCCGGCCTTCAGTGTGCGCATGAGTGGCCTGAACTGGCGGCATGAACCGCGCTGTTAGCACTGCGGCCAACACGGCGAGAAGCACAGCCCACCCCAACAGCCGGCTGGATTTCCTCAAGATAACCATTTCTTTTCTCCTCTCTTTTTATGGAAAAAGCGTGCCTAAAATCGGCTTTTTTGCCCGGATACAAAACAAATGCATCAGGACAGTGAGTCTGACCGCCGCCAACGTTTGCAGGATATGAGAGCGACTGGCAATCTACGCGACATTCACGGGCTTACTCTTTGGGGGGAGCGTAAGCGGAAGTTCTAGACTGGGTCAATCATTGACTGGGGCAAGGCGTTAGATCCCTATTCGTTCAAATATTATACCACAAAAATATTAGAATTTCAATACAAATTTTTTGGGTTCAAGGTACTGAATATCTCTTGGCTCAAATATTATACCACAAAATTCTTACAATTTCAATTCGATAAACTTTCTCGACACAAATGGGTTTGCGCTCCCTGCTCATTCGATGTTATAATTGTCCTGCCAGGCACGTATGTTGGCTATCATTCTCACTATCACAGTCAGGGGGAGTATACAGAAGCATGGCGATTGAGAAACGAATTCTGGATGAGTGGCGGGCGATTGTCGGCAAGAACCACGTGTTGACCTCGCCGGAGGACCTGGCGTGTTATTCCTACGACAGCACCTTCATGGAGACACTGCCCGGCGCGGTGGTCAACCCGGCGACGACCGAAGAGGTTTCCGCGGTGATGAAGGTCGCCTACCGCGAGGGCGTGCCTGTTACGCCGCGCGGCATGGGCAGCGGCTTGGCCGCGGCCTCCATCCCCCAAGAGAACGGCATGGTGCTGGGCCTGACCCGCCTGAACAAAATTAAGGAAATAGACGCCGAGAACATGATGGCCTGGGTGGAAGCCGGCGTGGTCACCGCCGACCTGCAGACCGAGGTGGAGAACATGGGCCTGTTCTACCCGCCCGACCCATCGTCCATCAAGCATTCCACCATCGGCGGTAACATCGCCTGCAACGCCGGCGGCCCACGCTGCCTGAAGTATGGCGTCACCAGCGACTACCTGATGGGCCTGACCGTGGTGCTGGCCGATGGCCGGGTCATCCATACCGGCGGTAAGGCCATCAAGAACGTGACGACCTACAACCTGACACAGTTGTTCGCCGGTTCAGAAGGGACATTGGGCATCATCACCGAGGCGCTGCTCAAGCTCATCCCCAAGCCGAAATATGTGCGCACGGCCACCGCAGTCTACAACCGGCTGGAAGACGCGGGCGAGACGGTCAACCGCATCCTGCTGGCCGACATCACGCCGGCGACCATCGAACTGATGGACAACACCACACTGAACACCATCGAAGAGGCGATGCACCTGGGCCTGCCCATTCAGGCCGAGGCGATGCTCATCATTGAAGCCGACGGGTCGGACGAAGCCCAGGTTCTGAAGGACATTGAGGCCATCGCCCGCATCGCCGCCGAGAATGGGGCGTCGGAAGTCAAAGTGGCACGCGACGAGGCAGAACGCGCGCAGTTGTGGAAGGCGCGCCGTTCCATTTCGCCCTCGCTGGCCCGCCGTCGGCCCAACAAGCTGGGCGAGGACATCTCAGTGCCGCGTTCGAAGATTCCGGAAGCCATCCGCCGCATCAAGGCCATTTCGGAGAAATACAATCTGCCTATCGCCGTGTTCGGGCACGCCGGCGACGGCAACCTGCACCCCAACATCCTGTTTGACAAAAGGGACGCGGATGAATGGGACCGCGTCCAGAAGGTGACCAAGGAGATTTTCAGCACGGCGGTGGAGCTGGGCGGCACGCTGTCCGGCGAACATGGCGTCGGCACGCTCAAATTGCCCTATCTGAGCCTGGATGTCAGCCCAGACGTGGTCGCGTTGATGAAATCGATCAAACAGACGCTGGACCCCAAGGGCATCCTGAATCCGGGCAAAAAGTTCGCCTGAGGGTGTTTTGTATTGCCGTCAGGCCATCATGGTAGGAGGAAAATGATGGAACTACAGCAATGTCTAGAAGTTGAGGAAGACTTGATCCTGGATCCCAGACAGGTTGTCGTCAACCCGGATGACAATTTTTTCGCCGAATACCTGAAGCCCTATTATGTCCAGACCAGGGACGGCCAGTACCTGTTTGCCAGCACTCAGGCTGGCCGGCGGCCAGACCGGGCCTTCTACATGGTCGCGCCAGAATACAAGTTGGGCAAGAAACAACAGCCGTTCGATCTGGAGATTGGCAAGCGGTTCTACTCCGTGGTCAAGAAATACCTGACCACCGTACCAGTCATTTTCATGAGCAGCGTACAGGGCGAGCCGGGCTATGAGACCGGCCTGACCGTGCTGGTCAGCGTGCGCAACCCACACAGCGCGTACATCGCCTGGATGGGCCGGCAGATGACTTTTCCACCTAAGTCGGATGTACCCACGTCTTGCTACAACTACATCGTACCCGAAGCCCTGCCGGAAGAGTATGTGGCGGAAATTCGCACCTTCTGGCCCGATTACGACCCGCGTGAGCCGATCACGCTGTACGATTTTACCGATATGGACTGTGACATCCGCCGCGTGATGAGCGTCGGCATTGACTATTTCGGAGGCGCGTTCAAGAAGCCCAACCTGACGATGGTGTGGAACAGGGCCGAGATGGACGGGCTGGTCAGCTATCACGCTGGCTGCACGTCCAGCCGCGTCATTAAAGGGCTGTCCGGCACCGGCAAAACAACGCTAAGCGTTGGCCCAGACCTGGAACAGGACGATGCCTGCCTGGGCAAACCCTTCTATAGCCCGGTCGGCGTGGTGGAGCGAGTGCAGCTCATTGGCCTGGAGGCAGCCAGCTTCGCCAAGTCGGAAGGGCTGCATCACGACAGCCCGGAGTGGCCCGGCCTGATGAAGTCGGCCCAGGTCGGCCCAGATGGCCGACGGCCGGTCGTGTTGGCGATGAACATTGACTGTGAAGGTGTGGAATATCGCGTCGAGCGCATCGCCGGCTTCGACGTCAAAGTGCCACGGCCGGTGGCCGGACAGCAGGTTGGCTCGTTGCAGTGCACACACTACGCCTCCAGCGGGACGACCAATGGGCGATTCATTTTTCTGTTCAGCGAGCTCAACCCGAACTGGGGCGCGCACAAGACCAAGTGGCTCAAGACCGAGTCGCTGAGCTTCAAACGCTTTGATGTGGTCGAGCCAGCCTTTCGCGTGGTTGACCCGGCGATGGCTGCCGCCCTGGACGCTGCCTGCGAGAGCATCATCACCTCAGCGATAGCCAGGCAGAAAGTGGGGACTCGCGTGCGCAGCTACGCCGCCACTGATTTCATGGTAGGAGAACAGTCCCGCCAGACGCTGCTGAAGTGGCGCATCTACCGCGACCTGGGCTTAGGCCTGGACGGCCGCCTGGTGTTCTTCATCTGCAATTCCGGTTATGTAGGCGAGTTCGACATTGACGGCAACCAAATCCTGCGACGAGACGAGCATGGCAACTTTATCCCGAAAGTAGACGAAGAGACCGGCGAAGTCGAACTCAACGAAAAAGGCGAGATTCGCTATGTCGGTCAGGGTGAAAAGATAACCGTGCGGGATTCCAAGAGGCTGGTCGAACTGATCGAGAACCGCCAGATACAGCGTTGGCTCACTCATCCCATCTACGGCGAGGGCTACCTGATTCCCGACCCGACCGAACTGGAAGAGGTGCATGGCCTGATTGGCTTCCGGCAGCGGTTCAATCCGCTGCGCTTCTACACGGCGGAGGAGTTCATCGCCTTTGCCCGACGGGACATCGAGGAACGGACAGCTTACCTGGAAGGCCTGTTCAAGGGCCAGCAGGGCGAGGAAGATCTGCGGCCGGTGATTGAAGTCTGGCGCCGCTGCCGCATCCCATCGCCGCGGGAAATCGAGGAGTTTTACGCCCGTCATTACGGCGCCCCGCACGCACGGTGACCGGCCGGCCTGACAATGCAGGCGGTTCAGTACCTTTTTCCTATTGCTACGTAGTGATAAATATCATATAATATCATCAGGTAGCACGAAAAAGATGCTTGATTAGACCAGCCATCGTATTGGCCCTGTATGATAGGTGGGGGCAAGGCTGGCGCCCCCTACATCATACGTTCCTGGTTCCAGCCGCCAGGGTCCATCGCGTAGGATTGTCCTCTACATTTTTGGCGGCGGGGCTGGCGCCGCCAATCAGACACTTTGTTGATGGTGCCCCCACACATATAATTTGTGGAGGGCGCCATTCTTTTTTTATGCTTCAGATACCGCCTTTGGTATGAAAATGCCCTGTTCCGTCATGCTGAGCTCCCCCACGGCGCGTGGGCGCGCCGCTCATGGGAGAGCTTAGAATTGCCGCCTGGGTCACTGAAAATAGCGGCACAAGTTGATGTTATACCCGCCGTCGAGGGCGATGGTCTCGCCGGTGACGTAGTTGTCGGTCAGCAGATATAGAACGGCCGGCACCACTGCGCCGGAATGGATAAAGGACGGCTTGAGATGGCAGCGCGCCTCGATGTCCGCTTTGATATTGGGATATCGGTCATAGAATCGGCGCGGGCCCGCGGTATTGGCGAAGCCGGGCGCGATGCCGTTGACGCGGATGTTTTTGGGGCCAAGCGTAGCCGCCAAGCTGCGCATGACTGCCCAACTGGCCCATTTGGCAGCGGAGTAGGCCAGCAGGTCATCGCGCAAGGGGACCAGCGCGGCCTCCGACAGGGTTACGACGATGGCGCCAGAATCGGGGCGATGGCCCCATTCGTCCGGTTCGATGGCCTCATACACCGGGGCCATGACCCGCGCCGCGGCCAAAGCCAATGTGGCGAAGCAGATGGGGAAAACCTCAAACTGGGTGCGCATTGCTTTGCGCAATTCAGCCTCAGACAGGGTGAGCAGCGATTGCTCGAAACGGATGGCGAAACCAGCGTTGGCGATGACGAAATCAACCCGACCAAAGCGCTTCATCGTCAGTTCGACCATCTCTTCAGACGCGCCCTCGGCCATGATGTCGCGCTGCCAGTATTCTATTTCGCCTTTGGCTCGGGCGCGCACCTCTGCGGCCTGCTGGTCGGTCATCTCATCAACGGAGAACACAGCCATATTGGCTCCCAACTGCAACAGCGCATCGGTGATCTCATAGCCAAAACCGCTCGTCCCGCCGGTCAAAATACCTGTTTTGCCTTCCAAAGATGATTGAAAAGTGGGCATGATATGGTTTTCCTCCTCATTACTTACGGTTACTGTAATAGCAGTGTCTCACAATGCTCGCCAAGTTCTTGCTTTTCTTTGTGCTCTTGTGGTTCAGTTCAATTTACCAGTACATCAGCCCCTCGGCGATGGGGCCCAGCCGCTGGTCGTTCCAGGTCACATCGGCGACGACAGGCAGAGAGTGCGTGCGGAATGTGTCCGGAACGGTAACGGTGAGGTTGATTTTGCCCAGAACGCGCGGCGGAATATTCAGCTCGAACTCCGCCGGTGAAATGGTCACTCCTTCAACGGAGCTGAAGCGCAGGCGGCAATGGCTGGGCATATCGTGGTAGTTGGTGATTTTCACCTGGAATTGCACCCGCTGGCCCGGCCTCACTCTGATCTTATACGGATAGAACTCCACCCATTTGGGGTCGAGGCCCATATCGGGGTGAGGTTGGCCCAGGACCTGCATCCAGGTCCTCTGCCACTCCTCCATCCAGTCGCGCCACTGTTCGATGCCTTCATCGCACGGAATGGCCCCACCGTGCCCGGTCAGAATGAAGTCCGGCCGATAGTCCAGTATCTGGGCCGGTATCTCGCCGTAACCAGACAGGGGCGTCCTGTTCTTGGGGATGAAAGAATAAATGTAGCTCCGCGCTTCCTGAAAACATAACCCTGAGATGTCGTCTCCAATTGACATGAAGCGTCGGCCATAGGCCTCGAAGCGAACAGTCTGATTGTAGAGCGTCTGGCCGGGCTGCTGATCAACGAAAAACACCACGTCATCGCGCCACACGAAAGGCTCATCGCGGGCGATGATTTGGTCTGGCGTCAGCCCCTCCGGCAGGAGGCAGGGCATGTCGTAGTTCTCTGGATGCGCCAGGATGTCCGCCAGCTCGGGCGAGGACAACAGCTTGGTGCCGTAACGGGCGCGCAGACAGGGATAGCCGGCCACATGGTCGTCGTGATAGTGCGAGCAGATGAACCACTCTACCTGGTCAATGCCGAGCTGAGGCTTCAAGTGTGCCGTCAGGTGGTCAATGAAGCGGTGCGGGTTTTTCTGAATGGGATATGTATCCATATAACCGCAATCAATGAAAACGGCGTGCCCCTCATCATCCTTGACGATATACGTTCGCGCCGAGCTGTTGATGACTTCGAACACGTGAGGCGTGATCGGACGGAAGCGCGGCGTGAAGTAATCATAAGGGCGGTCGTAAAACATCTGGTAGAGGCGTTCCAGACGGCGGCGCAGGTCGTTGAGTATATCTGGCTTGAAGCGAAACGGTTCACCGTGACCTGGCAAAATGAGGTCTATATCCAGAGACGAGATGTACTTCAGGCTCTCCAGCAAATGGCTGTGTCCGGTGAAATCCATGTACGTCCACTGGCTGGAATAGTACTCCCACAATTGCTGGGGCGAGAGCACAATGTCTCCTACGGCCAGAACGCGCTGTCCGTCCACTTCAAAGAGATACCCGACAGAACCGAACGTATGTCCGGGCAAGGGAACAACCTCGAACGAGGTATCGCCCCACTGGATGGGGCAGTAATCTTTGGCGTAGCCCGCCGGCCTGAGGTCCTCGACTGTGGTGAAGCCAGGATAATACGACGCATAATTGTTGTAGATGTCGTAGGCGGCTCGCATCACATCGGCTTCCTCAAAAAAGCGACGCTCATAGAACGGGACGTAGACCTGTGCGCCGCGGCTTTGCCAGGCCGAAGCTGCCGCACACTGGTCTCGGTGATAGTGGGTGAGCAGAACCCGCTCGACGGGCCAGTCCTGTCGGGCACTGTCCGTCCCACAGTCAATCAGACAATCGCCAGCGTCGGAGCGCAACCTGTACACGCTACAGGTGTCTTTGAGATAGTACAAATGTCCGCTAATCTGTTCCATAGCCTACCCCCTGGGCGGGATACCAGTGTCGTCGGGTTCAAAACAGCCTCTTGCCAGTCTGCCTGTGTAGTGTACTATCATATTTGAGTTAAGACAAGAACGGGGATGACTCGCCTTTCTGCGGCAGTTGGCGAGTTTAATCGATTGGGAATGGTTTACGGATAGGCTCATCCGGCTATATCAAGGTGGTGCAGAGATTGGGCGGCCGCCCTATGACTGCTGGCGCCTGAGTCAAGGGAGGAGTCTGCCTATAAACCGGCGGAGAAGTGAAACAGGCACTTTAGAGAGTCAAAGAGACCGCCGATGAAGCTCGTTTGTCTTGATTGAAGTCC
>DAOTYC010000105.1:0-4405 GCA_034435095.1 Anaerolineae bacterium | reverse complement strand
GCACTGAAGGTAGTCCTGACGCCATGACGTTTCGTGCTCACAGGCTGGCCTGATCGTAGTCCGACGAATCGTCTAAATATCACAAACCGGTGTCAAATAGTGTGCAAGGGCGCAGCTCAGTAAAATCTGCGCCCTATTTCTTGAGCAATTGGATACCTGACTGGAGAGAATGGTTCAAGAACATGAGTATGATTGAAGCGGTTGGCCTGACCAAATACTATGGCAGCTTCGCCGCCATACGTGGGGTTCGGTTCAAAGTGGATGAAGGGGAAATTGTAGGATTGCTAGGGCCGAATGCAGCAGGCAAGACAACCACAATGCGCATTCTGACCGGATACACACCGCCTAGCGATGGAACGGCTACTGTAGCCGGTTACGATGTGTTTGCTGATTCGCTCAAGGTGAGACAACACCTGGGTTATTTGCCTGAAACAGTGCCGTTGTATACCGACCTCTCGGTAGCTGTCTACCTTGATTTCATGGCCAGCCTGCGAGGGGTTGTTGACCGCAAGAAACGTGTGGCGAAAGTTATGGGGCTTTGCGCGCTTGAACATGTGGCCGACGTAGTGATTGGTAAGCTCTCCAAGGGGTATCGGCAGCGCGTCGGCTTGGCTCAAGCTTTGGTCCATGATCCACCAGTGCTAATCCTGGATGAGCCGACGATTGGCCTTGATCCCAAACAAGTTGCCGAGGTGCGCAGCCTGATCAAAGGGTTGGGCAACGACCGGACGATTATATTAAGCTCTCATATTCTGTCCGAGGTCAGCCAAGTTTGCAATCGAGTCATAATTATCAATGAAGGGCAAGTTGTGGCCGAAGATACGCCGGAACGGCTCAATCGTCGGCTCAAGGGGCGACAGTGTATCACCATTCGCTTGCTGAATCCCACAGACGATATAGTGAACAGGCTGGGCAGCGTGCCTGGTGTGAGCGCAGTGGAGCCGCGCGGGCGAGGTGTCTATGATATCGAGGGCGATGTTGCGGACGAGCGACGGGCCGAAATCGCTGCATTAGCCTCAGCCAACGCCTGGGGCTTGGTGGAAATGTACACCTCTGGCTTGAGCCTCGAGGACATTTTCCTGAAACTTACCGACACGGAGCGGGGTAGTAGGCAGCGGGGTAGGGAAATGGAACAGTCACGTACTGCCCAGGAGCATCGCCGTGAGAAATAGTCTTGCCATATTCCGAAAAGAATTGAGGCTCTATTTTGCTTCGACGATCGCTTATGTGGTCATTGCTATTTTTCTGGCAGTAGCGGGATATTTCTTTTCGGTGTTCCTGTTCAACACCAACGAAGCGAGTTTGAATTTCTTGTTTCTGAATACAGCAAACGTGATGCTGTTGGTGTCGCCGTTGCTCACCATGCGCTTGCTGGCAGAGGAACAACGTTTGGGTACTTTAGAACTGCTGCTGACAGCTCCGGTCCGAGATTGGGAAGTGGTTATTGGTAAATGGCTGGCGGCTTTCATAGTTGTTGTCGTCATGATCGGTCTGACGGCCTACGCCGCTGTCATCGTCTTCGCTTTCGGCAATCCTGACCCTGGCCCCATTTTCACTGGTTATCTGGCGGTCATCTTGCTCGGCGCTGCTCTGTTGGCGATTGGGCTGTTCGCTTCAGGTTTGTCACAGAATCAATTGGTCTCGGCAGTGGTGGCCTTTGGTCTCTCCTTGCTGCTGTGGAATATCAACGCCATGGCCAAGTATGTTGGGTCGCCATGGAGAGAAGTCATGAACTACGTAGCGCTCTCGCAACATTTTCTGGACTTCACGCGGGGCGTGATTCGGGCGCAGGATGTGCTGTATTACTTGAGTGTGTGTGCCGTCTTTCTCTTCTTTGCAACCAGGATCGTTGAGAAACGGAGATGGGAATAGCATGAGAAGCCCTTCTCGAAGAACCATTGCCTCTATTGCGTTGATTTTGAGCGTTATCGCTCTCGTTGGCGGGCTGGTGCAGATATTCTTGCTCGGGCGTACAACGTTGGGCAGTGAAGTTGCGTTCGTCGTGATGATTGTCGCCTTAGCCGCCTTTGTTATTGTAGACCCGTCTTGGGCGCGACAGATCGTGACCGGACGGGCTGTTAGGTATGGCTCGAATTCGGTTCTGATGTCGGCAGCCTTCCTGGGCTTGGTGATTGTAGTCAACGCTTTTGTCGCCCAGCATGGGATTCAGTTGGATTTGACCGAGAATCGAGAGTTTACGCTGTCCCCCAGGTCAATACAGGTCTTGAGTCAGGTGCGCACGCCGGTCCACGTACTGGCTTTTTTCGCCGATGATGACCCTGGTCGAATAGGCGTCGACAATTTGCTCAGAGCGTATGCGCGCAATAACCCCTTAGTGACTTATGAGTTTGTAGACCCAGAAAAAAATCCAGACAAGGCCAGGGAATACGGTGTAGATGCTTTCGGAGCAACGATCTTCGAGCTTGGAGATCGCCAGCAAAGAGTCACGATGGGCGCATCCGAAGAAAACTACACGGCAGCGCTCCTCCGGATTTCACAAGAAACCAATAAGGGCATATATTTCCTGACGGGTCATGAGGAACGAAATATCAATGACGATTCACCTAACGGTTATCTGGCAGCGGCGCAAGCCCTTCGTCGTCAAGGGTACAACGTGGAGCGCTTGAACTTGCCCTTGGATCGCGGCGTACCCGACGGAGCGGCTGTCCTGATCGTGGCTGCGCCGAACAAGCCGCTCTTACCAGAAGAAGAAAAGGCTATATCTGAGTTCGTGGAGCGCGGCGGTGGGCTGTTTGTGCTTGGCGACGTGAAGTTGCCGCCTCCGCTTATGTCCGTTCTCAAGGAATGGGGCGTTGAATTGAACGATGATGGCATCATCGATCCCGACAAAGGCCTTTTTGGAAACATATCGACTCCACTCGTTACCGAATTCGAATTCGACCCCATCACAAAAGGGTTGGCTGGAGTGTTTTTCCCCGGCGCGCGTTCGCTCGCACTGCGGTCTGTGTCCAACGATGTGCTGTTGTTCTCTTTGGCCCGGTCCAGTGCCAACAGTTGGGGAGAGACCAATTTCGATGACAAACAAGTGCGCTATGATCCAGGCCAGGATACTAAGGGGCCGCTAAGTATTGTCGCTGTGGTGGAAACCAAGACCACCGAGATTGAGGAGATGACGGGAGGCAGAGCTAAAGTTCGCCTCGTCGTCGTCGGTGACTCGGACTTTGCGGCTAACTACAATTTTACCCGATTGAATAACGGCGACCTCTTCCTAAACATAGTCAATTGGCTCGCGCACGAAGAAATTCTGCTTGACATCCCTCCTCGTCAGGAACGGCTGAGACGGGTACTGCTTACTGCCAGCGATATGCGTATTGTGTTCTATGCGAGCACAATTTTCTTGCCTGTTGCCGTGCTGCTAGTGGCTGGCGTTGTTTGGTGGAGAAGACGTTGAGGACAACAGACCGATGAATCGCCGCCATACGCTCGCCCTGGTGCTTCTGTTCATTCTGGCGGTAGCGGCCCTTTGGGCGAGTGAAACCAAACCTTGGGCTCCGCCTGCTGTTGTAACCAGGGGGCGAGACCCGCTGCGAATTTTCACCCTGTTGTTGCCGCGAGTGGTCACGATTAAACTGGAGAATCATCAAACGGGAGAGACGGTCAGTGTCTGGCGAAGCGATAATCAGAGCTGGTGGTTGTCGGAGCCTGAGCAGAGACAGTTGGATGCCGACAAAATGTTACAGATGGGACTGAGCTTGACCAGCCTGTCCGCGGAAAGGGTGCTAACCGACACGACAGTTCTGGACTCGTTTGGCTTGGCCCAACCTACTTTTACTGTACACATCATGGCAGCAGACGCGGAGCAAATTCTTGACATTGGTAAACCAACACCTATCGGCGGCGCATTTTATGCCAAACGGCGAGATGAGCCGCCGATTTACTTGGTCAGCAGCAAGACCCTTGACGAATTGCGCCACCTGTTGCAATGGCTGCCCACCGCTATTCCAACGGAGCACAGTAACCCAACGCATCGCTAACGAAATTCGTGCCCGCAAAAACGGCACCTCGCCTCTTTGGCGTAGACAACCCTACTGCAGACGGGGCATTTTGTGAGCCGCCCACGTTTCAGCCCGCGCAGTTCGAGCTGCGGCGCGTTGATCCCGGACATCAGGACGAGTATGAGGCCAATAGGGCCGAAGACGAGGCCCAAAATCAGGCCCATCCACCCCGACCGTCCTTTTTGGTAGTCAGTCAGACTGGTCAAGAAGGCGATGAGAAGCCATACCCCTAACCATTGCGACGCTTCCACAGCTTATCTGTACCGCTTACAGTTGAACGAACTCGATTAGAATCCCGTCCGGGTCTTTGGTACAAATTAGCTTTGCCCCGTCGGGCGCGATCATCGTTTCCGACAGGAATTTGACTCCTTTGGCCTTCAGATTGGCAA
>DAOTYC010000104.1:0-53962 GCA_034435095.1 Anaerolineae bacterium | reverse complement strand
CGTCACGTAGCTCTGCCTGGCCATCGTGCAGCCACAGGTAGACGGGCTTGGGGGACTGCCCCTTGATCACGATGGCGTCAAAGCCGGCGAATTTCAACTCGGCCGGCCAAAAGCCGCCAGCCTGCGCGTCGCCGATAGCACCCGTGAGTGGCGACTTGGCATTTGCCATCACCCGCGAGTTGCCGGAGATGGCCGCGCCGGTGACCACTCCGACAGAGATGACCAGCACGTTGTCTGGCCCGAGCGGGTCTGCGCCGGCGGGCATTTCGTTGAGGATATAATGCATCGCCAGCGCACTCCCGCCCAGATACTTGCGGAAAAACTTTTCACCCGGGCTCTCTATCTCCAGTTTGCCCTTAGTGAGATCCACTTTCAGGATCCTGTCACAGAAACCGTTGGACATTCTACACCTCCATTGTTTCAGATATAAATTGTGTGAATACAACGAATAGCCAATTCGTGGAAGGCCCCTAAACGTATGACAGGAACACACCCTCAGCACTCGACTGAAATTGCTGAGGGCGCGCCTCCTTTGCGCAATGGCGGGCGAGAGAATTGCTCCTCTCACCGTGTCGTTCAGCCATCCCGGAGGGATCAACTGAATCGGAGGTAAGGTCTTGAACTGCCAGCGCGCGGCGACAGCTATTGCAAGAATTGATGCACGCAATTATTGTAACATAGGCCGCAGAACTTGTCAATTACCGCCTGACTTACGTCATGGATTTTTCATCAGACAACATTTATAATAATGCGGTAGCAGATATGTGACCAACATGTATGATCAGGAGGAACTACCATGAAGTTCGAGAAGTTGCACGATGGGGGGATGATCCCCGTATTGGGATTGGGGACATGGCGAATGGGAGGCGATATGACGCCCAGCCACGTCCATGACCGCCGTGAGTTGGAGGGGATCAAGACCGCCCTGGAGCTGGGATATACCCATATTGATACGGCGGAAATATACGGTTCGGGCCACGCCGAAGAATTGATCGGTCAGGCTATTCGCGGGGCCGATAGAAGCCGCCTCTTTCTGACGAGCAAGGTATGGAGCGCCAACTTACATTATGAGGGTGTATTGAGGGCTCTGGAGGGCAGCCTGCGAAGGCTGGGGACTTCCTATCTCGATATGTATCTGATTCATTGGCCCAACCCTGGCATTCCGCTTGAGGAAACGTTCCGCGCTCTCAACGAATTGGTGGAACAGGGCAAAGTAAGATACATCGGCGTCTCGAATTTCGATTTGGAGCAATTGAAGCGGGCTAAAGCTCTGGCACGAGTCCCCTTGGCGACCAATCAGGTTCACTATAGCCTGCTGCATCGTGAACCAGAGAAAAACGGCGTTTTGCGTTTCTGTCAGGACAACGATATTTTACTGACCGCCTACAGACCTCTGGAGAAAGGCGAGGTGCTCGATCACCCTGTCGTGCGGGAGATCGCACGTCAACGTCAAGCCACGCCTGCGCAGGTAGCCATCAAGTGGCTGATCAACCAGCCGAAAGTCATCGCCATTCCAAAGGCGGTCAGCAGGCAGCACCTGGAAGAGAACCTCGGTGCTCTGAGTGTGGAACTCACAGCAGAAGACCTGGCCAGGCTCGACGCTTTGGGTTAATTTGCCGGCCCAACCCATCTGCCAGGCCATACGCAGGCCACCGGTACGGTGAACGACCCTCTTTCGTCGTGTTTCCACTACACGGAGGCTCAGTCTCGATTGCCGAATTTCATGATCCCGCCGTCTATGCCATACGAGATGAACAGCTCCCCATCAAGCAACACGTAAGAGGTTGCTTCATTGAGCAGACGGACATACATGTCCGATAGCGAGTCAAGTGGACACATCGCTCTGGTCAAGATATTGACTTCTATCGTGAGCTGTTGGCCCTGCATCTCATAGCTTCCGCGCCCATAGTTGCAATCGGCGCGAACGGCGACTTTGCCATTGGGCAGGAACTCCAAAGTATACTTCTCTGGGTCATCAATGGCGATGGTTTTCTCACTGGCCTCCTGTATCTCTTCGAGCTTCCAGGTCACGCCATTGAGCCTGCCCTGGCTCGCCTGGGCGGACGGCGGGAGGCTAAGCCTTAAGGACGTGACCAACGCATCCAATTGCAGAAGGCTGGGGGAGAAATCCGTTGCCTTAAGACCGTTCAACTGTGCCTGAATCCCCGTGAGGTAGGTCTGGAAGTCTTCGGAAACTTTGAGTTGTTCCGATGGCGACATATCGCTTGCCTTGTCCGGCAAACCGGTGGCTGAAACAGGATAGTCAAAAGAGATGTAGTAGCCACCGTCGTCGGTCAGTCCCTGGAAGACGTACTTCAGGTCAGCATTGACCACCGGGCCGACGCTCTGCGCGAAGCGTCCAACAAATCGCAGGCCGCTGCCGCCAGCGAAATTCAGGAATTGAATCTGCACCGCCAGGTCATTGTAGCCGGCAGCCGGTGGCAGGAAAGGGAGCGGATTCTCCGGCAATTTCGGCCGGTTGGCCAATATGTTCTGCAATTGACTGACGTTGTTGGATACTGTCGGGTCGCCCGCCGCATTCCACAGGGACTCGTATGCGTCCACCGGGAAGACGCGCAATCGTTCCACGCCGTCAAACAGGAATGCTACGTAGTCAGGGTTGCCGGCAGGTCCCGGCGGCGAACTGGCATCGTAAGGCACAGATGGCATGGCTGCGCCGACTACCTCGCCCGCCAAAGACCGTGCATCGAACGTTACGGCTTCTGGCGCCAGCCTTGCTCCCGCGCGATTCAACTCAGACTGAGACGCAGAGGCAGAGATTTCGGGCGTAACTGAAACGCCGGCCTCCGGCCGCGTCTTAACATCTTGCGGAGTTTCCGTTGCACGGCCTGTTTCCAGAGCTTGCAAAGGTCTCTTGCCGTTGATCTCCGGCAAACACAGCTTCCACCCCGGGCGGATCAGGCTCGGATTGGCGATTGTGGCAAAACTGCCGTCTCGTTCTGCCACAGCATTGGTCGCCTTGACTATAGCCTGATACAGCGTGCGGTCGCCATAATATTTCTCGGCGATTTTCAGCAGGCTATCGCCCGGTTGCACAATGTGCTCAGCCTGACAGGAATCCGGCTCCTGCGCCAAAGCCGGCGCGGGCGCTAACAGGATAACCGACAACAAAAAACCACAGAGATAAACTTTTCGTCTCATCAATACTCCTCTCTGTCCATTCGATACCAGAGCCATCTGGCCTGGCCCCTGCTGTTGCCCATTATATTACAAGAGCGGTGAAAAGTCATTCTTTTTTGGCAAATCGCTCAATGAGAGTACAATTGGCTCACTGATGGAGCCGCAGAAAAGCTGAGGCCCTCACACGTTTGAGCCGAAGTGGCGACTATGAACTGGTGAACGTCCCGTTTTTCAGCGGGCTTCCTGGTATTTTTGCTGTCACGTTTCTCAAGCGACCGGTTTTTTCGTTTTTCAACAAAGGAGCTTTGACCATGAAGAGTTCCTACTTTGGACGCCTTATGGCATTTGGCCCCCTTTTTCTTATTGTAACCCTGATATTCGCCTGCGCCGCTTCGGCGGAAGGGGAACGTACCATCACTGTGACCGGCGAGGCTGAAGTTCGAGTCCCGCCGGACGAGGTTATCATCACATTGGGCGTCGAGACCGCCGATAAACAAATCGCCGAAGCGATGCGCCAGAACAATGAGCGGGTGCAAAAAGTGTTGGCTTTGACGCAGAGCTATGGCATCGAACCTGAGCACGTCCAGACGGAGTACGTCGAAATCGAGCCGCGCTACATGGACAGCTACGAACAGCGCGATTTCATCGGCTATTTCGCCCGCAAAACAATCGTGGTGACCCTTAGAGACCTCGCCAAGTTTGAAGGATTCTTAACCGACGCCTTGGCGTTGGGGGTCAATTACGTGCACGGCATCGAGTTCCGCACAACCGAGTTGCGTAAGCATCGCGACCAGGCCCGCTCGTTGGCAATTCAGGCCGCCAGGGAGAAGGCCGAAGCCCTGGCGGGCGAACTGGACCAGGCCATCGGCCGGCCTGAGTCCATCACCGAAAATCAGAACTGGTGGTGGTCTTCATATAGCTCGTGGTGGGGCAGTCGGTGGAGCTCCGGCATGTCCCAGAACGTCATCCAGAACGCTGGCTCGCCAGCGATGAGTGTCGAAGGAGCTTTGGCGCCCGGGCAGATTGTCGTCAGGGCCAGCATCACGGTCAGCTTTGAACTGAAAGACCCGTCTTGATGGCAGCGCGGCCATTCTCCCTAAGCAAAGTGCAATTGAGCCGCGCCTGGGGCAGCCGAAATGGGGGTGAGTGCCTGTGACCTTTACTCTGCCGGCGATTGTTGGCTTTGTCGTTGTGTTTCTCTTCCGCGTGCTCAGCGTGACCCTGGGCACGGCCAGACAAATCATTGTCGTGCGCGGTCACAAATATCCGGGCGCCATATTCGGGTTCTTCGAGGTGCTCATCTTCACCCTGGCAATCAGCAAAGTCGTGCGAGACGGCAACTGGTACGACGTGCTGGGATACTCCGCCGGTTTCTCGGTCGGCACGATTGTCGGCGCTATCCTGGAGGAAAGGCTGGCGCTGGGTTTCTACAGCGTGCGCATCATCACCCACGAAAAAGCGCAGGAATTGGCTGAGGGCCTGCGCAGCCAGGGCTTTGGCGTCACCGAGATCATCGGCGAGGGCCGCGACGGGTTGGTGTACGTCCTGGAAGTGGTGGTTCGGCGCAAAGACCTGCAAAAGCTGTACAGCTACGTGCGAAAGGTGCACGACAGGGCTTTCGTCACCGTGGCGGAAGCACAGAGCGTGCGGCGCGGCTATTTCATCAGCGAGGGTACCCGCTAGCCGGCCATCGTGTTGGCTACGGTTCGGTGGCTTCGAGCCATTTCGCGCCCGTTATGTTCATGAAGTCCTCAACCTTGAGCCGCAGGTTGACCCCGCGTTTGCCCGCGCTGACCACAAATTCCGTCAAAGCGCGGGCGTGGACGTCCACATAGACCGGCCACTGCTTGTTCAGCAAGGCCAGGGCGGAGATGCCGCCCACCTGCAGGCCGGTCAGTTGTTCAGCCTCTTTGTGGGTAGCCATGCGGAAGCCTTTTTCCCCCAACGCTGCGCCGACCCGCTTCAGGCTGACCTCCAGGTCACCCTGGACGACAACCAGCACAGGCTTCTTGCCCGATGGTGGCATGATCACCAGCGTCTTGTAGACCTCGCGGACAGGAAGGCCGACCGCCTCGGCCACACCAACGGCCGAGTGGATGTCCGGCGAGAATTCGTAGACCTGATAGGGGATATGCCGCTGGTCTAAGACGCGCATGGCGTTTGTCTTGGCCTTGTTTTTGTCAGGCACTGCTCCCTTCTCCTCGTAACACTACTCCCGGCCGCGCGCCAGTGTGGACGTTGTGGCCCACCACTATCTTGCCGTTGACGATGACGTAGGCGATGCCCGCCGGATATTGATGCGGGTCCTCGAAGGTCGCCCGGTCGTTGATGGCCGCCGGGTCAAAGATGACCAGGTCGGCCTTGTAGCCTTTTCTGACCAGACCCCGGTCGGCCAAGCGGAGTTTCCGGGCCGGGAAGCCGGCCGCCTTCCAGATGGCTTCTTCCAGTGAAAGCACGCCCAGCTCGCGCACATAGCGCCCCAACAGGCGGGGATACACGCCATAGTTGCGCGGGTGGGGGACGCCCTGTCGCCGCGGCCCTTCGGCGGCGAACCCGAAACTGTCTGTGCCGATCATCACCGCCGGATGGCGAAGCTTCAACTTGAGGTTCTCCTCGGACATCTGGAACAAGAACATGGAGGCTTCGAGGTCAGTTTCCAACAAGATGTCGAAGACAACTTCTTGTGGCGATTTGTGAAGCTGTTCGGCCAGCTCTGCCACGCGCCGCCCCTGATAATCCGGCCGATCAGGGCAACTGGCGACCATGACATCCTGCCACTCGATATCCCGGTAGCCGCCGGACGTTTGCATCGCCACAGCCATCTCGCGGCGGGTGGACGGCTCGGCCAGGCGCTGGAGCGTAGCTTCTTTGCCTCCTGCCTGCGCCCATTCGGGCAGGAGGGACAGCAGGGTGGTGCTGCCGGCGGTGTAGGGGTAAGTGTCCGCGGTAATGTCCAGGCCCTCCGCCTGCGCCCGCTCGATCATCTCAATGGCGCGCGGCAGCTTGTCCCAGTTGGATTTGCCGGTGGCTTTGAAGTGGCTCACTTCGACGGCCGCACCTGTCTCGCGGCCGATGGTTATCGCCTCAGACAAGGCCGCCAGCAGGTTGGCGCCCTCGCCGCGCAGGTGACTGAAATAGAAGCCGCCGCGAACACCTGCGGGTCGAGTGACCTCGATGAGCTCCGCAGTGCTGGCATACGAGCCGGGCGGATAGATCAGGCCAGTGCTGATACCTATCGCCCCTTCGTCCATCGCTTTGTGCACCTCAACCTGCATCCGGGCCATCTGTTCCTGAGTTGCCGGGCCGTCGGTCAAGCCCATGATCGCCGAGCGGATCATGCCCTGCCCCACCAGGGGGGCAATGTTCATCGAGATGCCGATTTGGGTGAGGTGGTCCAGAAAACTGCCAAACGATGACCACGCCTCCCACGGCATGGGCATTTTGGGCGCCATCTGCGACCAGGCTTCCATCGAGCTGGTCACCTGCTCGCGCGTTTCAGGCATCAGTGGCGCAGGCGATAGCCCACACTGCCCCACCACAGCCGTGGTGATGCCCTGCTGCACCAGGCTATCGGCCGTTGGGCCGAAGGGCAGGGTCAGATCAGCGTGGGAGTGCATGTCAATGAAGCCAGGCGACACCACATGGCCGTCAGCGTCAATCACCAGCTCCGCCTGCGCGCCTTCAAACTGCCCGATGTCCGCGATACGGTCGCCCTCGATCAACACGTCCGCCCTGAAACGGGCTGCGCCAGAGCCATCTATGACCTGTCCGTTCGTGATGAGGATATCCATGGCAATCTCCTTATTCCTTATGAAGAACTTTTTCGACATGGGACAAAACACCATGTAAAATACAATAACAATCGAATTATTGCAAGGCAAATCAAGGTGCGATTTGCCCAAAAGCCTGTCCGGTAGCATACTCGTTTGTTCGTGGACAGAACCAGTCACGGGCGCATCCGAAATTTGGGGATCGGATGCCTGCACCGTTTTCGATGGCCGCCGAATGGCACGGCGGCAGGTTTGGAAACCTGCCCTACGACTCGCCTAAAATTCTGGATGCACCCGGGCAATAGCGTAAAGATTTGACTGAAAACTGAATTTCGCATATAATAGTATCAGAAACTGAATATACGTAAGACAAAAGAACAGACAACCCGGCACATCTCGGCTCGTGACTTTTCAGAAGCGGTTAACCATCGGCGATGTGTTTTAATGAACCCGCTTGATTGACAGGTCAGGCGGTTTTTTTGTTTTTTCTGGGCGCGGGCATTCTGATGCGATGCCTGCCGCCGATTCACAGGGAGGTGAAACATGGACCCTCGGCGCTGGATGGTGAAACCAGTCGTGTTGTTGTTCTGTATGCTCCTTCTTTTTGGCTTGCTGGCCTGTGAACCCACCCGTAGCGGCCCAAAAGCGTGGATTGACGAACCTATTGACGGCGCGACAGTGCCCAAAGGTGATGGCGTGAGGGTCATTTCCCACGCTTTTGCCCGTCCCGGCGTCCGCGAGGTGGAGCTCACCGTAAACGGCGATACGTGGGAACGCGTGCCCATTGACCCTCCCGGTGCCCCATTCGGCAAGGCCATGCACAAGTGGGTGCCGAAGAATGAGGGGACATACGTGCTGCAGGTCATTGCCTTCGACAACCAGGGACAGGCTGCCAAGTCAGACCCGATCACGGTGCGCGCGGCTGTCGCTGTGGTGCGAGCTCCCACATTTACGCCCACCGGCACACCCACCACCTGGCCTTTGCCCATCACGCCGTTCGTAAGGCCCACCCATACGCCAACCCCCACGACAATGAGGATGCTTGTGTCGCCTACCAATACGCCCACTCCCAGGCAGCCCACCCCCACGTGGACCCTGCCACGGGCCGTCCCACCGGTGACACTCACCCCCACCCCGACGACCTATTGGCGGCCGACTGACACGCCGACGCCAACCAGGCGGCCCACCGATACACCGTGGCCGCCAGCCCAGATCAGTTTCCGCGTCGACCGCGCCGTTATCGAACAGGGACAGTGCGTCACCTTTTACTGGGACGTTGAGTACGCCACTGCCGTCTTCTTCGACGGACAGGGCGTGGTCGGCCATGGCAGCCGCCAGGAGTGTCCGGGCCAGACCCGCGCCTATACGTTGCATGTCGAGGCGCCGCGAGGTGGTGGTGACCAACACATCACCATCCAGGTCGTCCCCCGCGAACCCGAATCACACGAACCCGAATCACGCGACACCACACCGCCGCCGGCGCCCGTGCCCCGCGTCCCGGCTAACGGCTCGGATGTGGACTGTCGCTCCAGAGTGACGCTGGTGTGGGAACCCAGGGAAGACCCCAGAAACATGCGGGGTTACTATGTCAAGCTCGAAGTACAGAACACGAAAGGTAAGTATGGGCCGGCGGGCGAATGGGGCCCAGTCCAGGGCAAGCAACTCGACGTCAATGTGCAGTGCGGTGGCATGTACCGTTGGGCGGTACGCGCCCAGGACAAAGCCGGCAACATGAGCGATTGGTCGGGCTGGTCATCGTTTGGGGTCAACATTGATTAGCACACAGGAGGCGTGAACATGGCTGAGCAACCGTCTTTTCTTGAGCTTGTCATGGACCGCGGCCCGCGGCCGGGCCTGAAGCTGTCGCTGACCAAAACATCGGCCACCATCGGCCGTGCCGCAGACAATGATTTTGTCATTGACGACCCTGAAATCTCCCGCCACCATGCCCGCCTGGTTTGGGACGGGCGGCAGGTCATCATCGAGGACCTGGGCAGCGCGAACGGCACGTTCGTCAACGGCGTGCGCCTCACTGCGCCCTGCATCCTGCAGCCGGGCGACTCCCTCGGTCTGGCCCAGACCGTCGCTCTGCGGGCGATGTCCCCGTTCATGGCCGCCCCGGGCGCGCCCGACGCGACGCTCCCTTCCGGCCTTCGCCCGCCTGGCGCACAGGTTCCGCCGCCCCCTCCTGTCCCCCGCCCGGCGGCTGTCCACGGCCCGACCCCGCCTTCACCGCCCAAAGGGCCAGCCTGGGCCTGCATCCTGCCCGCAGTGCTCGCGATTGTGTGTCTGCTTGGGGCGGCCATCGGCGGTCTGGCTTACTATTGGCAGCAAAGACAAAACGTCAGCGTGCCCCTGGTCTCCATCGCCTCGCCGCAGAGAGGCGCGCGGGTCGAGGTGGGCCAGCCAGTGCGGGTTGACCTGGTGGCCTACGACTCGAAAAACAAGATCACCCGTCTGGAGCTCTGGGTAGATGGGCATCTGCACGAGATGAAAAGCAGCGACGTGCCGGGCGGCATGTCCCCCCTGCCGCTGATGGTTGACTGGCGGCCCGACAGCCCCGGCACGCACACGCTGGCTGCCCGCGCCTACAACCGACAGGGCCGGCGCGCCAGCACCGCGGTCAGCGTGGAAGCCACTGAAACCCCGGACCGCGACCGGGACGGCGTCAAAGACCCGGACGATGCCTGCCCCGACGAACCAGGGCAGCCGAGCGCCAACGGTTGCCCGGACCGCGACCTGGATGGGATCGCCGACAATGCCGATGCCTGCCCCGACCAGGCCGGCGTGCCGGAGCTCAATGGCTGTCCCAACCCACAGACCAACGACCGCGATGGCGACGGCGTGCTCGACGCCGACGACGCCTGTCCCGACGCCAACGGCTCGGTCCGGACGCGCGGCTGCCCCGACCGCGACAGCGATGGTGTGCAGGATGGGCAGGACGCCTGCCCGGATGTTTGGGGACCGCCTGAAAACGGCGGCTGCCCTCCGCCAGGCGACCGGGATGCCGACGGTGTGCCCGACGCCTCGGACGCCTGCCCCGATGAGAGGGGCTCGCCGCAGGCTGGCGGCTGCCCTGACCGCGACGCCGACACCGTACCGGACGCAGCGGACGCCTGCCCCGATGACTGGGGACTGCCCGCGCTGAGCGGCTGCCCCGACCGCGATGGCGACGGCCTGCGCGACCGGGAAGACGCCTGCCCCGATGCTGCCGGGCCGCCGGAACGGTTCGGCTGCCCCGATACCGGCGCAGGCGACCGCGACCGCGACGGCGTGCCCGACGACGCCGACTTGGACCCCGACCGACCAGGCGACCCGCAAAACGGCGGTGCGCCCGCCCCTGGCGAAGGCGAGGACGCCGACGAGGATGGCGTTGAGGATGCGGAAGAACTGCCCGAGGACCCCTTAGACCCGGGCGACGTGATAAACCCAGAAGTCGTCTCGGTGGAGCTACAGGCTTTGGAGTTTTATGTAGACGCCGACTACGACGAGGTGTATTGCTACGCCGGCGTCAGCGGGGAAGATATGGAGCAGTTTGGTCCGTTCGAGCCGATGGGCGAGCGGCGCTGGAACATCGTTGACTTCCTGGGAGGGCAGAGCAGCAGGGTGCTCACCATCCCGCCAGACCAGCCGCTCGCGCTACAGGTCGAGGGCGGCGGTTTGCGCGTTTTCATGGATGATCCGGAAAACCCCTGGGCCACATACTATAGTCTGGGGCAGGTCATCCGCGAACACCCGCCAGGAGATTGGGACGGGCATGTCATCACCGCCGAATCCGAAGGCGGCGATGAGGGACACGGGTTCAGGATCCAGTATCGCCTGTGTCGCGATTCGTGCGAGGGCGCGGCATTTCAACGCCCGCTCGCCTACATCCTTGAGGCGGCAGGAGAAACATGGCTCTGCTGGGAGTGGGAGGGCAACGAGGCAGACATTGACGGGTTCTTAGTGTCTTTCGGCGGCGACGTAGGTTTGGGTCCATTTATTGAGACATTTGCGGTGCCCGAACCTGGGAGGCGTTCCCTGAGCCTCCATAGCATTGAGTCGTCTTGGCCTTGTGGAAACAGCTTCGCGTTCCAGGTGGCCGCATACCGCGAAGAAGGAGAACTTCGGTCGCCACTAAGTAATGAGGCCACATGGAACAGCCCAGACTGCCCGGTCACCGTGCAGGTCACGTTTGACAGGATTACCACGGACTCGGACTTGGAAATGACCCAACCGATCTACGGGAGTTTTTATGCTGTAGGTAGCTCCGGAGGTAAGTTCTTGTGGTTTGTCACCCATGACCGTCGGCTTGCGCCGAGTAGCACCTACCGCATCATGGACATTTTTGCAAGGACCAATGAGGACTTCGAGAGAATTGGTGAGGACTGCCGGTGCTACGCGCCAACGACGAATTCGGTGATAGTGGGCCTGGAACGCGGAGACACTTTAACATTTGGCGGAGACATCTTGCATGTAACCGATCAGCGAATCGAATGGCTTTTCGACGCCCATCAGCCGTTTGCAGAGAGCACCATCACTTCAGGTGAATACTCTCGGCAGGACCGGCACATAACTCTCTGGGTCTCGCTGAATGTCATCCGGGAGCAGCCGTAGGGCAGGTTTCCGTACCTGTCTCCAGTTAAGGAGGAGATGATGAAAGGTTTGAAAGAGTCGCCAGGGCGACCTGGTGTCGTGACACTGATCGTGGCTCTCCTGTTTCTATCGGCGGCCGCGCAGGCCGGCCCTGTTGTGCCCGCGCATCACGCCGCGACGCCTGCGCTGGCCCCCGCGCTGCCGACGGAATCGCCGTGCAGCTCGTCCACCCCGCAGACTGGGGCAGGCGTTCAGCCATCCGGTGCCCCCTTCGTCATTGTGGATAACTCCTCGCCGGGCTTTCGCATCGAGGCCGGGGAATGGGGGACGTGCGCCGACGGCGAGTGCGGCGGCGTCTGTTACGGCGCGGACTTCCGCTACGCCGACCCGGGTTGCCTTGCCTGCCAGGCGCGGTTTGACCTTCTCGTGCCCCAGGATGGCGATTACGACGTGTGGGCCTGGTGGCCGTGGGGCGAGGACCGCGCGACCGATACGCCCTTCACCATCAGGTCAAGCCAGGGCGATGTCACGGTCAGCGTAGATCAGCGCAACAATGGCGACGGCTGGTACTGGCTGCACTACGCGCCCCTGCGCGCTGGCGAAACGGTGAGCATCATCGTCCGTGGTTCGGCCACCGGCTACGCCAACGCCGACGCGGTCGGCCTGAGCCGGCCGGAGTTTGGCCCGCCCCCTACGCCGCAGACGGTCGGCGCCCCGGCGGCCGGGCCGACGGAAGAATCGCCCGCCGCAAGCGACCTGCCCACTATCCAGTCCTTCTACTCCGAGCCGATACCGGACAAACCGGGCTGCTTCTACCTCCACTGGGAGGTGACGGGTGCAGACTCCATCACCCTGAACGACCTGCCGCTCGACCCCTCCGGCCTGGCCGAGACCTGCCCGGCAGTTTCCAGCCAATACACCCTGCGAGCCATGAATGCCGCCGGCGAAGTCGAACAGGTGCTCACACTGGGCGGCCTGGAACAAGAAGTGCTGCCCACGCCAACGAGCCTGGCGGGCACGCCCGTGCTCACGCATCAAGCTGGACCTCAGGCGGGCGGCCCGCTGCGCATCATCTTCTTGCATCATTCGTGTGGCGCCAACCTGATCGCCCAGGGCGACGTGCGCCAGCGATTGACCGCGCTGGGCTATGCCTTCTACGACCACGGTTACAATGACGATGGCCTGGTGTTGGCCGATGGGACATGGACAGGGCAGCACTTTAGCGTGCCCGATGACAACACCGACCCGGATGGCTTCGCCGCCATCTTCGCCCAGCCGCTGCACGACCCGCCGGACAACACCTTCAGCCACCTCATGCAATACGACGTCATCGCCTTCAAATCGTGCTTCCCGGTCAGCAACATCGAGAGCGATGAACAGTTGGCGGAATACAAAGCGTATTACCTGTCCATCCGCAACCGCATGGACCAATATCCCAACAAATTGTTCATCGTCGTCACTCAGCCGCCGCAGGTCCCCAGCAACACCTCGCCTGAGGCGGCTACCAGGGCGCGTGCCTTCGCCAGTTGGCTGGCTTCCCCCGAATTTCTGGCCGGTCACCCCAATGTGGCAACCTTCAACTTCTTCGACCTGCTGGCCGACCCGACGAGCAATTGCCTGCGCCCGGAATATCGCGGTGATGAGTATGACGCGCACCCCAACGAGCTGGCGAACCGCACCATCGGGCCGCTTTTTGCGGACTTCATTGACCAGGCCGCCAGGACCTATTTTGCCGCACGATAAGCGACGATATGGTGTAGAGACGCGCTATACTGCGTCTCTACACAGTAGTCTCGCCCCCGCATCCAGCCGTGGTGGTTGGCTAATTTCCATACCACAGTAAAGAATTTATACCAAATCTTGCGTCTCAGGCGTAGAATATGGTATAATTCACGCAACGAGGGACATGGCTGCTTGCGCTTATGAATGAACTGAACCGTTCGGGTCCGAGAAACATATCCTGGGTGGAAGCCATCGCCGCACTGCTGGTGTTGACGATTTGGTCAGCCGTCTTTCTAGCCGCTGTCGCCGTCGTCCTGATGTATGTGCGGAGCGAGACACAGATGGCCGTCGTCGCATACACGCCAGTCAGCCGGGTCGTCGTCCTGGCCACAGAGACGCCGGTCCCGGCAGGCACGCCGGAATTCCGGACAATGCAGGCGATGCCTGCTGCTTCGCCCTCGGCGGCCCTGGATATTGGCCTGGCCGAACCCGGCTTGACACGCACATCGCCAGCCGAAACGCCGGCTGCTTGGTCAACGACCTGGCCGCAGGTGCCTACGCCGACATTCACGCGAGTCATCCCCGCCCCGGCGACCGCTGAGCAGAGCGGCGTTCCGACGCCCACGCCCACTCTGACGCCGACATTCACGCGAGTCATCCCCGCCCCGGCGACCGTTGAGCAGGGCGGCGACCCGACGCCCACGCCCACTCTGACGCCAACGTTCACGCCTATGCCAACCTATACCGTCGTTCCGACCTTTGTGTATCCGGCCCAGGTGGCTATGGCGGCGGATGGCGGCCTGGTTCATTTCGTATCGGCAGGTGAAACGCTCTCCGGCATCGCCAAATTGTATGGCACCACTGTGGAAAGCCTGGTCAAAACCAACCAAATTGACGACCCGGCCCGCCTTACCGTCGGCCAGAAACTGACGATCCCTGAGCGCAAAGAGAGCATGGCGCCCACGGCCGCCCCCCCGTCCGCTGCCGGGTCCGTTCTGAACTCGCCCACCAGGCCGGTCGCGCCGCCGGCTTCGCCTGTTGACCTGTCCGTTCCCCCTCCTCCGGCCGGCGACCCACCGACCCGGCTGGTCATCCCCAAAATCAACGTGGACACGCCGGTCATAGAGGTCAGTTGGCGAATTATTGAAGAGAACGGCCGGCGGTACAGCGAGTGGGATGTGGCCGACAACGTCGCCGGGTGGCATCATGGCTCGGCATACCCAGGCAACGTCGGAAACACCGTCATATCAGGGCACCACAACATCAAGGGCGAAGTTTTCCGCAATCTGGTTGATTTGGAAGCGGGTGATGCTGTCTATCTGTACGTCGGCGACCAGGTGTATCCGTACATTGTGACCGAAAAGCACATCCTGCGTGAGAAAGGTATGCCCGATGAGGTGCGCATCCAAAACGCCCGGTGGATTGCCAGAACCACCGACCAACGAGTCACATTGGTAACCTGTTGGCCGTATACCAACAACACACACCGGGTCATCGTCGTCGCCAGGCCAGCCTGGAAATAGGCTGAGGCCATCTGACTTCGATTCGGCCAGGCAATGAGATGCTTCGCTGCGCTACCAAGAAACTACCCTGTCTCATCATTCAGAGCAAAAAGGTCTTGACATTCAACCTGGATTGTGATATTCTCGTTACAGTAAGGTAATGAGGGTAGGTTGAGATGCCACGGGAAAGAGTCAGCGAAGATATTTACGTCTTCACCAGCGAAGTGTACGCTCAGGTGACGGCTGGGGTCATTCTTACCGAAGAAGGCGCGGTCATCGTGGATACGCTCCCGTTTCCTTCAGAGACGGCAGAGATAGTAGACTTCATTGAAGAACACACGATGCGGAACGTGCGCTTTGTCATCAACACGCACTCTCATGCCGACCACATATTCGGCAACTACCAGTTTCCGCAAGCTGACATCATTGCCCACCGTCTGTGCCGTAAGGCTATGATCTTACATGCGGAGAAGGGTCTGATCGCTGCCAGGGAACAAAATCCGGAACTCAACGAGGTCGTAATCCGTCTTCCCAACATCGTCTTCGACAGCGAAGCAACCCTGCGCCTGGGAAGCAAGACCATCCAGCTTATGCACATGCCCGGACATACCAGCGATTCCATTGTGGCTTTGGTCAAAGAAGAACGCATCCTGTTTTCGGGCGATGCGATGATGCCTGTACCATACGTGGTGTGGGGCGACGAGGAGCAAATGATTCAATCCCTCAAAGCCATCCGGAAGATGAGCCTGGAACACATCGTGCAGGGGCACGGCGAAGTGCTTCTCCGCGGCGAAATCAACGAGACGATAGATTCCAGCATTCAGTATCTGGCTACGATCAAAGAATGCGTTCTGAAAGCGATTGAAGAAGGTACGCCGCTACAGAAGTTGCTGTCCTTAGACATCGAGGCATGTGGAAAGTCACGCATCCCGCTGAACGGCTTGGTCCAGCAGCTTCACCAGGGAAATTTGCGTTGGCTCTACAACCGATTTGTCGGAGCTGAAGCGGTTACGTCACAGCGAGAGAGCGAGAGCGCAGGTGAATAGCCGTCCTGCGGTGACAGGAGAGACATCATGATACATTTCTCAGCGGCGCCTCTGGAGGAACAATCGAGCGTGTTTTATCCCCAGGAGCCCAAATCCGTCGAGGAAACCGGCTTGGACATGGGTTTTCTATCCGATTTGATTCTCAAGGTGCTCTATTTTCAAGGCTATCGCACGGGCGTCGAAGTTGCGGAGATCATCAAGCTACCCTTTCAGGGCGTCATTGATCACGTTATGACATTTCTTAAGCGGGAACAGATGATCGAAATTAAGGGCGGCCAGGGGCTGGGCAGGGCCAGCTATGAATATGCCATCACCGACCGAGGCGGCATGAGAGCGCGTGAGGTTCTAAATAGAAACCAATACACTGGCCCGGCGCCGGTTCCGTTGGCTGTGTACAATAGAGCAATAAGGCGTCAGACCGCCCAGAAAGTACACGTGAATCCGAAAACCATTCGCCAGGCCCTGTCGCACCTTGTCCTTAAGGACCATGTCTTTGACCAGATCGGGCCGGCGGTGAACTCTGGTAAGTCCATGTTTCTGTTCGGCCCACCGGGCAACGGTAAGACATCTATCGCCGAAAGCATCGGGCGCGTCATCCTGGGAAACGATATGCTGATCCCTTACGCTGTATCGGTTGAGGGACAAGTTATCAAAGTATACGATGAGCTCAATCATACGCCGGTTGAGGAAGACGCGACAAAGTCGGAGGGGACACAGGCGCGATTAGACCGGCGCTGGATCAGGATCCGCCGTCCATTCATCGTAGTCGGCGGTGAGCTGACGCTCGACACACTCGACCTGACTTTCGACGATACATCAATGTTCTACGAGGCGCCGTTTCAAATGAAAGCCAACGGCGGAATGTTTCTGATCGATGACTTTGGCAGGCAACAGGTTCGTCCGCGTGACTTGTTGAACCGCTGGATCGTCCCTTTGGAGAAAAGGACTGATTTTCTGACGCTGCGAACTGGTCGTCAAATTGAAATCCCGTTCGAAGTGTTGATCGTTTTCTCCACCAACCTTGAGCCGAGGGACCTGGTGGACGAAGCCTTCTTGCGACGCATTCGCTACAAAATTGAAATCGGCGACCCCTCATTCGAGGAATACCGCGAGATTTTCAAAAGGGTCTGCCGCGCTCGAAAGGTGCCCTACGATGAAGAAGGGTTGGCTTACCTGTTGCAGGAGCATTACATCAAGCCGCGGACAAAGCTGAGGGCGTGTCACCCACGCGACATTGTGGACGAACTGCTGGATATCGCCTCCTATCGGGAGGTCGAACCTCGCCTTACCCGAGAGCTGATTGACGCAGCCTGCCAGAACTATTTTGTGAAACTCTAACGTTGAAGGAGAACAGCCATGACCCTCGAAGAAGCAATCCGCGACGAGACCAAAGACGGGAAACTGTCGTGCGCCGCGGCGTTCAAAGTAGCCCAGGCACAGCAAGTTTCTCCCGGCGAAGTGGGCGACCTGGCGGACGAGCTGGGCATTCGCATTTCCCACTGCCAACTTGGGCTGTTCGGTTACGGCCCGAAAGCGCAGGGTTTGCACAAAGTGGTGCAGGCTGCCGAAACAGTCAGCCCTGAGCTTGAATCTGCCCTTCAGAGCCGCACTCGCGACGGCCAGATCACCTGCGCCGACCTGTGGGCCATCGCTAAGAAGATGAGTATCCCCAAAATGGAGGCTTCCGCCGCTGCGGAAAAAATGGGGCTCCGCGTGATCGAGTGCCAGTTGCATTGCTTCTAGTCAGGCAGGTGGCGCGCTGTCTTGGTATGAAAATAGGCCGCTTCCCTTGCACAGAGTTCAGAGCCGCTGCCGGGGTAGCTTTCTTCGCCTGCCTGCTGTGGTTGCTGCCGATGTCCGGCTGGGCGGCAGGTCCTGCGAAATTGGTTCTGGCGACGACAACCAGCACGGCCGACAGCGGCCTGTTGGACTACATCCTGCCCGACTTCGAGCAACGGTACAATGCCGACGTGGAGGTCGTCGCAGTTGGCACCGGCCAGGCCCTCAAGCTTGGGGCAGATTGTAACGCCGACGTGGTTCTCGTCCACGCCCGTGCCCAGGAAGACCAATTCGTGGCCGATGGCTACGGCGTCAACCGCCAGGACGTGATGTACAACGACTTTGTCATCCTCGGCCCCGATTCAGACCCGGCCGGCGTCAAAGGCATGACCGATGCTGCGGCTGCCTTCAAGAAAATCGCCGAAAGCGGCAGCAAATTCATCTCCCGCGGCGACAATTCCGGCACTCACGTCCAAGAACAGGCCATCTGGCAAACCGCTGGCATCGAGCCGGCTGGCGACTGGTACGTCTCCACCGGGCAGGGCATGGGCGAGGTGTTGACCATGGCTGACGAGCTGCGTGCCTATACTCTGTCAGACCGTGGAACGTACCTGGCCCGCACACTTGAGGGGACCGGACTGGTCATCGTGGTCGAGGGCGACCCCATTCTGTTCAACCCGTATGGAGTCATCGCCGTCAACCCGGCCAGATGCCCGAACGTCAAGGCGAAGTTGGCCGACGACTTCATCACGTGGCTGATTTCGCCAGAAACCCAGAACACGATCGGCAATTTCAAGCACCCTTATGGTCAGCCGCTGTTTGTCCCGGCCACAATCGAACTAAGAGTTACAGATAATTTGACAAAATCAATCGGCTGTGATATGATAGCCAATAATTGAATACAGCCATGAAGGCTCTCTTATCCAGAGAGGTGGAGGGACCGGCCCTGTGAAGCCTCGGCAACCTTTAGGGAGCGCGTATTTCTCCCGAAGTGGTGCCAATTCCGGCAGAGTCAATCTGAAAGATGAGAGGAGATTGAGCATGGAGCTGTCGTCACCTCTTCTGTTCAGAAGAGGTTTTTTTGACCCTGCGAAACATTGCGAATCCCGCGGTTTCGACCCCAATGAAGCGAATGAAAAGAAGAAGTGATGGAGGCGTACAATGGCACCAGGTTCTGTTGGAATTGTCCAAACTCAATACTACACCTTCGCCGAGCCCCCTCATGAACTTGAGCTGGAGAGCGGCGAGCTGTTGGGGCCGATCACTTTGGCGTATGAGACATACGGTCAGTTGAATGAAGACAAGAGCAATGCCATTTTGATCTGTCATGCCCTGTCGGGAGATGCCCACGTCGCCGGTTATCATTCTCCAGACGACAAGAAACCAGGCTGGTGGGATGATTGCGTTGGCCCCGGCAAAGCGTTCGATACCGACAAGTATTTCGTGATTTGTTCCAATGTCATTGGCGGGTGCAAAGGCTCAACAGGGCCCTCTTCGATAAACCCCAAAACGAACAAACCCTACGGCCTGTCGTTCCCGGTGGTCACCATCGCCGATATGGTCAACGCCCAGCGACATTTGATCGACTATCTCGGCATCGAACAGTTGTTGACAGTCGTGGGCGGTTCGATGGGCGGTATGCAAGCTCTGCAATGGGCCGTAGCGTACCCCGACCGGGTGCGCTCGGCCATCCCGCTGGCCACTACCGCACGCCTCTCGCCGCAATCCATTGCGCTGAATGAGGTGGGCCGCCAGGCCATCTACAAAGACGTCCACTGGAACGGTGGCGACTATTACGATTCGGAGTTTCGTCCACACGCAGGCCTCTCGTTGGCGCGCATGATCGGACACATCACTTTTCTGAGCGATACTTCGATGCACGAGAAATTTGGGCGGAAGTTACAGTACGGCGATAAGTACGGATACCACTTCAAGACCGAATTTGCGGTAGAGAGCTACCTTCAATATCATGGAGACAACTTCATCCGCCGATTCGACGCCAATTCCTATTTGTATATTACGAAGGCGATGGACTATTTCGACCTGGCCAATGGCTACGGCAGCCTGGCCAGGCGTTTCGCCAACGTCAAGGCCAAGTTCCTGGTCATCTCCTTCAAGTCGGATTGGCTCTTCCCTTCTTATCAGTCCAAGGAGATTGTCAGCGCGCTGATGGCAAATGGCGTCGATGTGACCTATTGCGACATTGATTCCCCTTACGGCCATGACGCTTTCCTGTTGGAAGTGGACCGCCTGACAGACCTGATGAGGGATTTCCTCAAAAATGTTTTCGTTAAGGCAGAGAGGGAATTGGTTAGCCTATGACACCTGCGCCTACCCGCGCCGACTTCGACGTGATCCTGGATATTGTGCCGACGCGCGCCAAAGTGCTCGACCTGGGCTGCGGCGATGGCGAATTGTTGATCAGGCTGGCTGAGCAGAAATCGGCTATCGGCCGCGGAATTGAACTGTCGGAGCTGGGCGTGCGCCAGTGTGTAGCGCGCGGGCTTTCGGTTCGACAGGGCAACATTGACGAGGGGTTGGGCGATTATCCAGACGCCTCGTTCGATTACGTTATCCTCAGCCAGACCCTGCCTTATGTTGACGATCCGAGGGCCGTATTGTGTGAAATGCTGCGCGTGGGCAAGCACGCCATCGTCAGTTTCCCTAACATGGCCCACTGGCGAGCCAGGTTATGTCTGCTGCTGACCGGTAAGCTGCCAGACGATGTCTTTCCCGGCCCGCGTTGGTACGAATCGCCCCGGGCGCGTCCCGTTTCAATTGAGGGGTTTCTCTCTTTATGCGCAAGAGAGGGCATTGTGGTCGCTCAGAGCATTTTCCTGAACGGTTCCGGCCAGCTTCATGGGATATTGAAGAATAGCCTATGGGCGACCACTGGTTTGTTCGTGCTGAGGGGAACTTGCACTACCTGCGCAGCGGAAAGGGGACCAGCCAGGCATGAGAGTTGAGGGCACGGCTAAAATTGCCGACTTCTTGGGGGATTCTATCGTCTACCGCCGGCTTGAGCCGGCTGACCGCCGGTTGCCGGGCTTGACTTTCCTCGCCGGAGAATTGGGGCTTGCTCCAAACATCCCGCCCCGCAAAAGCGATAGGGATTATGCGCGGGTGATCGTCAGCATACTGCGAGCGGCGCAGGCCTCACGCCAGGCCGCCGGACCACTTCGCCAATTGATTTACATCGGCGATTCGCCCACTCTCGACCTGCAGGCTTTCGCCAACCTGCGGGCTGTGAGCGGCTGGGATAGCTGGGCTTTCATTGGCAAAGACGACATGAGCCAAGAATCCAGGCTATCGAACGATGGTGCGGTCTATTATAGCACCCGCTGGGCGAACTTACCCGATTTCCTGGAGCTCGTTCGCACAAAGGGCGTCAATCCTGACATCTCGTGCGCGGTTGTGGTTGATTTGGACAAGACCCTGCTAGGTCCAAGGGGGCGCAACGACCGCGTCATTGATGCGGCCCGCGCTGAGGCCGCTGTGCAGGTCGCCGACCGGGTGTTGGTCGGCGAGCACAGCCGCGCGAAGTTCGCCGAAATCTACCGTGAGATGAATCAGCCCAAATATCATTTTTTCACCGAAGACAACCAGGACTATTTGGTCTATTGCGCGTTGATGCTGGCTGCCGGTGTGTATGGTTTCGACGAGCTGCAAGAGGCCCTGTCCAACCACACGGTTTCATCATTCGGTGAGTTCTTGAGTCTCATGGAACGTGAAATGGCCGATACGGCTTCACGTGACTTGCAGAGAATCCATCACGAGGTGATGGGAAACTTCCGGCTCAGCGATCCCACACCCTTCAAGAGCTTTCGCCGCCAGGAATATCTGACGACAACGGGCCGCATGTCGCCAAATCAGGACGGGTGGAGTCTGGAAAAGATTCTGGAAGAACACATCACCATCAACTACGAACTCGTTCAAGCGTTGGATTACCTGAAACGAGCCGGTGCACTGCTGCTGGGGCTCTCCGACAAACCCGATGAGGCGGTTTTCCCTACCCCTGCGTTGCAGGCGGAAGGCCATCGTCCTCTACACCACGTAACCGCTTTTCTGGTCGGCGAACGTCTTGCCTGGCCGATGTGATGCGGTGCCTCGTGGTTCGGTTATCCTTCCAATCCAACAGGCCGAGGCTTGGGATTTGACAGGTTGGTTAGAGGAGCAGTATAATGTACACTAAACCCATAGGAAAAGGCGACAATGGATGAAGCTTACCACCAGATTCCGATATGGCGCACGGGCTATGCTCGACCTGGCGATCCATTCTGACCAGCGGCCTGTCAGCTTGAAGGACATCGCACGCCGGCAGGGTTTGTCTCTGAAGTATCTCGAGACCCTGTTTTCTGCCCTTCACGCAGCCGGCCTGGTCAGGTCTGTACGGGGAGCGCAAGGAGGCTACCAACTGACACAGCCGCCGGGCGAAATCACCTTAAGACGGCTGTACGAGGTTCTGGAAGGATCAAGTCCTTTGGTGGATTGTACCGCTGATCCAAAGGTCTGTTCTCGCGCAGAAAGCTGTGTGACGCAACGGGTCTGGTCGCAGTTGTATCAAGTCTGTGCAGAGTTTCTCGAGGGGATTACTCTGAAGGACCTGATGGATAATGCCGAAACCGTCCTGCCGGCGCGTCAGTCATATCATATCTAACTCAATTGATCGGCCTGTTGGGCGGTAGAGGCCAGCTATTACGTTAGTATCCACACAAGAAAGTCGAGGGACACAATATGTTGGAGCGAATTCGTGAGGACATTCAAACGGTGTTTGCCAAGGACCCGGCATCTCGCAGCACGCTTGAGGTCATCACGTGTTATCCTGGCCTTCATGCCATCTGGGCGCACCGTGTGGCCCATTACCTGTGGAGGCGCGGTTTTCGCTACCTGGCGCGACTGCTTTCGCATATCTCGCGCTTCTTCACTGGCATAGAAATTCATCCGGGGGCTACCATAGGTCGCCGTTTTTTCATTGACCACGGCATGGGAGTAGTCATCGGCGAAACAGCTGAAATAGGCGACGATGTGCTGATGTACCAGGGCGTTGTGCTGGGCGGGACCAGCAATGTGAAAACCAAACGCCACCCCACCATTGGCAACGGCGCAGTTATCGGCAGCGGGGCAATCATACTGGGGCCGATAACGGTGGGCGAAGGCGCCAGGGTAGGCGCCGGGTCGGTGGTCGTCAAATCTGTACCGGCAGGAATGACCGTGGTAGGTGTGCCGGCGCGCATCGCCGGCCCCAAATCGCCCGTTGACGTAGAGACGCAGTTAAGCCACGGGCAGTTGCCAGACCCTGGTTTCCAGGTCGTGACCGAGCTGCTGGCGCGCCAGGACGCTTTGGAGCAGCGCATAGCAGAGCTGGAGAGACGGCTGGAGCAGCAACAGGTCGTTTGGGCTGGCGAGCGCGAACCTGAGACATCCGCTAATGGGCAACAGGTAGTTCGCCACATCACGGATTCGCTGCGTAACGTGCTCGACCCTGAAGCAGGCATCAACGTAATAGACCTGGGGCTGATTCAGAACGTCATAGTACAAGACCAGACCGCGCAAATAGAGGTGAAACTGACTTCAGAGGACTGCCCGGCCGCCGACATGCTGATCAGCATGATACAGCGGCGGGCAGAAGAAGCGGTCAGGGGCTGGCCCGTTCAGTCGGTCAAGGTGGTGCTGCTAAGCAGCCGGTCGCAAGAGCGTGCCTCTTAAAAGAAAGGAGATTGAAGATGGGTCGGATATATGACGACATTACCCAGACAGTGGGCCACACGCCGCTGGTCAGGTTGAACAGGCTGACCAAAGGATTGCACGCGACCGTGGCCGTCAAGATCGAATCGCGCAATCCCCTCGGCAGCGTGAAGGACCGGATTGCGGTGAGTATGATTAACGAAGCCGAGCGAGAAGGGAAAATCGGGCCGGATACCGTGATCATAGAACCGACCAGTGGCAACACCGGCATTGGATTGGCGTTTGTGTGCGCGGCGAGGGGGTATCGCCTGATCCTGACCATGCCTGAGACCATGACCACCGAACGACGGAAATTGCTTCAGGCTCTGGGGGCGGAACTGATTCTGACGCCGGGTTCGGAGGGCATGACCGGGGCGGTACGCCGCGCTGAAGAGTTGGTCAAACAAGACGCGAAGTATTTTATGCCGCAGCAGTTCAAGAATCCCGCCAATCCAGCCATACACCGCGCGACGACTGCGGAAGAAATCTGGGAGGACACAGACGGCCGGGTAGATGTGTTGGTCGCGGGCGTCGGCACCGGTGGGACGATCACCGGCGTGTCCCAGGTCATTAAGGCGCGCAAGCCTGAGTTCAAGGCCATCGCTGTCGAGCCGGCGCGTTCGCCGGTGCTGTCCGGCGGTAAACCGGGACCCCATCGGATTCAGGGTATCGGCGCTGGCTTCATTCCCGATGTCTTGGACCGAAACGTGGTTGACGAGGTGATCCAGGTGGAGGATGAAGACGCTGCCAATACAGCCCGTCGGCTGGCGAAGGAAGAGGGCATTTTCGTGGGCATCTCTTCCGGCGCAGCAACTTTTGCCGCCTTGCAGGTTGCCCGCCGCGCCGAAAGCGCGGAGAAGCTGATTGTGGTCATCCTGCCGAGCACAGGCGAAAGGTACCTGAGCAGTGGCTTGTTCGATTAAAGGCAAACCCATCCAGATTGGAAAAAAACAGAGAGGAAAACTCACTATGACTACTGAACATCAGTTCAAATTCGACACACTGGCTTTACACGCCGGTCAGAAACCCGACCCAACGACGGGCGCCCGGGCGGTGCCGATCTATCAGACCACCTCGTATGTCTTCAGGGACACGGCCCATGCCGCCAGCCTGTTCGGACTGAAAGAATTCGGCAATATCTACACCCGCATCATGAATCCGACGAATGAGGTGTTCGAGAACCGGGTGGCGGCGCTCGAAGGTGGAGTGGGAGCGCTGGCGGTGGCCTCGGGCCAGTCTGCCATTGCCCTGACCGTCTTCACCCTGCTGCGGGCCGGAGACGAAATTGTCTCTTCGAGCAAGCTCTACGGCGGAACCTACACGCTCTTCTCCAATACGCTACCGAAGTGGGGTATCAACACCCATTTCGTGGAGCCGGGCGACTTCGATGGTTTCCGTCGCGCCATCAATGGACGCACCAAACTGGTGTTTGGTGAGACCATTGGCAACCCTCGCGTGGATGTATTTGACCTGGAGACGGTCTCAGCGATTGCCCATGAGGCCGGGGTGCCACTGGCGATAGACAACACCTTCGCCAGCCCTTATCTCTGCCGGCCCTTTGAGCACGGCGCCGACATTGTCGTCCACTCCACCACCAAGTACATCGGCGGGCACGGCACTTCCATAGGTGGTATCATTGTGGATTCGGGCCGGTTCGATTGGGCGGGCAGTGGCCGCTTCCCCGACCTGACCGAGCCAGACCCCAGTTATCATGGCGTGAGATACGTCGCCGACTTCGGGCCCCTGGCCTTTATCCTGAAAGCCAGAGTGCAAATGTTGCGCGACCTCGGCCCGGCTCAAAGCCCCTTCAATTCATTCCTGTTCCTGCAGGGGCTGGAAACTCTGTCACTGAGGATGGAACGGCACAGTCAGAATGCTCAGCGGGTTGCAGAATTTCTGGCGGCCGATCCTCGCGTGTCATGGGTGGCCTACCCAGGGCTGCCCAGCCATCCGACGCACAATCTGGCGCGGAAGTACCTGCCCAAAGGATGTGGGGGAATTCTCGCGTTCGGCATCAAGGGAGGGCGTGAGGCGGGCGCCCGGTTCATTGACGCGTTGCAGCTTTTCTCTCACCTGGCGAACGTCGGCGACGCCAAATCGCTGGCCATTCACCCGACCACCACCACACACCAACAACTGACGGCTGAACAGCAACTCGCGACCGGCGTCACCGAAGACCTGGTTCGTCTATCAATTGGCATCGAGGACATAGACGACATCATTTGGGACCTGGACCAGGCACTGAACGCGGCTTCAGCATAGCGCAGCAAAGTCTCCCGTCCGTATTGCGCATATCGTCCGACTGTGTTCCACATCTGTCTCGTAACCTGCCGGGTTGCAAAGACCTGGCAGGTTTTTCAATCCTGGAAAACCGTCAAAACCTTGACATAGAGACACTAAACCCTTATAATCAAGTTACACCGAACTCTTTCGGGCCATCGTCCAAGAAATGGACACCAATACCATCGTGCAGGTCCCGTTCGGCGCAGGCGACGCGATCAAGCGGTTTTTGACCTGCCTGTCTGTCCTGAACGTACAGAGGTCGCGAAAACGGAGAGACTATGGAATACAAAGATTACTACAAGATTCTCGGCGTGCCCAGAAACGCAACCGAGAAGGAAATTAAGCAAGCCTACCGCAAGTTGGCACGTAAATACCACCCCGATGTGAACCCCGGTGACCGTAATGCCGAGGAGCGATTCAAGGAGATCAACGAGGCTCACGAGGTCTTGACCGACCCTGAAAAACGCAAGAAATACGACCAGTTCGGCCAGGATTGGCAGCGCTACCAGCAGGCCGGCGGACAGCCGGGCGGGTTCAATTGGGGAGATTACTTTTCGCAGGCCGCCAGAGCGAGACAGAGCGCCGGCGGGCCGCGAGTGGAGTATGTGGACGCCGAAGAATTCTTCGGTGGGAGCAGCGGCTTTTCCGATTTCTTCGAGGCATTATTCGGCGGCATGGGTGGTGTGCGTTCCGGCACGTGGCAAAGCCAACGAGCCACCCGACCGAGACGCGCTCAGGATCAGGAGCAACGGGTTGATGTGACTCTGGAAGAGGCGTTTTCCGGCAGCAACCGGATTTTAGAGATTGACGGACGCCGATTAGAGGTCAAAATCCCCCCCGGAGTCAAAACAGGCTCCAAGATCCGGGTGCCAGGCGAAATTGGCAAGAACATTCCCGGGCAGCAGGCCGGCGACCTTTTTCTGAGGGTTAACGTGTTGCCGCACAAGACCTTCGAACGGAAGGACAACGACCTGTACTGTGAAGTCCCGGTTGACATTTATACCGCGGTCACGGGAGGGGAAATCGAAGTGCCCACCCTTAAAGGCACGACCTTGTCTTTGCGCATTCCCCCAGAGACGCAAGGCGGAAGGACGTTCCGTCTGCAAGGGCAAGGTATGCCCGTTTTGCGCAACCCTTCCGAGCGCGGCGACCTATACGTGAAAATACGGCTGGTCCTCCCCACGCCTTTGACCGAGAAAGAAAAGAGCACTTTCAAGGAGTTGGCCGCTCTGCGGCGTTAGTTCCCCAGACCAATCGGGCGCCCGCACATGGGCGCGCAGACGACATTTTGGGAAAGAGAAGCCTTATGAACAAAACCGTTGTCTCTGGCCTCATCGGCTTATTGGCTCTCCTGTTGCTGGGCTGCATGGCCTGGAGCGTTGAAGGCCCCAGCAGTCGGCAGGTAACTGTCGCCCCTGCCACCCGGATGCCAACGCCCGTGTTCATCGTGGTGACGCCAACACCAGTGGACGAAGACATTCTGGCGGAAGCCGGCGCCGAGGAGCAGCTCATCATAAACATCTATGCGCGTGTCAGCCCTTCCGTCGTATACATTGACGCCATCAATGAGTCTGATCCGCTGGAGAATGGCAATGGCTCCGGCTTCGTGTATGATAAATCAGGACATATCGTGACGAACAATCATGTGATAGCGAACAGCGACAGAATCATGGTCACGCTGGCCGACGAGACGGTTTTCGAGGCGCAGGTGGTGGGCGCCGACCCAGGCAGCGACCTGGCCGTGCTGAAAGTCAACGCCGCCCCCGAGCAATTGACCCCGGTCGAACTGGGCAGCTCGAAATCGCTGAGGGTCGGGCAACGGGCCATCGCTATCGGCAATCCGTTTGGCCTGGAGAGAACAGTGACAACCGGTGTGATCAGTTCTTTGCGCCGGACACTGGACCGTCGTGACAGCGGCTTTCGCATCGCCGAATTGATTCAGACCGACGCCGCCATCAATCCGGGCAACTCGGGCGGCCCATTGCTCGATTCTGAGGGCAAGGTGATCGGCGTCAACACGGCCATTTTCAGCCGGTCCGGAACCTCTTCTGGTGTGGGGATGGCCGTTCCAGTTGATATGGTCCGCAAAGTGGTCCCCAAGCTCATCCGCGACGGCAGATATGTCCATCCGTGGTTGGGCATCACCGGCCAGTCTATTACGCCCCAAATTCAAAAGCAGCTCAACCTGCCAGTAGATAAAGGCATCTTGATTTTCACCATCGAGAAGCGAGGGCCGGCCGACAAAGCCGGGCTGCGTGGGGGCAGTCGTGAGGTGAGAGTTGAAGGGATGCCGGTCCTAGCTGGCGGCGACATCCTGATAGCCATTGAAAACAGCCCGGTGAAAAAATTCGACGACCTGATCAACTACCTGGCCAGGGAAACGGAAGTCGGTGACGTCGTGTCCTTGCTGATCATCCGGGACGGCCAAGAGCGACGGGTCGAGGTTCGTTTAGAAGGCCGGCCAGAGGACAGGTAAATCATGTACTCAGGGAGTGACAGGCAACGATGATCCCATCCGAAGATTACGATGAGCCCAGATATGTTATCAGCGTAGTGACCAAATTGGTTGACCTGCATCCTCAGACTTTGCGGCACTATGAGGACCTGGGGTTGGTCGTACCAACCCGTTCAAAGGGAAATATTCGGCTATATTCTCAACGGGACATCGAACTCCTGCGCCGCATCACCAGGCTGACGCAGGACCTCGGCATCAATCTGGCCGGTGTGGAAGTTGTTCTCAATATGGCCGAACAGATCGAAAGATTACGACAAGAGGTCGCCTCTCTTCAAGAAGAGCTGCAGGCCAGAGTTGAATATCTGCGCGATAGCATACGCACCGAGTTGCTTGAGACAATCCGGGCCATGAGCAACGAAGACGATGACCGATGGCAAACCATAATCCTGGAGCTGGAAAAACGCCTCTAGTGTGTCGGACGGTGAGGTCATAAGAGGAACGGGGAGGTCATTTTCTGCCGATTCCACCACCCTATGTGTCGTATAATATTGAACATCAGTTTGGTATAGCAGAGGAGGCTGTCATGATCACAGAACAAGTCCTTAAAGAATTGGTGAAGCTGTCAGACAAAGACGCTCAAATTGTGAGCCTGTATCTGAACGTTGACCCAAGCCGACATTCCAAGGACGAGTATCGCTTAACCTGGCGAAATTTGGTGAAAGGGGTCTCCGATGTCATTTCCGAGGAAGATGTGAGATGTATTGAACAATATCTGGATTTCGAGTATGACTGGCAAGGGAAAAGCCTCGCTATTTTCTGTTCGGCTAAAAAGGGCATCTGGCGGGCCTATCCCCTGCCTGTGCCCGTCAAAGACCAGATTTATGTGCTACCCCGAGCTTACATCGAGCCGCTTGCCCGCATGTTGGACCTTTCCGGGCATTATGTCGCAGCCATCGTCGCGCGGGAAGGAGTTCGGCTGTTTCGCTTCCGCGCCGGCCGGCTGGAGGATACAGCCGGCACTTTCGGGCCGTTGCCTGAGCGGCACAAACAAGGCGGCTGGGCGGCCTCTCGCCTGCAACGACACGCCGATGAGATGGCGCAACGCAATTTGCGAGACGGAGCCGATTTGTTGATCAGGTTCTGCGAACAAAGCAAATGCAACCAAATCGTGCTGGCCGGCACCGACGAAAACATCCACCTGTTCACAGACTTGTTGCCGAAAGCCTGGCAGGAACGTGTGGTGGGGTCTTTTGCCCTGGACATCACAGCCTCGGAGAGTGAAGTGCTGGAGCGATCGCTCGCCGTCATGCAACAGGCGGACGTGGAGCGCGAACGGCGTCTGGTGGAGCAGGTGATCACCGCGGCAGCCAAAGGCGGCGCCGGCACGATCGGCCTGGCAGATACGATGGCCGCCGTAGCGGACGGTCGCGCCATGACCTTGCTCATCTCCGACGGATTTGAGGCAGAGGGGTATCGGTGCGTGCAGTGTCACTTTACGACAGTGGAACGAATGGAAACCTGCGCTTTCTGTGGTGGAGCCATGGAACACGTCGCCGATGCCGTTAACAGTCTGATTCATCTGGCTTTGGAGCGTGGGATTGAGGTCGAAGTCGTTCACGAAAACGAAGAAATGAGCAAAGCGGGCTCAATAGGCGCGCTGCTCCGCTACTGATCCCGTTTGACTTCTTCTCGCCTCAAGGCTTTCACGCCCTGCGGGCCTTGCCCAACCGCGGTGCACGGCGAACGACGTGCTCGCCCCGTTCAACCGCGGTTGGGCAAGCTGGTTTTCCGGCCTCGGAAGCGCGCCGATTCATGTGCCTCTAACAAATCTCTAACATTCCTCAAATGCGCATCTAACAGTCAGGCCGTACACTTGGTATCGAGAATCAAAGAGTTATTATAGGGGAGAATTGTTGGCATGAGACTGGATAGATTCACTCAGAAAGCGCAGGAAGCCATTGCTGAGTCGCAGGAGCTGGCCTTGCAATACAACAACAGCCAGATCGAGCCGGAGCACTTGCTGGCGGCCCTGTTACGCCAGGAGGATGGTGTGCCGATACAGGTGGTCAACAAGGTGGGCGCTCATGCCGCGCGATTGTTGGCCGAGGTCGAAAGGCAATTGAGCACCAAACCCAAGGTGTACGGCCCGGCGACTCAGATCGGGTTATCGGCCGGCCTGGCGCAGGTCTTGCAGTCCGCCCAAAGAGAAGCCGAGCAGATGAAGGACGAATACGTCTCCACCGAACATCTGTTGCTGGCACTGACCGAGCCGACGGCTGGCTGGGTGAGCAGCCTGTTGCGACAGCATGGGTTGACCAGGGACGCTATTCTCCAGGCCCTGACTGGCATCAGGGGTTCGCAGCGAGTGACCGACCAGAACCCAGAGGCGACCTACCAGGCACTGGAGAAGTACGGCCGCAATCTGACCGAGCTGGCGCGAAAGGGCAAACTCGATCCGGTGATCGGTCGAGACGAGGAAATCCGCCGCGTGATTCAGGTGCTCTCACGCCGAACCAAGAACAACCCGGTGCTGATCGGTGAGCCGGGCGTGGGCAAAACGGCTATCGTGGAAGGCTTGGCCCAGCGCATTGTGGCGGGAGATGTGCCCGAAGGCCTGAAGAACAAAGAGGTTGTCGCCCTGGATTTAGGCGCGCTGATCGCCGGGGCGAAATATCGCGGCGAGTTCGAGGAACGCCTCAAAGCCGTGCTTAAAGAAGTGACCACAGCCGAAGGGCGCATTATCTTGTTCATTGACGAGCTGCACACGGTGGTCGGAGCAGGGGCGGCGCAGGGCGCCATGGATGCGTCCAACATGCTGAAGCCGATGCTGGCGCGCGGCGAGTTGCATTGCATTGGAGCGACGACTCTGGACGAGTACCGCGAACACATCGAGAAGGACGCAGCGCTGGAGCGTCGTTTCCAACCCATCCTGGTTGACGAGCCTACGGTCGAAGAGACGATCAGCATCTTGCGGGGGCTGAAGGGCCGTTACGAGGTGCACCACGGTGTCAGAATCCAGGACTCGGCCGTGATAGCGGCGGCTACGTTGTCGCATCGCTACATCTCCGACCGCTTCCTGCCAGACAAGGCCATTGACCTGATTGATGAGGCCGCTTCCAGGCTGCGGACGGAGATTGACTCGAAGCCGTCTGAACTGGATGAAATTGACCGCAAGATCATGCAGTTGGAAATCGAACGCGAAGCATTGAAGAAGGAGAAGGATAAAGCATCGAAGGAGCGGCTGAAGAAGCTGGAAAAAGACCTGGCCGACTTGCAAGAGGAGAGTCGCGCGCTCCAGTCTCGTTGGCAGCAGGAGAAAGACGCGATTCAGGCGTTGCGAAATACCAAGCAACGCATTGAGGAGACGCTGCACCAGATTGAGGAGGCGCAACGGCGGGCGGACTACAGTCGGGCCTCCGAACTGCAGTACGGCCAACTGCGTCAGCTCGAGGCTCAGCTCACCAGACAAGAGGAACAGCTTAAGCAATTGCAGAACGGCCATCAATTGCTCAAAGAAGAGGTTGATGCCGAGGACATCGCTGAAGTCGTCTCCAAGTGGACAAACATTCCGGTTTCCAAATTGATGGAAGGCGAGGTGCAGAAACTGCTGTACATGGAAGACCGGCTGCACAAACGTGTGGTCGGGCAAGACGAAGCCATCAGCGCGGTCGCCAATGCGGTGAGACGCGCCCGGGCCGGCTTGCAGGACCCCAATCGCCCCATCGGCAGCTTCTTGTTCTTGGGGCCGACTGGCGTAGGCAAGACCGAGCTGGCTCGTGCGCTCGCGGAGTTCCTGTTCGATTCCGAAGAAGCCATGATTCGTATAGACATGAGCGAATATCAGGAGCGCCACACCGTAGCTCGACTCATCGGCGCGCCGCCTGGATACGTCGGCTACGAGGAAGGAGGGCAGTTGACCGAAGCAGTACGCCGTCGGCCTTACTCAGTCATCCTGTTGGACGAGATTGAGAAAGCTCATCCCGAAGTGTTCAACGTGCTGCTCCAACTTCTGGACGACGGCCGCCTGACCGATGGACATGGTCGCACTGTAAACTTTAAGAACACGGTGGTGATCATGACCTCCAATGTCGGCAGCGACTACATCCGTGACCTGGGGGGACAGGATGAGCGGAGAATGCGCCAGTTGGTGCTGGAAGCGCTGAACCAACGGTTCGCGCCCGAATTCTTGAACCGGATTGACGAGGTCATCATCTTCCATGCGCTGACCAAGGACGACCTGGTACGTATCGTGGATATTCAGGTGGAACGCCTGCAGAGGCTGCTGGCAGACCGGCGTATGCAGATTCGACTCACTGATGCGGCCAAACGGCTGATGGCCGACCTGGGCTATGACCCGGTATACGGCGCACGCCCGTTGAAGCGTGCCATGCAGCGGGAAATCCAGGACCCGCTTGCGCAGCATATCTTGCGCGGCGAGTTCAAGGATGGCGACGTCATTGAAGTGGACGTACGAGACGGTCAGTTCGTGTTTAGACAGGCAGAGAGAGTGCAAGCCGTGGCCTGAGAAACCACAGCGTACACCCTCTACAGCCAAGAGCATACAAAGGTTAAATCCCGGAACAGGCGCGTAATGGGCAAAGCCGGGCCGATGGGGGGTGCAGCCGAAGTTTAAGGAAGCAGATGCCTACGCCGTTTTCAATAGCCGCCGAACGGCTCTGACCGTCATTCTGAGCGAAGCGAAGAATCTCGTTGTACATTGTGAAATGAGATGCTTCGCCTTCGGCTCAGCATGACGCGATTGAGGCTTCTGCTAACTCGCCTAAAATTCTGGGTGCACCCGGCCGATGGCCCGGCTTTGCCTGTACGCGCATTTGGGTTACAATACGAGCAAGAGGTAAGTTCATTATGATGCAATTTGAGCGATTTACGGAGCGCGCGCAGGATGCGGCTATGCGCGCCTATGAAATATTACAAAGATACGGCCACATTCAGGTAGATGTGGAGCATCTGTTGCTCGCCCTGTTGGAGCAACCGGATGGGATTGTGGGCCAAATTCTGGAAAGACTGGGCGTTGACATCGAGCAGATCAAGAAGCGGCTCGATTCTGTGCTCAGCAACACGCCCAAAGCGCCTGCTGGGGTGTACAATTTTGGTGCGCCCGGACAGGTCTTTATCACGCCACGGCTCAAGCTCACCTTTGACCGGGCGCAGGAAGAGGCCAATCGGCTAAAAGACGAGTACGTTTCAACCGAGCACATCTTCTTGGGCATACTCGGGGAGAAGAACTCGCCGACAGCCCGCATTTTGCTCGACGCGCAAGTCACCAAGCCAAAGGTGGAAGATGCCTTACTGGAAATACGCAAAGGTGGCCCTGCCGGCCAGTCCAAAGCCGAGAGCCGGTATCGGACCCTGTCCAAGTACAGCCGGGACCTCACTCAGTTGGCGAGAGAGGATAAGCTCGACCCCGTCATCGGCCGGGACGAAGAAATCCTCCGCGTACTCCAGGTATTGAGCCGCCGCACGAAGAACAATCCGGTGCTCATCGGCGAAGCCGGCGTGGGCAAGACCGCCATCGTGGAGGGTCTCGCCCAGAAAATCGTGCAGGGGGATGTGCCGGAGCCGCTCGTGGGTAAGCGCGTGGTGGCGCTTGACCTGGGCGCGATGCTGGCCGGCGCCAGATTCCGCGGGGAATTCGAGGAACGGCTCAAGTCAACCCTCGAAGAAATCCAGAACGCACAAGGCGAGATTATCCTGTTCATTGATGAGCTGCACACAGTGGTGGGCGCAGGAGCGGCGCAGGGCGCGATTGACGCCTCCAACATGATGAAACCGGCCCTGGCGCGAGGCGAGCTGCGCTGTATCGGCGCAACCACTCTGGATGAATACCGGCAATACATCGAACGGGACTCGGCATTGGAACGCCGTTTTGCACCCGTCTTCGTCGAAGAGCCTTCGGTGGAAGAGACCATCCGCATCCTCCAGGGCATCCGCGGACGATACGAGGCGCATCACAACATCAAGTTTAAGGATGAGGCTCTGGTGGCTGCGGCTCACCTGTCCCATCGCTACGTAACCGACCGCCGTTTGCCGGACAAAGCCATTGACTTGATTGACGAGGCTGCTTCCAAGCTGCGCATTGCGTTGTACACCATGCCGCCAGATCTGAAAGAGATGCGCTTGAATTTGCAGAAGCTGATCGACCTGGAAGAGGCGGCCTGGTCAGCGCGCGATTACGAGAAGGCGGCTCTGCACAAGAGTGAACGATTGAAGTTAGAAGAGGAGTTCAACGCGAAGCGGGACGCCTGGCAGGCTGCCATGAACCTCGACGAAGTGGTAGATGAGGAAGACATCGCCGAATTGGTCGCCAGTTGGACGGGGATACCGGTGCACAGCCTCATGGAAGCGGAGACGGCCAAACTGTTGAAGATGGAAGAACGCTTGCACGAACGCATCATCGGCCAGGATCAGGCGATTACCGCCGTGGCCGACGCGATACGCCGCGCCAGAGCGGGCCTCAAAGACCCACGTCGGCCTATCGGCAGCTTCATCTTCCTGGGGCCTTCAGGCGTCGGGAAGACAGAATTGGCGCGCGCACTGGCCGAATTCCTGTTCGACGACGAAGAAGCCATGATCCGCATTGACATGAGCGAGTATCAGGAGCGACACAGTGTGTCACGGATGATCGGTGCGCCGCCCGGATACGTCGGCTATGAGGAAGGCGGTCAGTTGACCGAAGCAGTGCGGCGGAGACCTTATCAGGTCATCCTGTTCGATGAAATCGAAAAAGCGCACCCCGACGTGTGGAACAGCCTGCTCCAGATACTCGAGGATGGACGCCTGACCGACGGGCAGGGACACACCGTGGATTTTCGGAACACGGTCCTGATCATGACATCCAACATCGGGACCCAACTGATCCGCGATGCAGAGGGAATTGGCTTCTTGAAAACGAGCAGCGGTTCGACTCTCAGCGAGAAAGAAGGCCAGCGCCAGATCAAGCGGGGGCTGGAACAGACGTTTCGTCCGGAATTCCTGAACAGGATTGACGAGATCATCATATTCCATGCCCTGAGCGAAGAGCATGTGCGCCAGATCGTGGATTTGCAAATGCGCGAGATCCGCGCCCGACTGGGCGAACAGGGCCTGTCCATCGAGCTGACCGAGGCCGCGCGCAACTGGCTGGCGCACGAGGGGTACGACATCAACTTTGGCGCGCGGCCATTGCGCCGTACTTTGCAGCGTCACGTCGAAAGCCCATTGGCTGTCCGATTGTTGAAGGGCGAATTCAAAGCGGGTGATACAGTGGTCATTGATTCTGATGGCAAAGAGCTGATCTTCATCCGCAAGCCAGTGCAAGACCTTGAGCCTGTTGCGGCATAACATCAGGTTGGGTCGCGAGGAGCGCAGTCCACTCCCCGCGACCCAACCCTTAAGCTCGTCTTCGTCCCGTTGGACTTTTGGAGAACTCGTCGTGAGGGCTTATCGCCAACTGCATCTTGTGGCAACCGTCCTTGTGGCAACAGCCATCATAGCTACGTCCATGTTCGCGGGACCTCCGGTCACCGCATCCGCCCCCTTGAAGCACAGCGACAGGACCCTGCCCGTCAAACCCTTGCCGCTCAATTCCTTTCCACGTCCACCTGCGGACAACGGCATGGGCGTCCATTGGAGCACTTATCTGTATGGTCAACCGGCAGAACTCACTGAATTCTTCGTGTCCGAACTGTCGGCGATGAACATCAAGTGGGTCAAATTGTTGAACGATGGCGTCTCGGGCCGCCACCATGACAACACTATTGACCATCTGGTCACGGCCGGCATTATGCCCATTCTGCGGCTATATCAGGAGTGTAATGAGCCTTATGACCTGCAGCAACTGGACGCCCTGGTGCGACATTATGTGTCCAAGGGAGTCTACTATTTCGAGCTCTACAATGAGCCGGACACAGTCGGCCGGGATGGCGGTTGGTGTCAACCAGACGGGCAGCCTCAGCCGGAACGATTGGCGGCGATGTGGGCCGACGCCGCGCGGCAGGTTTACCTGGCTGGTGGCTATCCCAGCCTGCCCTCCTTCTTCGCCCCCTCCCAGAAACTGCCTGGCTGGCAGGACGACTTCTTCTACAAGTTCTTCCGCGCTCTAAAAGAGCAGGGCAACGAAAGCACGCTCTATTTTTCCTGGGCAGCAGTTCACAACTACAACCTGAACCATCCGCCCACCTATCCGTATGACGACGTGAACTTAAGCAGTCGCCCACTTACCGCTGAAGAAATCGAGCGCTACAACCTCACCCCTACGCAGGTCGAGGCGATCAACCAGGCGCGACGAACGGCGCGCGAGCCAGGTGGCTTCTTCCTGGGCGACAACCTGTACGACGATCCGACCTGTTTTTTGCATTTCATCGCGTATCGCGATCAGTTCTACGAGCTGTTTGGTTTCGAGATACCCATCATCGCGACCGAGGGCGGGGCTACGCCAGGGGCAGATGACGACCCACGCTACCCGCCGACTGACGCGCAAACGGTAGCGGATTGGACTCTCTGGGCAGCCAATTACCTGTTGGATGATGCCCCGCCATACTTGTTTGCTATCTGTCACTGGCTGTTGGCGCAAGAGGCGCTGGGCTACGCGCAAGCGGGCTGGGAAGAGCAGGCCTGGTATCATAGCCGTGATCCAGGCGAAGGGAATGGTCGCCGTCCAATCTATCACGAACCTGTAGTAGACGCACTCAAAACTCGCCCCCGACTCCATCAGCCCCGGCGGCGGACAAATGGCAGCAGTGCAATTATCGGCCGCAGCGCCGAGAACCCACTGTCGCTCTATCCGCGCCCGGCAAACGACAACGGCCGGGGCATCCACTGGGCGCCGACCAATCAGCCTCAGCCATGTGCAGTGGTTGACTATTTTCTTAATGAAATTCGGCAGATGAACATCAAATGGGTCAAGTTGCTACAGGATGACAGTCCTGATTTGACGCACACCTACTTAATCGAGCAACTTGTCGCCAACGGCATCGAACCGGTCTTGCGTATCTACAAACCGTTCAATGAACCTTACGAACACTTGAAAACCTTGATCCCTGCGGCAGTGTCTAAGGGCGTGCACTATTTTCAGCTTTACACCGAGCCGAACCTGGCCGGCCCTGATGGGGGATGGCGTGAGAACGAGCCCATTCGTGTAGAGCAGATCATTGACCTGTGGATTCGTGCTGCGCGAGAAGTGCACGAAGGCGGCGGGCACCCGGCCCTGCCTGCTCTGGCTCCTGGCGGCGACATAGATGACATGGTTTTTCTCGACCGATTCCTGGTCGGCCTCCGTGCCAGAGGGCAGGCCGACCTGCTGCGGGGAGCGTGGATTCCGGTTCACAATTATTTCCTGAACCACCCTTTGAACTACCCCTCCGACCCGGTCAATCTCTACGACGTCCCTCTCACGGCGCAGGAAATTCTGGACAGAGGCCTGTCAGCAGAGCAGGTCACAGCGATCAACCGTGCGCGGCGCATCGCCAAATGGCCCAGGCCATGGGGCGGTTTCTGGGTTGGGGATACGGTTATGGAAGACTCTAATGGGTTTCGCAAGTTTGAAGCGTATGCAGCACTTTTCTACCAGCACTTCGGCTATTACCTGCCCATTATCGGTGTGGAGGGCGGCGCGGTGGTTGGCGCTGCCGAAGACCCCCGTTATCCGCCCGTGCGTGAGGAAGATGTGACCGCCCTGACTCTGGCGGCTTATCATGCCATGCTGGACAGCGCCCCGCCTTATTTTTTCGCCCACACATCCTGGCTGTTGGCAAATCTGGCAGGCGGACACGCCGATAAAAGGTTCGAGCAGGCTGCCTGGTACAAGGACATGCAGGGCAACACTTTGCCGGTGGTGCAATCGCTCAAAGAGGACCCGCGTCGCTTCGAGGTTCGAAAGTAGTAGGATGAGACCGCTTGGCTTATTTTTTGAGATACAACTTGTGGAAAAAGCGCAAAGCAGTTATCATTATCCTGCTGGCCGATCTCGACAGGCGACTTTGAACGCATATTGTGAACGCCGCAATCAGAGGCCAGCGGTGCCCGATCAGTCTGGCGGGTAGGGGTTGATCATTCTTCATCACTTTTCTCGAGAGAAAGGAGACATTTCTCATGGCAGGCAAGGACATTTGGTTATTGGCAGATTTCGAGTGTAAGGCGGACAAGGTCGAGGAAATGAAGAAACACTTGCGAGAACTCATCACCGACGTGCGCAAGGAAAAAGGCTGCCTGTTCGACGATTGTTTTCAGGATGCCACAGACCCGACCAAATTCAGGTTCGTCGAGCATTGGGCAACCGAAGAAGACATGCAGGCGCACATCAACGGACAGCCTGCCGCGCGATGGGACAAAAACGCAGGCCATTTGCGCGCCTCGGATGTGGAAATCAGGACTTTCAAAAGCATTTGGGACTGAGAACTGACTCCAACGGTTTAGCTGGCGCAGAGACAGGAGGACGGAGATGTTTGGCCTCATCCGGTCGGCCACAATTGATTGTGCGTATTTCCTGACTTTCGCTGTCGGACTGATCTGGGCCATCTTCGTCCTCCTGACAGGCGGCTCGCACGATGCTGATGCGCCGGACGCAGGGGGCCTGTCTTTTGACCAAGCTGACTCGTTCGATAGCGGTTCGATAGAAGTCTCCCCAATCAGTCCAATCACCCTCTCCACATTCATCACCACGTTCGGCGGCGTGGGGATCATTACGCGACAGGTCTTTGATAGCTCCTGGCCGGTCAGTCTGGTATTCGCCACGTTGGGCGGGTTACTTCTGTCCGGCATCATGTTCCTTTTTTACAGCAAGTTCCTGCTCGGCTCGCAGGGCTCCAGCGAGGTGCGTATAGACCGCCTGGCTGGACTGACTGCTGAGGTGACCACACCAATTTCCCCAGCCGGCGTGGGTGAGATCGCCTTGGTCGTGCGTGGCGGTCGGGTGACCTATCCGGCCCGGTCCAGCAAAGGCATCGCCATCGAACGCGGAGTTTTGGTCATCATTGACCGAATGGTGGGGACGCAAGCCTTCGTCAGCGTCAGGGATTCTTCAGCCGATTGACCGATCGTTCTTTTTTGTGAAGGAGACACTACGATGGAATTTTTTCTGACCGCCTTTGTCATTGTCGGCATCGTTTTTGTGCTGGGCGTCTTTCTCATCATTTACTCCTCTCGTTACAAGAAGGTCGGACCCAACCAGGCTCTGGTCATTTCGGGGCGGCGCCACACCTATGTTGACCCCCAGACCGGAGAGAAAAAGACACGAAATTACCGCATCGTCGTGGGCGGCGGCGCGTTCATCTGGCCCGTATTGGAGCGGGTTGATGATCTCAGCCTGGAGATCATGACCATTGACGTCGTCACGCCCAAAGTCTACACGATTCAAGGCGTCCCCATCACGGTAGATGGAGTGGCTCAGGTCAAGATCAGAGGCGATGATGTCTCTATCGTCACTGCGGCAGAACAGTTCTTGTCCAAGTCGCAGGACGAGATCCGCAATGTTGCGCTCCAGACATTGGAAGGCCATTTGCGCGCCATTTTGGGTACTTTGACCGTGGAGGAAATCTACAAGGACCGTGATGCCTTTGCCGCGCAGGTGCAGAGCGTAGCGGCCGGAGACCTGGCGAACATGGGACTGGGCATTGTTTCCTTCACCATTAAGGACATCCGCGATGACGAGGGATACCTGGATGCCCTGGGCCGCAAACGCACCGCGGAGGTGAAACGCGATGCCCGAATTGGCGAAGCAGAAGCGGAGCGCGACGCCACCATCGCCTCAGCCAAAGCGCGCCAGGAAGGCGAGACGGCGCAGTTTCAAGCCCAGACCAAAATCGCTGAGGCAGAGAAAGACTACCAGATTCAGAAAGCGGCCTACGATGCTGAAGTAAATCGCAGACGGGCTGAGGCGGAGCTGGCCTATACGCTGCAACAGAATATCACCAACCAACAGGTGAAGGCTGAGGAAATCCAAATCGAAGTCATAGAACGCCAGAAGCGCATCCAGGTGCAAGAGCAGGAAGTCATGCGCATGGAGAAAGAGCTGGAGGCGACGGTTAGAAAACCGGCTGAGGCTGAGGAGTACAAGATCAAGACTCTGGCGAACGCCAAGAAGTTCCAAACGTTGACTGAGGCCGAAGGCGAGGCGGCAGCGGCGCGCTCCATCGGTGAAGGCGAGGCCGACGCCCTTAAGGCCAGAGGTATTGCTCAGGCTGAGGTGATCCGGCAGCAAGGGTTTGCCGAGGCGGAAATGATGGAGAAGAAAGCCATGGCCTGGCAACTGTATAACCGACAGGCCATTATCAGCCAGATCATTGAGAAATTGCCCGAAATCGCCCGCGCCATCGCCGAACCTCTGGCTAAGACCGAGCGCATTATCGTCATCAGTTCCGGCGGTGACGGCGCCGGCAGCAGCAAAGTCACCCAAGACATAAGCAATATTATCGCTCAGGTGCCGGCTACAGTGGAGGCCATTACCGGCATTGATCTGACCCAGACGATCAGGAACATTCCTGGCTTCAATACCAATGCAGCGGGCGAAGCTGCTGAGGACGAGCCAAACAAACTCTGAAGGAGGAAGAAAATCACATGGCAGCACAAGATGTATGGGTCGTAGCCAGCTTCAATTGCAAGGAGGGGAAGAGAGAGGAGTTATTGAAACATCTGCCGGCATTGGTCGAAGCCGTACAAAAAGAGCCGGGCTGCTTGAAGTACGACTGCTACCAGGACACCCAAAATCCACTGGCGTTCACCATGATCGAGCACTGGGCCAGCCAGGAAGCGCTCGACGTGCATGGGCAGGCCGAAGCTCTCCGCAAATGGCGCGAAGTCTCAGCCGACCTGCTAGAGCTGCCAACGAAGGTCCAGGTTCTGAAAGATATCGAATTCTAGCCCAGCGGGCTGCTCATGCCTGTTCGGATATTTGCTGCGCCAGCGCGATGGCGCCAAGCACACCAGACCGATTCCCAAGGGCGGGAGGTACAATATATGAATTGATGTCTTCCGCCAAAGATGGAGACTGTACATAGCCGTTGAGCAGCTTCTGCACCTCTTCTCGAATCATCGGGAAGAGGTGCGTCTGTCTCATCACTCCGCCGCCCATGATGATCCGTTGCGGTGAAAGGGTACAAATGAAGTTGACCAGGCCCAGCGCCAGGTAATGCGCCTCCAAAGGCCAGGCCGGGTGGTCGGCCGGCAACGTTTCACCCCGCCGTCCCCAACGCGCCTCGATGGCTGGCCCGCTGGCCAGACCTTCCAAGCAATCCCCATGATACGGACACCAGCCGGAATAAGGGTCCCTGGCCCAATCATGGGGAATGCGAATGTGTCCCATTTCAGGGTGAACCAGGCCATGGAGAAGCTGGCCGCCGACCATGCCACCGCCGCCAATGCCCGTTCCCACCGTCAGGTAGATGAAAGTATCCAGCCCCTGCGCGGCGCCCCAACGGCGTTCACCCAAAGCCGCTACATTCACATCGGTGTCGAACCCCACGGGCACGTCCAATGCCTGACGCATTGCGCCGGCGAAGTCCACACCCGCCCAACCGGGCTTGGGCGTCGTCGTAATGTGACCGAACGTCGCCGAATGTGGGTTAGGGTCGACCGGGCCAAACGAAGCGATGCCCAGGGCCGCAATCGGCTCACGTTTCCTTTGTTCTCGAAAGAATGCGACAGCGAGACCGATGGTCTCCGCCGGCGTAGTCGTGGGGAAATGGGCTTCCTCTCGCAAGTCATCCGGCCCTGCGCCAACCGCGCACACAAATTTCGTCCCTCCAGCTTCAATTCCGCCCCATACAGCCATCGTGTGCACCTCCCAAACCTTTTCTTGCCTTTACAAGTGTACCACAACTGCCAGGTTTCCGCCAGAGTCGGCAGACGGAGGGTGCATCCAGAATTTTAGGCGAGTTAGCAGAAGCCTCGGCTGCGTCATGCTGAGCCGAAGGCGAAGCATCTCATTTCACGATGTACAACGAGATTCTTCGCTCTGAGCCGAAGCCCTCAGCGCAGCGAAGGGGTAGCGAAGAATCTCAAACCACGAAGCACACGAAGAGCACGAAGAGAATCAATGTTCGTTCAAATTCTTCGTGTCCTTCGTGGTCTTGGTGGTTCAACTGATGTTTCTTCCCGCAATGAGCGGCGCGCCTACGCGCCGTGGGGGAGCTACTAAGAAACTACGTTCTCCCGTCATTCTGAGCGAAGCGAAGAATCTCAACGCCTGCCAGCGCGAGATGCTTCGCCTTCGGCTCAGCCTGACGGGATAGGGCGACATTTCTTCCCCCAATGAGCGGCGCGCCAGCGCGCCGTGGGGGAGCTCAGAATGACGGCCAAACCCGTTCGGCGGCTATCCAAAACGGTGTTAGACATCTGCTCCCTGAAATCCGGATGCACCCCCGTCAGTTGGGTAAGTTGTGTCTCCCCACAACCGATGTATAATAGTGTACAGGAGAAAGACCAACCCTTTTGCATCTCTTGAGCTCGCACCTGGTATGGAAAGATTCAGTTTCAGGAGGCGCACGGATGAAGAATAAGGAACTCCGAATTGTTTCCGCTATATCGGCGGTGTTTGTCATGGCGTTGGTTTGCCTGCTCCTGTTCGGCTCAGTCGTCTACCTCATCGGGCGCAGCCGAAACACAGAGCGAGCCATGGCATTCCCAACCGCGCCGTTCACAAATGCCACCATCACCCTGAGTCCTGACACTGGTTACGTTGGCACTGAAATTGTGGTGTACGGGCGCCATTGGCGGCCGGGTGAGGTCGTTTTCATTCGCTTGCGCGACGCTTCAGGCCAACTGAACGGCAGTTACGCATTCGCCGGCGCCGTAGCCGACGAACGCGGGGAGTTCATAACCACCTTTACGTACCCATACGGGTCGCGTTGGACAGAAGGCGAACAGGTAGAGGTTGTAGCCAGCGCAGATGCGTCCGGCCTTGAGAGCAGCGCGCCATTCCGGCTCAGGCCTGACCAGCCGTCCTATTCGACCACGGCCGAACCGATTGCTTTGGCGACGCCTTCCTTGACGCCAACATCGCTGGTCGTGCCCGGTGTGGTCGTCGGAACCGTGCGAGACAGGCTGACAGGCCGTGGCATCCCGAACGTGCAGGTCACCATGGGGCTGAGAATAGCCACAACGGACGCTGGCGGCCATTTTGAGTTTTCAGGTTTGGCTCCGGGCACGTATTTTGTGCAAGTGCAGGCACCCGGCTACCAGCCAGTTGATTCCCCGCCAGTGTCGATCGGCCCGGGCGACATCCGGCAATTTGACATACCGGTGGTAGCCAAGAGCGATGAGTCCACTGGCGGCGCTGCGTCTTTCCCTTCGCCGACTGCTGCTGGTCAGCCTGCCGCGCCAGCGTCGCCAGGTTCTGCGCCTGCGGCAGTATCACCCACCAATACGTCTGCGCCGGAACTCGAACCAACCGCAACGGAGGCGAAACCGACTGCTACCCGCACTCCCACCCGGGCGCCGACCGAAACGCCCACGGCGACACAAACCCCGCCCGCCACAGTGGAGCCGGTGCTGTCAATTTTCCCCACCTCTGGGCCGGTAGGCAGCATGATCTCCGTGAGGGGTCACGGCGCTCCCATCAGCACTACCCTGTTCTTGGCCCTGGCCGAGCCGCTTACAGAGAAGGCGACCGGCACCAACGCCGAACAGGTCGCCAGCCTGTTAGCGGCTTCCGATTTCCCGTTGACCGAGAACGCCATCACGAGCGATGAGAGTGGTGCTTTCACCGGGTTCATCCAAATCCCTGCAGGTCAGGGTTGGGAGAATCGAAGCCGGGCGTTGATCTTGGCTTACACTGCCGATGCGGCTTTTGTCGCAGTTGCTCCTTTTGAGATTTCCAATGCGGTCAGGCCTGTGATCGGCCTGCAGCCAGTCCGGGGGCCAATAGGCACGTCCATCACCGTAGTCGGCGCCCATTGGCCGGATGACTCGTCGGTGTTCATCACTTTGGCGAGAAGTGGCGCTGGTCTGGCCATGGCCGACGATGAGCAGAGACAGACTGCCATCACGCCGGTAAACGGCGCATTCAAGACAATCATCGAATTGCCAGCCAATCAGGGGTGGGAGGCCCAAGACGAGGTGATGGTGGTCGCCTACACCACAGACTATTCGGCCTCCGCAATTGCTCGCTTCTCCATCACGAAACCAGCGGTTACTCCAACGCCAGGCCAACCAACCGTGATCCCAACTTTGGAGGCGCCAAAACTTGAGGTCATCCCCCAGCAGGTTGCTGTGGGAACGGTCATCACGGCGCGTGGCTCGAATTGGCCGCCGGGGAGCACAGTGCTGCTTGCTCTGGCTCGGACAGGTGAGGCAATCCAATCCGCAGCCAATCTCCCTGCCAAACAGAAGGCTGGTGTAACGATCGGGCCAGATGGTGTTTTTGAGGCTCGCGTAGCCTTGCCGGTGGGAACGGGGTGGGAGACCGCAAGCCAGGCCCTTGTGCTGGCCTACACCGCCGATTACAGGAACGCAGCGGCCAAACTGGTAGATATTATCCCACGGGGGACGACACAGCCCTCGCTCAGCGTCGCGGTTGACCCGGCCGCGCCAGTGGGGACGCTCGTCGTCTCTGGCGAGAATTGGCCGCCCCGGCAAGCGATCCACATCGCTTGGCTGACCGATGGGCTCATCGCAACATCAGGCTTTGGCGAAGTCACAGTTACTACATCGGCGCAGAATGGCCGTCTTGAGGCCACCGTGCCTGTTCCAGACGTTTCACCAGATGAAGGTAGCGACCTGATTCTGATTGCCTCTACAGAAGACAATCGTTACAACGCTGCCGCATCTGTGAACTTGTTGGCCCTGCCCACAGTAGAACCGCCCACTCCGACGGACACGGCCACGCCGACACCGACGGACACGGCCACGCCGACGGACACGGCCACGCCGACGCCCACCGACACGGCCATGCCCACGCCGACGGAAACGGCTACACCGACGCCCACCGACACGGCCACAGCCACGCCAACGGACACAGCCACGCCCACGCCGACGGACACGGCCACGCCAACGGACACGGCCACGCCCACGCCGACCGCCACGGCCACTCCGACGCCAACGGACACGCCGACGCCGACGGACACGGCCACGCCCACGCCGACGGCCACGGCCACGCCGACACCGACGGCCACGGCCACGCCGACCGACACGGCCACGCCGACGCCGACGGACACCGCCACGCCGACGCCGACGGACACAGCCACGCCCACCGACACGGCCACAGCGACGCCGACGCCAACCGACACAGCCACACCGACGCCAACGGACACGCCTATCCCGCCCGCTGTTGTGCTGAATACCTTTGAAAGCAGCGTGGGGCTGACCGTCGAGGTCAGAGGGGAGCATTGGCCTGTTGGTGAAGCGGTGTTGATTGCATTGGCCTGGGCCGATCAGGCTCCGGGTTTAATTGAGGCAGGACAATTGAGGCAAATCGGCCAGGCAGATGTGGATGGCAGCGGCAATTTTGTAGCTGGCATTGTCGTCCCGGCAGGACAAGGCTGGGAAAACGGCGGCCAGGCCATCATCGTAGTCTACACGACTGACTATCAGCATTTTGTCTCTGCCGGGCTGATGCTGTTGCCGCCTACTTCGACGCCAGAACCACCTCTCCCGCCGCCCGAGGAGTCGCCGCCGGAAGAAGTCCCACCTGGGCCAACGGAGGAGGGCCAGGTCGGTTGAGCTGGTGATGTTGGTGCATCATAGAGCAATCGTAGGTTTTGCGTCAAGAACGGGAGAGGAAAGGCTGCTATAATGTGGGTGTAGTTGTAAAGCAGAGTGTTTTCCCAGCCTCTCACCAAGAGGCGACCAGATGAAGGGAGGTGTAGCCTATTGTTCTTCGACGGGTCTGTGACCCGAGCCCACCGACGAAATTGAGGGTTGCAGATCCAGGTAGTTGTTTGACAATAGCCGCGGTTGCATCTGGTAGTGATTACGACAGGCAGTGGGATAGTCGCGGTCCCACTGCCCTTTTTTGCGCCCTGATTTGCTTTAGCCCCCCTGTTGTGCTATACTTTTGACCATAGCACGCCCCTATAGCTCAGAGGATAGAGCAGTGGTTTCCTAAACCATGTGCCCAGGTTCGAGTCCTGGTAGGGGCGCTCGGGCTAATATGCGTACATCCTGCCATACGGCCTTAACGACAGCGGCAGCAGCTTGGTGAACGAGTGCGCCAGTATCTTGTCGGGGTCGTAGCCGAAGTGGGCACAGTATTCGCCGACTGCCTGCCGCAGGAAGCTGTGGTCCGTCTCGTTCAAGGGTGCGCGCCCGACCTCCGCGCCGAGCTGATGGTCAGCGAACTCGCCACGGATGTACATCACCCCGCCGTGCATTCCGGTACCGATGTAACTGGCTGTATGCTTTTCGCCTGGCCGCAGGGTCAGGCCGAGCACCACCAACACGCCGCCGGCCATGTACTCGCCCAAGAAGTGCTGCGCCGTGCCGCCGATGACAATCAGCGGGCGTTTCTCCTGATATTCCTTCATGTGAATAGCCACACGATACCCCACATCGTCGCGGACGAAGATTTTGCCGCCTCGCATGGCGTGTCCGGTCGCATCGCCCGCTCGCCCGTGGACGATGATCTCGCCATCGTTCATGGTGTTTCCGCAACCGTCCTGAGCATTGCCGTGTACGACAATGCGCGGGCCATCCAGGAACGAGGCCAGGTCGTTGCCCGGCGTGCCATAGAGATGAATCTCCACCGGATGGTGCAGGTCAGTGCCCAGATACCGCTGGCCACGGACATTGTGTACTTCGATGCGCTGCACACCGTTCATCACAGTTTCGCGCAATTGCGCGTTCAGTTCACGATAGTGCATTCCGGTGGCGTCAATCCGCAGGCTGGAATGAACCATGTACATAGGCACAGATGGAGCCATAATGGTTTCCTCCATAAGAGATTATCTTTCGACGGCCATGGCTGGCTCACACCAGGACGGCGTCGCCACGGCCCAGGTTGCCGCATCGGGAATTCGCGGGTCTTCTTTCGGGAGCGGCTCGCCCAGCCGCCCAATGATGGGTTCGCCGCCTAGCGGCGTCCACACTCGGTCAAGCTCGGGGCTGATCAGCCGCACGGGGGCCTCTTCTGAGGACAGATAGAGCCTGGTGCCTCCCTGACCAATAGCCGCCACCAACGGGCGCAGCCGGATGCGGTCGGTGAGGCCGATCATCTCGCCCTGGCGCGCAATGATGACGGTGAATGGGCCGTTGATCAGCAGGCTGCTGTAAATCCGCCTGAGGGTGGTATGTGTGCGCCGCTCCTCCGGCAACATCCGCTGAATCTCCTTCCACAAAGGCGGAGCCATGACCCTGGCAGCCATCTCTACGGGCAGTCTGTGGCGACGCATCAGCAGGTCGGCGGTATAGGCAATGACTTCAGTATCAGTCTGCATAGTGCAGTGGTACCCTTGCATCTCCAGGTACCGTCGGTTCGTGCCATACGATGAGATTTCTCCGTTGTGCACGACTGTCCAATCAAGGATACCAAAGGGATGTGCGCCACCCCACCAGCCAGGAGTGTTTGTCGGGAAACGGGTGTGAGCAGTCCACAGGTAACCCGAATATCCTTCCAGGCCGAAGTACTGCGCGATCTGAGCCGGATGGCCCACGCCTTTGAACACACCGACGTTTTTGCCGCTGCCATAAATATAGGCGCCTTGTCCAGAGGTGTTGACCTCCATCACTTTGCTCACCACATACTCCGCTTCATCTTCGATCAAACCGCCCGCTTTACTCTCGTCAGGCCGCAAGAAATAACGCCAGATCAGTGGCGGATTGCACAGGTCGAGCACAGACCAGTGTGGCACTTCTTCTTTGTGGACGATGATAAAGTGTTGCGAGAGAAATGTCTCCACCTGAGGCTTGCTGTCGCGTTCGGTGTACATGATGTGAAAGGCGTAACAGTCGGCATAATCGGGGTAGCAACCATACACCGCAAAGCCGGCGCCAAGCCCATTTCCCCGCTCTTCCATGTTGTCAATGCCCGTGATGATGTCGTGTCCGGAAAACGATTGCCCGGTCACATCCATAATCCCGATCAGACCACAGGCATCGTAGACCTTGTCGTCTCCATAAGGATTTTCATAAGATGTGATGCTGGTCAAAGCCGTATCCTCCTTCCTTGACACTCTCATACTTCGATCCCTTCGCCCACCACCAGGTGCTTACGGTGATCGCGCGGGAGCGAGATGAGCCCAAAACTGCCGGACAACAGGTGATTCTTGAACGCGCTGACATCCACCCGATCGCGAATGAGGCCGGTGTAGATGCCCGCCCGCTCAATGTTGCCCACGAAGATAGCCCCCACCAAACGGTTGTCACGCAGGACAAGCTTCTTGTACACCAAGGCGTTGCGGTCCACATAGTCCAAAGTCTCATACAAATCGGCATTCTCGCGCGGGTCCGTCAGGCCGACTGAAATGGTCGGCACGCCGCATACCTCCACCGAGTTCATAGGGAAGCCGCCGGGATACGTCTTTTCGCCGCCGGCCATATTGTTGCCGGCGACGTAGCCCTGCTGGTAAGCGTTCGGCCAGATGGCTATGGGCCGGGACGTCCCCAGCAAGAGGTCATGCGTTTCGACGCAATCGCCAGCAGCGAACACCTGAGGGGCCGTGGTGCGCATATATCGGTCCACCACAATGCCCCGATTGACCTGGATGCCGGCCTCTTTGGGGATCATCTCTGTATTTGGTCGAACGCCGATGGCGAAAACCAGCATGTCGCAGTCTACGGTCTCGCCGTTCTGCAAGATAGCTTGAGCGACTCGCCCATCCCGGCCAACGATTTCCTGAACCGAGGTATTGGTTTTGATGCCCACGCCTTCCTTCAGCAGGATAGCCTCGGCTAACCTCGAAGCAGTCTGGTCGAAGCTGAGGCTCAGAATGCGGTCGGCCAGCTCAACCATTGTCACCTTGATGGAACGCGCCATCAACGCTTCAGTAGTCTTCAGACCGATCAGGCCGGCGCCCACCACCAGAGTTGACTTCACGGTGTACTGCTCGATGTACTGTTCCAGACGGCGAGCATCCTGCCAGCGAGTGAAAGTGAACACGCCTTCCAGGTCAGCGCCTGGTACGGCTGGCACAAATGGCCGCCCGCCCGTGGCCAGGAGCAAACGGTCATAGCCCAGCGTGTCACCGTCTTCCAGGATGACGACCTGTTCTTGGGGGCGGACCTCGACGGCCTTGATGCCCAATTTGGGCTGTACACCGTTCCGCTCATAGAAATCGGGCGAGCGATAGTACATGTGTCCTTCATCTATCACTTTGCCCAGGAGATACGAAATAAGAGGGCGCGAGTAGACGTGATAGGGCTCATCGGAGACCACAGTGATAGGATTGTCGCGGTCCTGTTCCCGTATGCCTTCAATCGCGCCTACAGCCGCCGCCGAGTTGCCGACAATGACGTATCTCATTTTTCTCTCTCCTCATAGACCAGCGCTTCGTTTGGACAATGGGCCACACATGCTGGCGTCGTCTCGCCGTAGCACAGGTCGCACTTGGAGGCAGCCTTGTGCCCGACCAACTTGCGCCGGATCACCCCAAAAGGGCAGACCATCACGCAAGTCCAGCACCCCACACACTTGTCTTCGTCGCACAGAATCGCGCCTGTTGGCAAATCACGGTGCATTGCGCCAGTGAGACAGGCCTCGACGCACAGCGGTTCAACGCAGTGCCGACACGGCATGGCAAACGACAGAGGGCCTTCTTCTTCAACGAGCACACGGGGAGTCGCCAACGGCAATTCTTCTTTGAAAGCCTTGATGATCTTCTTTGAGCGAGAGTGTTGCGTCAGGCAATGTACTTCGCACAAGCGACAGCCGATGCAATATTCCTCATTCACATAGATTCGCTTCATGGACATTCGCCTCCTACGCTTCGCCTGCGGCTTTGATACCCAAAACCCGCAGCTCAACTTCATTCAAGCCAACGCCCCGCAGATGGTCGCGGTTGCCCCGCAGGCTTTCAATGGCATTCACCCCCATTCCTCCCAGCATCTCTTTGATCTCCAAAGACCAGGCACGGATCAGATTGACCAGGCGGCGGCTTCCGATGTTGGGATTCAGCCGTTTGGTGAGATAAGGGTCCTGGGTGGCGATGCCCCAGTTGCACTTGCCCGTGTAGCATTTCTGGCACAGGTGGCAGCCCAAAGCAACCAGCGCGCCAGTGCCGATGTAGACCGCATCCGCGCCCAGAGCGATAGCCTTGACCACATCCGCACTGTTGCGGATCGAGCCGGCGGCCAAGAGGGACACCTGGTCGCGGATGCCTTCCTGGCGCAGGCGTGTATCAACGGCGGCGATTGCCAACTCGATGGGGATACCCACGTTGTTGCGGATAGAAGTCGGGGCGGCGCCGGTTCCACCTCGTAGTCCGTCTATGGCGATGTAGTCGGCTCCAGCCCGCGCGATGCCACTCGCGATTGGGGCGACGTTGTGCACCGCGGCGATTTTCACCCCAACCGGCTTGGAATAATTGGACGCTTCTTTCAGGGCGTAGATGAGCTGTCGCAGGTCCTCAATCGAATAAATGTCATGGTGAGGTGCCGGGGAGAGCGCGTCAGTCCCTTGCGGTATCATGCGCGTTTGTGACACCTCCGCCGAGACTTTCTCGCCCGGCAGGTGGCCGCCGATGCCCGGCTTTGCCCCCTGGCCTATTTTGATTTCCAGGGCGGCCGCCCGTTCCAAATATTCGGGATGCACGCCGAAACGGCCAGAAGCCACCTGGGCAATGATATGCGAACCATATTTGTATAGGCTGGGATGCAGTCCCCCCTCGCCTGTGTTGCAAAACGTGCCAGCTTCCTTGGCCGCTCTGGCCAGAGATAGAAAAGCATTGTAGCTGATCGACCCATACGACATGGCCGAGAACAGGATAGGAGTCTCCAGTTCGAGTTGTGGCCCCAGTCGGGTCTTGATTTCCATGCCTTTGTCAGTCTTCGTTACCTCAGCGCGGTCGGGCCTGCGTCCGATAAACGTGCGCAGCTCCATAGGCTCGCGCAGCGGGTCAATGGAGGGATTGGTGACCTGTGAAGCGTTCAACAGGATGCGGTCGAAATAAATGGGGTAAGGTTGGTCGCAGCCCATGCCGGTGAGCAACACACCGCCGGTCTCGGCTTGCTTGTAAATGCTGCTGATCATCTGCGGCGTCCAGTTGGCGTTGGCGCGGAACTCCAAAGGAGTGCGACGGATGGTCAGCGCCTGGGTCGGGCACAGGGTCACACAGCGATGACAGCCAACGCACGCGGCGTAGTTGCTGTAGACCCAATCGTCTTCGGGGTCGTAAGCGTGGACATCATTGGCGCACTGGCGGACGCACACCTGACAGGCAATGCAGCGGTCTTCGTCTCTTTCAATTCTAAATTCTGCGGTAAGTAAGCTCAGACTCATTTTTATACCAATTTGGCCGCCCAATCTACCCGGTTTCCAGCCCTGTCTTGTTCTGGCTGGATGATGAAAAAAACCGCCATTTCAACGAGGCTCCTTTAAGGGACATCCTGGTAAGGGCTCCAGTCATCAGGAACATGCCCGTCTTTGGCGGTACAACCAGAACAAGGATATGTAATAATATCAGGTCAGTCGCTCAGGAGATGGCTCGCGGCCTTCCTCCTTTCTCAACAGCTAATCATTGATTGCCCGAATCTGACCGGAGCGTAGACCGTGACGTCCAACGCCGGCCCTTTGGGTTGTTTTTTTCTGCTATCAGGTTATGACTTGATTTAGTTATTGATACAGATGGGGGAGCGAGTCAAAGAAGCATCCTCACCGGGGACCTACCAGGCGAAGAGACGGCCAACGTCATTGTGCTGCTTCTCAACATTCGGCAATCCAATAAGATTGCACTTGTCTTGCTTGACGCAAATATCATAGCACAAACAACGAATGCTGTCAATTGTGCACATTCGGATTGACAAAATGCCTGCCCGTTGATATGCTGACGCCCTGAGCAATCAAGATTCGTGCAAGAGCCCAAAGGGATGCATTACACATGAACAACACATATTTTCAGTCCAGACGATCGGCGGTGATGGCCCGGCGAGGGGCAGTTGCCACCAGCCAACCACTGGCTGCTCAGGCGGGGCTACAGATGCTTATCCAAGGCGGAAACGCGGTTGATGCGGCAGTCGCCGCCGCAGCCGCACTCAACGTGCTCGAGCCCATGTCAACCGGCATCGGCGGAGACATGTTCGCCCTCATCTGGGACAGTCAGGGGAAACGGGTCGCCGCTCTCAATGGCAGCGGGCGTTCTGCCGCCGCTGCCAACGCGATGGATGTGCGCAAGAAAGGCTACCGGGCCGTTCCGGCCAGCGGCCCGCACGCTGCCTTTTCGGTCTCGACGCCCGGTGCGGTGCATGGCTGGCAGACGGCGCTCGAAAGATATGGCCGCATGACCCTGCGCGAAGTGCTTGCCCCGGCGATCCATTATGCGCTGGATGGCTACGCCGTCTCTGAAGTCATCACCCATCAATGGCAGGCGGCGGAACGCCAGCTGGCCGCCCGCCCATCGGGCCTGGAGCTGTTGCCAGGCGGGCGCGCCCCGCGCTGCGGCGAGGTGGTCAGGCTGCCCACTCTGGGACGCACTTTGCAGGCTATTGCCGAAGGAGGTGCCCCGGCCTTCTATCACGGAGAAATTGCGCAAAAAATCGCCGCTTTTGTACAGGCAGAAGGGGGCTGGCTTACCACTGATGACCTCGCCGAACATGGCAGCACGTGGGACGAGCCCATCTGTACCGACTATCGCGGAGTGACGGTCTGGGAATGTCCGCCGAATGGTCAGGGCATCGCCGCACTCATGGCCCTGAACATTGTGGAGGGGTTTGACCTGCCGTCCATGCGACCCCAGTCGGCGGACGTCTATCACTGCCTGATCGAAGCGATGCGCCTGGCTTTTGCCGACGTGCTGCAGTACGTCGCCGACCCACGTGTGGTTGATGTGCCCGTTGCAGCCATGCTCTCCAAAACCTACGCCGCCGGCCGCCGCCAGCTCATTGACCCCGAAACTGCTTTGCAGTTGGTGTCCTTCGGCGAATTACCCCCTGCCGGCGATACGGTGTACGTCACTGCCGTTGACGGCCAGGGCAACGCTTGCTCGCTGATCAACAGTCTGTATCACAGTTTCGGCAGCGGGCTGGTCGTCCCTACGACGGGAATCGCCCTTCAGAACCGCGGCGCGCTGTTCTCGCTCGACCCCGATCATCCGAATTGCATTCAGGGGCGCAAGCGGCCATACCAGACCATCATCCCCGGCATGGCGACCCGAGGCGGTGAGTTGTGGCTCAGCTTCGGCGTGATGGGCGGATTCCAACAGCCGCAGGGACACCTGCAGGTCATCTCCAACATGGTTGATTTTGGCCTGGATGCCCAGCGTGCGCTGGACGCGCTCCGCTTCCATGTGAGCGTGCCTGGCAAAGGCGAAGTGAAGCTTGAGGCCGGTGTCTCGGCCGAAACCGCAACCGGCCTGCGCAAGAAGGGGCATCGGGTCAAAATCATAGACGGCTACGAACGGACCCTTTTCGGCGGCGGCCAGGTCATATCTCGCGACGCCGAAACCGGCGTGTTGACTGCCGGTTCGGAGCCGCGCAAGGACGGTGCAGCCGTCGGCTGGTAAGCGAAAGGCGTCAGCGCATAGGCTGGAACGGACGGTCCGGCCCCGGCCTGGGAATTCCCCAGACCGGGGTCTCAAACGGCCGCCACGGCGAGGGCGACTCGCCGGGCGGTGTGAACTCTCCTGGCACGCCTGTTGTCACATAGAACACAGTCGTCGCACTTGTCAGACGGTCGGCTGTCATGGCCTGAATTGTGATCTGCGGCGCACTCTCCCATCCCTGACCGACGGGTATCGAAAACATGGACACGAATTGCCCTGCCCCGTCAACCGGTATGCCTGACGCGACGAACTGGGGCGGAGTGGGCAAGCCGCTCGCATCCACTTGAACCAAGGCGATGTCAACGCTGCTCAATGCAGGCCATCCCTGCCCTTGTACGGTCAGCAG
>DAOTYC010000103.1:0-25290 GCA_034435095.1 Anaerolineae bacterium | reverse complement strand
TGGAGAGTCCGTCGACGGATCCGAACGCGCCGGAGTATCAGTGTATCTGGGAGTTGATGCGTGTGGTGGATGAGTACATTCCGACGCCGGTGCGCGAGGTGGACAAGCCGTTTTTAATGCCTGTGGAGGATGTGTTCAGCATCAAGGGGCGAGGCACGGTCGCGACGGGGCGCGTGGAGCGTGGGCGGATTGAGCCCATGACGGAAGTGGAGATTGTGGGGTTGAAGGATGAAGTGCGCAAGGTGATGGCGACCAGTCTGGAGATGTTTCGTAAGACGTTGGACTATGCGCAGGCTGGGGACAATGTGGGCATCTTGTTGCGCGGGGTGGACCGTGACGAGATTGAGCGTGGGCAGGTATTGGCGAAGCCGGGCAGCATCAAGCCGCATCGGAAGTTCATGGGCGAGGTGTACGTGTTGAAGAAGGAGGAGGGTGGGCGGCACACGCCGTTCTTCCAGGGGTATCGGCCGCAGTTTTACATTCGGACGTTGGATGTGACCGGGGTGGTGACCTTGCCGGAGGGGATGGAGATGGTGATGCCTGGTGACAACGTGAACTTGCAGATTGAGTTGATCGTGCCGGTGGCGTTGGAGCAAGGCTCGCGGTTTGCCATCCGCGAAGGCGGTCGCACGGTGGGCGCCGGTGTGATTACCCAAATCATCGAGTGAGAGGAGGATGGGGCAGCGGCAGGTTTAAGCCTCTCGCCGTCCTGTAGATAGAAATGGCTAAGAAAACGAAAGCAATCCGTGCGGTGATCACTTTCGCTTGCACAGAATGCAAGGAAAGGAACTATACGTCACAGAAAAATCGTCGAAACGACACGGGGCGTATGGAACTGAAAAAGTTCTGCCCTCGCTGCCACACCCATACCCTCCATCGGGAAACCAAGTAGTTGGGGCGTTGGGGCGAAGGGATACTCGTGGGCGGGCTTTGCTCCGGTTGACACACTGGCGGAGAACCTGAAAGCCAGCCCTGAGGTATACAGGCCAGTAGCTCAATTGGCAGAGCAACGGTCTCCAAAACCGTAGGTTGCGGGTTCAAGTCCTGCCTGGCCTGCCAGTAAGTTTGTTTCAGGACACCGCTCAGGGACTTGTGAATTTGGCCCGCTGATGCGGTGTCTTAAATCGTAAAAAGACAATTGGTTTCTGGTTCAACTAATAGGGAGAAACATGTGTCCAAGTTGACTGCGACGCTCTTAAGTAAAGACAATCCGATTTTCAGGTATTTTAAGGAAACGCGAGCCGAGGTCCGCAAGGTGAGCTGGCCGACCCGTCAGGAAGCGTTGAGATTGACTCTGGTGGTATTGGCAGTAACGATTTCTATGGCAATTATTCTAGGCGCACTGGATTACCTGTTCTCCCAACTGATCGGGTTTGTTGTCAAGCTGGTATGACGACGCTGGACTTGGGTCGTCTGTCCGCCTGCTGATTTCTTTTTCACGGAAGACCAAGTGTTTATGGCTCGAACGAAAAAAACGTGGAAACCGCCGAGCAATTACTATAAGCTCTTTGGCATTCCCTACGATGCAACCGGTGAGGAAATCCGCCTTGCCTACGAAGAGATGTTGGGCAAGGTCGGCGATATGGACACGCCAGAGTTTATGGAGGCAATCACTCAGGGCTACGAAGTCCTGAGCGACCCTGAAAAGCGCACGCGCTATGACAGCGAGCTGCGTGCCAAAGGCGAATGGACGCCAAAGCGTAACGAAGAAGTGGAGGATCTCACTTCGGACCTGGAAGAAGAGGAAGATGAAGAAGAGGCAGTGGCGCCCGAACCTGGATCGCCGCCCGTTTCCAGGCCCGAGCAAGGCAAGCGAGCCTGGTATGTCGTTCACAGTTACTCCGGATATGAGAACAAAGTCAAGAAGAATCTGGAGCACCGCATTGAATCGATGGGGATGCAAGACCTGATCTTCCGTGTGGTCGTCCCTACAGAAGAAGAAGTGGAACTGCGGGATGGACAGCGCAAGACGACGGAGCGGCGAATATTCCCAGGCTACATCCTGGTCGAGATGATCATGACCGATGATTCGTGGCATGTGGTACGCAATACACCAGGAGTTACCGGGTTTGTGGGTTCTGTCAACGAGCCAACTCCTTTGCGGCCGGATGAGGTGGACAAGATTCTCAAGAGGATGGAAGCTCCTACTCCGAAGGTCAAAGTGAATTTGCGCCCGGGACACAAGGTCAGGATCGTCGAGGGGCCTTTCGCCGACTTCATGGGCACTGTCGAGGAGCTTATGCTGGACAAAGGGAAAGTCCGTATTCTGGTCTCCTTCTTCGGACGGGAGACGCCGGTCGAGTTGGACTTTTTGCAGGTGGAGAAAATCTAGCTTAGCCGGCGCGGCCTCACGGTGAGCCGGTTTATATGTGGAGGATTAAATATTCGATGGCCAAGAAAGTAAAAGCAATCATTAAACTGCAGATTCCTGCTGGCAAAGCCAACCCTGCTCCGCCCGTAGGCCCTGCGCTGGGTCAGCAAGGCGTGAACATCATGGCGTTCTGCAAGGAATACAACGCGCGGACGGCTTCGCAGGCCGGGTCAATCGTGCCGGTGGAGATTACAGTCTACCAGGATAATTCGTTTACATTTGTAACCAAAACGCCGCCGGTGGCCGACCTTCTGCGCAAAGCCTGCAACATCGAGAAGGGGTCGGCGGCGCCCAATCGCGACAAGGTCGCTCAGATTTCGCGGGCAGAAATCCGTCGCATTGCTCAACTCAAGATGCCGGACCTGAATGCGAAAGACCTTGAAGGGGCAGAGCGGATGGTTATTGGTTCGGCTCGCAGTATGGGTATCAAAGTAGTGGATTGATTTCGCAGAATTCGGAAATCTCAATCATATCGTAGAGTGAGTGGGAGGGCACCAGAGTCGCCCGTTAATACCACAGGAGGTCAACATGCCCAAACCAGGTAAGAAGTATTTAGAAATGCTCAAAAAAGTGGACCGGTCGAAATTGTATTCGCCGTCCGAAGCCATTAAACTGGCCAAAGAAACATCGTATGCCAATTTCGATGCGACGGTCGAGGTTCACATGAAGATGGGCCTTGACCCGCGTCACGCTGATCAGCAGATTCGCGGCGTGGTGCTATTGCCGGCTGGTATTGGCAAGCAGGTTCGGATTATGGTGTTTGCCGAAGGAGATGCGGCTCGCGCAGCGCAAGAAGCCGGCGCGGACTACGTAGGCAGCGACGATTTTGTTCAAAAAATCCAGGAAGGCTGGCTGGAATTCGATGTTGCCGTAGCTACGCCGCAAGTGATGGGCAAAGTGGGCCGCCTGGGCAAGGTTCTCGGCCCGCGAGGGCTTATGCCCAGCCCCAAGACAGGCACGGTTTGTCAGCCCGAAGATTTGCCGCGGGTTATCAGGGAGCTCCGGCTGGGGCGCGTGGAGTTCCGCCTGGACAAGACGGCCAACTTGCATGTGCCCATCGGTAAGGTTAGCTTTACCGAGCAACAACTGATGGACAACTTGACCGCTCTGGTAGAGGCTGTGGTTAGAGCCAAGCCCACGGGCGCCAAAGGGCAATACATCAGGAAAATGGTTCTCGCACCTACCATGGGGCCCGGAATCAAGGTGGACACCGCTCAGGCCGAGCAGTTGAAAGCCGCCTAGAACCCTGTCCGGAGCCGGACAGTTTGGTTCACCCAAACGAATACTGGGCCGAAGACAGCAGGTACGCCATCGGGCGTTTAATCAGCGCCTGCCGAGGCAAAGTTCATGACGAAGACAGCAGTCCAGGATGCCGGGCATGAGCCCGTGTGGTTGCACTTGGAGTTGGCTTTGCTCGTTGTGGGATGCCTCCGTGCTGATTGATGCGGGGGCTATTTTTTTGACGGCTATCCTATCTCAAATCCATAGCAAAGGAGGTGAACATTTTGGCAATTTCCAGAGAGAAAAAAGAAAACCTGATAGAGACGTATGTTGAGCTGCTTTCCAGATCTCAGGCCGTTTTTCTGGTTGACTATCGCGGCATGTCGGTGGCAGAGATGACCAGGCTGCGACGGCAACTGGAACAGGCGGAGGTCTCATTTATGGTCGTCAAGAATACGCTGCTCAAACGCGCGCTTGAGCAGCGGGGGCTTTCTTTGCCCGACAAGATGTTTGAAGGCCCGTTGGCGATGGGAGTAGCCAAAGGTGACGCGGTAGTCGCAGCCAAGACGCTCAGAGATGCGGCAGCAACAAGCCAGTTCTTGCAACTCAAGGGCGGCCTGCTGGCAGGACGGGCCATTACGGCCGATCAAGCCAAATCTCTGGCCGACGTCCCACCACGCGAAGTGCTGTTGGCCCGAGTGGTTGGTGGACTACAGGCGCCTATCGCTGGATTGGTGAATGTACTGAATGGCCCGATCCGCGGATTGGTATATGTGTTGCAGGCGCGCGCCGATCAACTGAAAGCCGAGGCATAGCGGGAGAATCGGCGGGCCGGGCAGCGCGCCGGGCGCGATTGGCTTGGTTTGTGCGCCTGGTCACGCAAACGTGAAGTACAATGACAAAGATTAATGCTGTATGCGAACATAATTTGTGGAGGATATTCTGATGACAAAAGATGAACTGATTGCCGCGATTGAAAAGATGACCGTCCTGGAGCTGGCCGAGCTGGTCAAAGCCCTGGAAGAAAAGTTCGGTGTGAGCGCTGCGGCGCCCATGATGGCTGTCGCCATGCCAGGCGCGGCGGCGACTGCTGCTGCCGAGGCGCCCGCCGAGGAAGAGAAGACCGAATTCGATGTGATCCTCAAGGAAGCAGGGGCTAAGAAGATCCAGGTCATCAAGGTCGTGCGCCAGCTCGTTCCCAGCCTGGGCCTGAAGGAAGCCAAAGAACTGGTTGATGGCGCGCCAGCCGAGGTGCTCAAAGCCGTCAGCAAAGCAGAGGCCGAGGACGCCAAGTCCAAGTTGGAGGCAGAAGGCGCCGTCGTCGAGATCAAGTAGTTCTTTTATCGCACCAATGCCCTGTCATTGGTGCGAGCGAAGCGAAGCAATCTCCGTACCAGACCTGAAGCCGGAAATTCGAGACTGGAGGCGCACACCTTGCTGGCTGGAGGCGTCTCCAGTCTCGTATCCGGCCTGGCCCTGAGATTGCTTTGTCGCCTGTAGGCTTCTCGCCCTGACAGGCGACTTCTGCTCCGCATTGATCGTTCAGGGCATCAGCCGGCCGCCGTCCACGACCACAACCGCACCGGTGACGAACCTGGCGTCGGTTGCGAAGGCCACGGACACGCCGGCAATATCCTCAGGCGTCGCCAGTCGCCCCAGCGGGGTTTGGGCGATGATGCCCGCATGTTCTGACTCTCTGCCAGCGTTCCAACGGGTTGGCACGAAACCAGGAGCGACGGCATTGACGCGTATCTCAGGCCCCAGCACCCGCGCCAGAGACTTGGTGAGTGAGATTACCGCTGCTTTGGATGCCGCATAGGGGATGGAACTTCCCATGCCCGTGAACCCAGCCACGGACGAGGTGTTGACGATCAGCCCCTCCCCCAGCTTCTTCATGATCGGCGCCACGGCGCGAGCGCAATAGAAACTTCCTTTTACGTTCACCGCATAGATAGCATCCCATGCCTCGTCGTCGAGGGCGTCGAGGTCATCCATGGCTACGAAACGGGTGATGGCTGCATTGTTAATCAAAAAATCGATCCGGCCAAAGGCATCCAGTGTCCTGGCCACCATCTCTCGCACTTCGTTGTCGCGTGAGACATCCGCTTTGACCAAGATCGCCCTGGCGCCCATTTCAGTGATCTGCTGCAGAGTGGCCTGCGCCTCAGCCTGGCTCTTGGTGTAGTTGACGGTGACCGCCGCTCCTTCGCGGGCGAATGCTATCGCTGTGGCCTTGCCGATGCCTGTCGCGCTGCCAGTGATAAGGGCCACCTTTCCCTCTAGTCGCATATCCTATAACCTCCGTGAATAGTCTAATCTGGGTTGGATGGAAGAACGTCTTGGGTTTCTCTCGACCTGCCTGCGTTGCGACCGCGGCGACGGACCGGCTCATCGGGCGGGGGGACGATCTTCAGCCACGCACGCAGCACATTAGCCATGCTTTCTTTGTCATCTGGCGCATAGGTTGTCAGAGTGTATTCTGTTTCCAGTTGAGCAGACATCGCTCTGAATTCTTGCGCAGACAAAGCAGGCGCGCGTTTTATCGCCACCAGGCAGTTGCGATAGGCCATCATTTTGAAGAGTCTTAACAGCATCCTTGTAGCCTGCCAGTTTTCCCCGTCCTGCATATCTGCCAGGACAATGACACCATAGACTTCTGGCAGCAACACCGGCCAGATGAAATCGTACCTTCTGCGGGCGCCCAAGTTTTGCATCTGAACGATCACGTTCTCCCACTCGACACGCCCAACTTGCATCCACAGCGTCGCCTCTTCCTTGGTCGGAGAAAACGGGTCGGGAATTTTCCTCTCCTGGTTGCCTACCTCAATTTCGCTCAAATCGCTGACGAACCGATGGCTGTCCGCCCCATTGTAACTGGTGACAATCACTTTAACGGTCGGTTTCATGCATGTTCTCCTCAGTCCTCTTCGCCGTATTGCCGCGGCTTGCGCGTAAAAGGCACAAAAACGACACCAACGATGTTTTCAACAGCGATTTGTTCGCCTCGTTTGATTATTCTCTGGAGTTTCTGCTCACCTTTATCAACGCTCACCGGAATGACCAACCGTCCGCCGTCTCGCAGTTGCCGCACCAATGGCGGAGGAACATGGTCAGCCGCGGCAGTAACAATAATCGCATCATAGGGAGCAAATTCTTCCCAGCCATAGTAGCCGTCGTCGCATTTCAGTTTTACATAAGAGTATCCAAGCCGCCTCAATCGTTCCATGGCCTCCCGCGCCAGCTCTGGGATGATCTCCACAGAATAAACCTTGTCAGTCAGCTCGGCCAGGATGGCGGTTTGATACCCCGAACCAGTGCCAATTTCCAGCACTTTATCGCCTCGCTTCAACTCAAGTAGCTGGGTCATCAACGCTACAATATAGGGCTGAGAAATGGTCTGGCCGTGGCCGATGGGTAAAGGGTGATCTTCATACGCCTGTTCGAGGTATCTCTCCGGAACGAACTCGTGCCGGGGGACGGCTGCCATCGCCCTCAACACGTTCTTGTCGGTAATATCAGCATGTCGCAGCCACATGGCTTTCCCCTTCTGATGGTGAGGTTGGCTTGGCGACGGTTCTGGATAAACTCTGACGGGCATATTTTAACATAGTCATGTTGATTGTCAATGAACTGAATTGTTGACAAACCACCCAGAATGTATTACGATGCACAGGCGAGGTGGCATGATTCTCGCTTCGGTGGTATAATGCGCGTCGCTGTAAAGAATGCGGCGTATGAGAAAAAAGGAGTATTCACGCGATTATGTCTTTTTCCAGTATTGGACTTGCGCTACAGATTGTCATTGCCCTATTGGGCGCCTTCCTTCTGGCGTTTTGGATCAGTCTGATCGTCTGGACTTTTCGCGACGTCCGTTCACGGTCGCGGGATATTTTCGCTCAGTTGTTGGCGACGCTGATGGTCATCATCTTCAATGTGCCCGGGTTGATTCTATATTTCATGCTCCGTCCCCAGGAGACACTGGCCGAAAAGTACGAGAGAGCGTTGGAAGAGGAAGCGCTTCTACAGGACATTGAAGAAAGATACAATTGTCCGGCCTGCAAACAGAGAATCAAGCCCGACTATCAATTCTGTCCTGCCTGTCACGTTCAGTTGAAGCAGGTTTGTTCGTCTTGCGGAAAACTGCTTCAGCTCCATTGGGATTTGTGTCCCTTCTGTGGGACGGCGGCTGTCCCGCAGTCAGATGCGTTCAAATCGCGGCCTGTTGGCAAAAAACCTGCTGTACGTCGCCAGCCAGCCGTGAGCAAATTCGCGCCATTTTCGCCGTCGGCCCCTGAGTTGACCCAGCAAGACACCGTCCGCCTGATGGATCTATCCAAGCCGGGGCCCGCCTCGTCGGGCTCGCGCGAAGCGGCCCAACCAACAGCGGGAAGACCCTTGTCGTCCGCCGAGCCTTTTTCGGTAGCCTCTATAGTGGGAGAAGACTTGCCTGCCGAAGACTCGCCATCTGTCCGAAGCGCGGAAGACTGATCCGAGGGGACAACCGATAGCCTGAAGCACGCATTTGGGCCACGCCTGGTGGAGCGTAGTGGTGCGTTTACAGATAGCGATCAGCCATCCGGTGCAACAAACAGATGACTGGTCGTTGGTCGCTGGCGCAGGTGGCTTTCAGGAAGCCTGTTTCTTGAAGAAATAGCCCACGCCCCGTCTGGTCATGATAAAGCGCGGTCGCTTGGGGGTTTCCTCGATTTTCTGTCGCAGTCGCCAGATGTAGGCCTTGAGCGCGGCCCGGTCGCTCTTCTCCCCACCCCACACCAGTTCGATCAGTTCTTCGGAAGTAAACAGCCGACCGGCATTCCGCGCCAAACAGGACAACAGGTCGAACTCTTTCGGGGTTAAATCTATCACTTCCCCTTTGACCCTGACCTGCCGGGTGGCGAAATCTATCCACAACCCTTCGCTGACATGGAGCGACATCCGGCTGGGGACTGCTGGTGAAACCGTGTGGCCCAGGATGTCTTCCACGCGGTTGACCACTCTACGCGCCGGTAACTCGACCACATGGGTGTTTGTGGCCCCCAATTCTCGTACCAATTCCTGGATTTCAGCATCACCGGGGTCAGCGATCAGCGCCAGCGGAACGTCCGAAACAGCTCGCACGTTGCGGCAGAAGCGGCGCCTGCCCGTGAGCTCGTCGTCATCGTTGATGTCTACAATGATCAGGCCGGGAATATCGCGGTGCAGCTTACGCAACGCTTCTCTTTCTTCGACAGCGGTGTTGACGGCAAAGCCGTCGCCGCGTAGTTGCTTGGCGATTTCCTCGTTCGTCTCTCCATCAGGTCCGTAGATTAGTATTGCTAAGCTCATGGAAGGCCCCCATCTATCATGCGCTTTGCCCTAAAGCGATTGGGAAAATGGTCGCCAAAGCAGCCATCATTAAATATCAGTGACTCTATAATAGCACATCTTGGTAATCTTTTCGTAAAATTTAGGTGGAGATTTGGTTGAGGTTTGGTAAAGCCGAGGTTTTGTCTATACTATCCAGTTTCACTCAACGCACCTGGCCTAAGACGACCTGCCAGGGGAACGAAAGCCGCACGTCTAGAACGTCCACCTGTCCCTGCAAGAACTTGATGAAACCCGCCCGCGACCAGTTTTGATAGTGGTCTATGTCATTGCCCAGGCGTAAGATGCTTTTGCCCCTTGCCAGGTTGCAAAGGCGGAAAAAGGGTTCGTGCGGGACGCTGAATAAGCAATACCGTTTGGATACCCGACAAAGCTCCGTCAGCGCTTCAGCCGGATGGTGGAGATGCTCCAGGACCTCAGTGCCAATCACAATGTCAAAGGAATTGGCCGGACAGGGCAGATGTGCAATGTCGGCTTGCCAGAAAACCAGGTTCGGAAATAGCCTGCGCCCTCTGCGCAAGGCTTCCTCGTCAATGTCCACGCCTACCGCCCGCTCCAGGGTAGCGCACCTTTCCAGCAGCATGTTGAGAACAAAACCTTCTCCACAGCCGGCATCGAGCATGGAGGTGACAGGCAAAGGCGCGATCATCGCCCGCACTTGTGCCAGAAAACGGTCAATGAGCCTCTGTTGCAGAGGGTTCTTGCTCTGGTATTTCTGCCAGTTGCCGTATGCCTGGTCTGTCATCCCAACTTCCTCTTGATTGGATAATCCTCATGGCTGGAGAACACCATGGTCTGGAGCACCATCTCGGCCAACAGGCCGAAAGAAACGAACTGGACGCCCATGAACAGAAACAGCACACCAAAACTCAGCAGCGGGCGAGTGCCGATTGGGCGTACTCCCTCAAACCACAGTATCGAAAGGTAGAGCACAATGGCAAGCCCGGCGAAGAACGTCAACAGGCCTAGCCAACCGAACAAATGCAGAGGGCGACGATTGTAGCGGTTGAGAAACAGTACGGTCAGCAAGTCCAAGAAGCCCCTGAGGAATCGCTCCACCCCGTACTTAGACCGCCCGAATTGGCGTGGGTGATGGCGCACCTGGATTTCGGTCACTCGGAAGCCACGCCAAAAAGCCAGCACCGGAATGTAGCGGTGCAGTTCACCGTAGATGCGCAGCTCTTCGACCACTTCACGCCGATAGGCCTTGAAACCACAATTGAAATCATGGAGGCGCAGACCAGTCATCAATTGCACCACGCGGTTGAACAACAGCGATGGCAATGTCTTGGAAAGCGGGTCACGGCGCGGGTATTTCCAGCCGGACACCAGGTCGTATCCCTGCGCGATGCTGTCCAGAAAACGGGGGATTTCAGACGGCTCGTCCTGGAGGTCTGCGTCCATCGTGATGATGACCTCGCCGCGGGCCTGTTCAAAGCCCACTGCCAAAGCGGCAGACTTGCCCAAATTGCGGCGGAATTGTACCACTTTCACGCGACCGTCGCGCTGGTGCAACTCTTCCAAAACCCCGAACGACCCATCATCGCTGCCATCGTCAACGAAGATAATCTCGAACTGCCGTGTGATTCCCGGCAGCACCGCCAGCAGCCGGTCATACAGCACGGGAAGGCTCTCCTGCTCATTGAAAACAGGGATCACCACTGAAATATCAATTGAGGGTTGGGTCAAATCATCGGTCATCCGCTGTTGCCTTTGTCTTGCTCGAAGAGACAGGTCCGTCATTCTGGATGGCGGCCGGGGCTCGTTTCGGATTCCATTGGCACGAAGCCCCTTTCGTCGCGGTAGATGGGCACAATGTTCAGGAGATCAAACTGGGAACAAAAGGTGACATCCGCTTCATAGCCCAGGCGCGTGAGCCGTTGGCCTGCTTCACTGCTCGTGAAAACCCGCCAACTTTCGGAGAGTTCGGCCAGTTTTTCGGTCCCATCCGTCGGTGCGACGCCAAAATCGTGCTCCAGGATTTGCCGCAGGGCCTGAGCTGTAAACGTATCTTCGTCATTGGGCCGGTCATCCAGGCCGGCAGCCAACAGGGTAATGTCCCGATTGAGACGACTGGCGAGGCCCGACGCCGCCCGCATCGCTGCACGGGCATTCGGCGGGGCAGCCGTCAGGATGGCCGTCGCACCGGCTGCCAGGGCCATTCTGACACAGCGTGTCCCATTGCTGGTGGTGAGCACCAGCGGCCGCCCGCGCAGTTCGGCGCGGTGGGCGAGCAATTCGGTGGGAGAGTTGCCAAAATCGAAGCCCTCGACTCTGGCCCCTCCTCTCTCGCCGGCCAGCAGATATCTGTGCTGATCCCGCAAAGCCAGCGCCTCTTCGACAGTCAGCACCGGGATTACCCGTGACGCGCCGGCTACGAGTGCGCAGGCGATGGTGGTGCTGGCGCGCAGCGCATCAATGAGCACAACGACGTCGCCCCGCCTGGCCGCCCGGGCCGCGCCCTGACCGCCCAGCTCAATGAATGTCTTCATTCCCCTTCGCCCGGCACAGCGCACACAACCTGGTCGTCATAAGAGGGCACCACTTTCTGGCCTGGCTCGATGACCAGGAAGTCCTCCGGCGGCCAATCGCCGGACATCAGTTGCCCAATCAGCGCCAGGCTGCCGGCGACTTTGAGATAACTCCAGCCTCGCCGTCGTGCTTCGTCTATGGCCACCTGTTCATAGCCCAGGAACCGGGTGTGTTCGTGGTCAATGAACACTGCCCGCGAATAGTGCTCGGACCACGCACCCATCACTTCCATCAGGTAGTCGGCGTTGTCCTTGCCATATTTGGCGACATACTCATTGTAAACTGCCTGAATGTTAGCCTGAGTCGCCGAACCCAACGACACGCCGATGCTTTCCACGTCGGAGCCCGTCCGCTCGATATAGTCGGCCGTGTAATAGTAGGTGCCGGGATTCTCAGCAAATTGTTGGTCGTACAGCGACCGCGCACCCAGATAGAGGGTGATGCAGTCGTGGGCGCGCGGCATGACCAGTCGCACGTTGCGCGCGGTCAGGCCCAGCAGCGAATTGCCGCACAGGCCATAACCCAAGAGAATGGCGTCGTAAAGACCGTCGCGCGTGCGGTTGATGCGGCCCTGCAACTCGACGCGCAACAAATCGGGCGTGTTGTGCAACCCTTTCTCGACCAGTTCGACATCAATGATATGCGGCGAGCGAGCAGCACACAGGTAGACTTCACGGGCCAGGACTTCACAGGCGAGCAGTTTGAATCGCATGGCAATAACGCTAATCCTCAAACAAGACGGGCAACTTGGTGGCGAGCACGTAATCGCCATATACCCTGATTTTGCCCATGAGAAAAGCTGGAGTGGCCTGCAATTGGCCCACCGCCAGAGCCACAAAATCCTTGTCACTCATCTTGATCGTGACCGTCGGTTGGTCGGCAACGCCTTCCATGACGCTGCAACGGCCATCCGTGATTTGAACGGCCCATTGTCCGCCATCGGGGCCTTCCAGCTCGAACTGGAAAGTGGCGTTGATGCCCTGCGCTTTCTCTGCGTTCATCCCGGCGGGCATAGAGGCGAAAATTTCTGCCGGCTTGGTCGGTTTTTCTTCTGACATCGGATCCCCTCCTACATTATGAATTGAATATCGTTTGCGTATAAACCAGAATTATGCTATACTAATTCAGTCACAAACTGAGAAACACGGTGGATGTAGCTCAAAGGCAGAGCATCGGTCTGTGGAACCGAATGTTGCGGGTTCGAATCCCGTCATCCACCCCTGATGTACCGAGGGGGCGCGCCATGCCTCCTCTTTTTTATTCTGTCTCCGCTTCAGCGGTGCGCCGCAGACGGCCCAGCAATTGCTGATAGCTCGGCGATGTCTCCTGGAAGACATAATTGACCGGCAAGACCGTCAGGCTAACACAGCCTGCCTGGCGCAACTGCTGAACTGCCTGGTACAATTTACTTTCTTCAATGGTGACGTGCACGGCAAAGCATCTTTGTCCGCTGAGGGAAGCCGTGTGGACTTCGGCAATAGTTGGGCCTTTCAGTCCTTTCACGTCGGGCTGGGCCAATACCCGCCGCGCCGCTTCCTCCGCCGAACTGGCGTAGATATTGGCGAAGACCGAGCAATACCGCCGCGCCATCAGATAACCATCTATGAACTCCAGTATGACCTGCGCCGCGCTGAGCGCGGCCGGGTTCTGGCGGAGCACGCGCCTGTTGCCGATCAGACAGGCCTGAGATTTCAGAATTGTACCGCCGATAATCCGTTTGAGCCGATTGTCGCGCAGGGTCATGCCGCTGGCAACCAAATCAACGATGACATCGGCGTAGCCAATGCTGGGGCTGGCCTCGATGGCCCCCTCTGCCTGCACAATCGAGTAATGCGAGATGCCTTTGGACTGAAGAAAGTCTCGCGTCAGGTTGACGAATTTGGTCGCCACTCGCAACGTCTTGCCTTTTTCGCGCATGAGCAGGGCGACATCCGCCAGGTCATCAATAGAAATCACGTCAATCCAGGAGTCAGGCACAGCGACTGCCAGGTCACAGCGACCATAGCCCAAATCAGGATGAAGCATGATGATAGAATCGCCCTCTTCCGACAGCTCAGCAACGATGTCGTAGCCGGTGATGCCCATCGCCACGCTGCCCTCTCGCACCTTCTCAACAATGTCCGTAGCCCGCTGATAAAGCACGACCAGGCCCGGCGCTGCTGGCATCGTCGCCGTGTACTGTCGCGGGTTGTTCCTATCCACCCGCAGGCCGCACGCCTCCAAGAACTCCATCGTGGAGGCCTCTAATGTCCCCTTGCTGGGCAGGGCCAATCGGATCTCATCAGGTGAAGTGTTCATATTCGCTCCGCCATGCTCGCCTCAATTTGGCGGGCGAATGCGCCCAATTCAGCGCGCGGCACGACCATTTCCTGTTGTCGTCGCATATCCCGCGCCACGATGGTATCCGTTGCCCGCTCCTGGCCGCCGATGATGACACAGAATGGGATGTTGGAGCGGTCTGCATACTGCAAGTTCCCTTTGACACCACGCTCCCGCACGTCGGTCTCGACTCGCAGGCCCAGGTTGCGCAGCGACTGGGCTACCTGACAGGCCGCGGCGCGGTCAGCCTCTTCGACAGGAATGACCAGGACATGGCTGGCTACAGGCTCACTCGACCAGTTTAAGGCCAGACGCAACCTTTCCAGGCCGTAGGAAAACCCGCAGGCGGGCACCGGTTGCCTGCCCCCCAAAGTCTGGATCAAATCGTCGTACCGGCCGCCGCCGCAAAGTTGATTCTCGGTGGAAATCGCGCTGTGGTAAATCTCGAAAATCATGCCGGTATAATATTGCAGGCCGCGCCCCATGCCCAGGTTCAGCGTCATCTTATGCAGGTCGAGCCCGTATTGGTCGAACGCTTCAAGAAGGCGATGCAATTGGCCCAGCGGCTCGAGGCTCAGGCCGTACTGGTGCAGGAGCTGCTCGACGTTTCGAAGCGTCTCCGCCGGGTTGCCGGCGAGGCGACTGAGCTGGCTCAACAGGTCTACAGCACGGTGCAGTTTCTCCGACATGTCTCGATACCGGATCTTGCGTACCAGCCTTTCCACCACCTCTTCCGGCTCGCGGCAGCCCAATCCAATGCCGATTTCCATGCGGGCCAGAAAGTCTCGCAGGAAGCGGCGGACTTCTTCCTCGCCCAGTTCGGTCAGTCGTCTCAACATGCCCGGTTCGATGTCTGCTTGGGCTGAAGACATGCTCGCCGTGAAAGCCGACCAATCCGCAGGTTGCGGAGATGTCATCGTCTGGGCGGGGTCCAGGCTGGGATATACTTCCTGCAGCCGGGCCCTTACGTGCTCGACCCCACGGCCGTCCTTCCAGAGGTTTTCCAGGTTCTGGATGAGGAAGCCCTGTGCCCGACGGTCAAGCTCAAAGGCCCGCAGCAGGTCGGTCACCACCCCGATATGCCCTATAACGATGTGGTAATCGAACAGGCCGAGCCTCTCCAGCCCCTCGCAGGCGCAGCGGAGGATTTCAGCGTCGGCCCAGGGACTCGGCGCGCCGATCAGCTCGAGCCCGATCTGGTGGAATTGGCGATAGCGGCCTCGCTGTGGTTTCTCGTAGCGGAAGGCCGGCCCGAGGTAGTACAGCCGCAATGGCAACGGCTGATCCTGCAGGTGGTTCACGAATGCGCGGCCCACCGATGCAGTAAATTCAGGGCGCAGGCACAGATGCCGGTTCTTGAACGAAAACGAGTACATCTTGGAAATGATGTCCTCACCGGATTTGGCGAAGAACAGCTCGGCGTATTCAATGACCGGCACGTCAATATGCTTGTAGCCGAAAGACTCCAGCGTCCGGACGAGCACGTCCATAATGCGGCGATGGACGTGGGCCTCGCCAGGCAACACATCGGCCATGCCGCGCACATTTGCGATGGGCGAGTTTGTAACTCTCAACCTGTCCCCTATCATTCTCAAATTGCTTCGATAATTATACCATTGTTTTGCGGGTTGGGCTAATCGAACATCAGCAGCCAGTCTTTTGCGTGCCCTGGTGAAGTATGTTATACTTGCGCCACTGGCAAGCAAATCGAGTAGGTGAGGATTGCAATACTGCTCAGTGCAAACAGAACTCTGTGAGGGCGAAAGAAGAGGCCGCCGGGACTGGCTTCTCGGCCTAGCCTTATTTTTTTTGGCGTTTCTGCCCCGAACCTTCGGGTTGAGCGTTTTCCTGACGCCCGATGAAAACCTGTGGGTTGGACGAGCCGTCGGTTTTCTGGATGCTCTGTCCCGTGGAGACCTGGCAGCGACTTTCCAGGTAGGCCATCCAGGCGTGACCACCCGCTGGACTGGCGCAATTGGCATCCTCGCGCAATACTGGCCGAACGTGGCCTGGCACGAGGGACAGTTGTGGCTGGGGTCGTTGCCCCTGGGCGATGTCCCCGTGCATCTCATGGATGTCCTGCCCGCGGCGCGTTTCCCAACCGTCTTGCTCTTTTCAGCCCTGGTGGTTGTGGTTTATTTTCTGGCCCGCAGGTTGATCGGGCGTGAGGCGGCGTTGCTTGGGGCGGGGCTGCTGGCCCTCGACCCGTTCTGCCTGGCCCTCTCGCGCGTGATCCACCACGATGCGCTGAGCACCGCTTTCATGACGTGTTCGGCCCTGTCGTTTGCGGTGTGGCTAAAAGAGAATACGCCGGATGAAGCTGGCCTGCCCCCTGCCATGCGTTGTTCCGCGGCCTGGCGATGGTTGCTTTTCTCGGGCGCAACCGCCGGGCTGGCGTTCCTGTCGAAATCTACTGCTCTGTTTCTGGCTCCGGCGTCGGTCGCTGTCGCGTTCGCCTGTTGCGTCCTGCGTCGGGCCGCAATCCCGTACAGGCGGCTTATCTTGGGTTTGACTTTGTGGGCATTGGTGGCAGCCGCCGTGTTTGTAATTCTGTGGCCGGCGATGTGGGTGGACCCTCTGGGGACTGTTGCCGGCGTCGTGGACAAAGCCTTGGGATATGCAGCGTCGCCCCACGAACGCGACAATTTCTTCATAGGGCAATTGCGCGCCGACCCCGGCCCGCTGTTCTACCCGGTGGCGACCCTGTATCGCCTGACGCCAGTCGCGACGATAGGGTTGCTTCTCTCCTGGCTGACCCTCTGGCGCGGCAGCCGGCGGACGGGCGAGGGAAATGGGGGCCAGGCTGATGCGTCGTTCTGGCTGGCGATTTTTTGGGGGTTGGCGATTTCGTTCACAGTTTTCATGACGTTGGGCGCCAAGAAATTCGACCGCTACGTACTGCCCATCTTCCCCTATCTCAATCTGCTTGCCGCCGCCGGCCTGCTGGAGGGCGCAAGGCTGCTGGCAAGGTTCGCCAGGCGAGGGACAGCATGGGTTGGAGCCGTCGTCATCATCGGGTCAATCGCGCTGCAGGGCGCGAGCAGCCTGCCCGCCTACCCTTACTATCTGACCGCCTACAATCCCCTCTTGGGGGGGATTAAACAGGCAGCGAAGGTGTTGCTGATCGGCTGGGGTGAGGGCTATGACCAGGCAGCCGCCTATTTGAACGCCCGGCCCGACGCCGAAAACCTGAACGCAGCAACCTGGTACGCCAAGCAAACGATGGCCTACCTGTTCAAGGGCCACTCCTGGGATGTCAGAGTGTACCACCAGGACCCCATCGGTGTATTTCCCTGGACTCAAGCCGATTACATGGTTCTCTACATCAATCAGCTCCAGCGGCAGATTCCGAATCAAAAGCTCCTGTCGTTTTTCCAGTCGCTGACGCCTGACCACGTGGTCAACCTGGCCGGATTGGATTACGCCTGGGTCTATCGGGTGCCGAAAGACATTCCACCAGACGTGTCGCCGTATCAGTTTCCCGTCAACCGGGATTTCGGCGGCAAGGTGCGGCTGCTGGGCTATGACGTAGATGACGGGCTGACCGAATTTGAAGGCGACCAGTACCTGGTCATCACGTTCTATTGGCAGTGTCTCGAGCCGGTGGGCGACAACTACCGCCTGTACCTGAAACTCATCAACGCTGTCCACCACGTGTGGGGTGAGCAGGAAAGCTATCCCGTCTGGGATGGTTTTATGACCGCTGAATGGGCGCCGGGCGTAATCATCCGCGACGTGCACGGGATCGTAGTCAAACCTGGTACGCCGCCGGGCTCTTACCTGGTCACGGTAGACTGGTTGCAGCCCTACACGCAACAGACCCTGCCGCCAGCCGATGGGCCATTCACGGTTGGCCCTGTCGCTGTGCCGCGACAACGGCCTCTCTCGCCTGATGGGCTGGACGCCCAATTATCGGCTCAATTGGGTCTGGAACACCCGGTTGCCATTGACTTTTCTGACAAGGTGCGTTTGTTGGGTTATAATATTGAAGGCAGTTATCGGCCGGGTGGCGTTATTCATCTGGAACTGTTCTGGCTGGTCAAAGGCCCGTTTGAACGCAGGTACACGGTATTCAACCATCTGGTCGCTGCGGATGGACAACTGGTTGCTCAGAAGGACAATGAGCCGGTAGACGGCTTCTATCCGACGACTGAGTGGGCAACAGGCGAGCTCATCCGCGACCAGTATGATGTGCCCATTCCGCCCACGGCGCCGCCGGGCGTATATCGTATTGAGACTGGCCTGTACGACGCCGAGACCGGGCATCGCCTGCCCATCGCAGGCTGCAGCAGCCCGGCGTGTCAGAGCGGCGACAAAGTCGTGCTGGAGGACATCAGGATTGGTTTGTAAAGGGGTGGATACATGAGTCAGATTGTTGACCGTCAAACCGTTTTCTCCACAGCGTGGTTTGATGTGGTGGCTAAGGCAGTGGCCGGCTGGGACGCCAATATGCCCTATTACGCGCTGGAGCTCGAAGACTACGTTTCTGTCTTTGCGACAACCGAAAGCAACCGGGTGTTGCTGGTGCGGCAATACCGTCCGGCCATCGAAGGCTACACGCTTGAGCTGCCCAGCGGCCATGTCGAAGGCGAAGAGTCGCCCGAAGAGGCTGCCAGGCGCGAGCTGTTGGAAGAGACAGGCTACGAGGCTGAGAAAATGGAGCTGCTGGGCTGTCTCGCGCCGGATACTGGTCGGCTGGCTAATCGTCTGTGGGCCTACTTCGCCCCTCAAGTGAAGCCAGCCCGCCAGAATGCCCCCCGGGAAGGCGGTATCGAGCTGGTGGTCCATGAGCGGGCCGAGCTGCTCCAAGATGTCTATGAAGGGCGGCTCGATCATGCGTTGCACCTGGCGGTCATTTTCCTGGCCATACTGAAAAGCGACTTCATGGTCACGATTGGGAGACGCGAATGAAGGCGAGCGCAGAGAAAATGCAGGCTGATATCAACATAGTGGGCGGGGGAGGGCATGTCGGGTTTCCGCTGGCCCTGTCGTTCGCTGACAAAGGCCTGCGCGTGATCATCTACGACGCCAACCCAGAGGTGCTGGCGACTATTTCGAGCGGTAAATTGCCCTACTTTGAGAGAGGGGCGCAGCCATTGCTCGACCGGGCACTGGCGAGCGGTCGGCTGTTGTTTTCGTCGGACCCGGCCAGCGTGGCCGTCGCGCCGACGGTTATTATTACCATCGGCACGCCGGTGGACGAGTTCATGAACCCGGTCTTGCGCGTAATTGGCGATTGCGTAGATGAACTGCTGCCTTATTTGACCGACGACCATTTCATTATCTTGCGTTCAACCGTGTACCCAGGCACAACACAGTGGCTGCACAATTATCTCACCTCCAGAGGCAAACATCCGTTGGTCGCGTTCTGTCCCGAGCGGGTGGTTCAGGGCCAGGCTATTGAAGAGATCTCCCAGCATCCGCAGATCATCAGCGGCGTAACGCCGGAGGCCGAAGCCGCCGCGGAGCGCGTCTTCTCACTTATCTCGCCTGAAGTGGTGCGCCTGACGCCGATGGAGGCCGAGTTCGCCAAGCTGTTTAGCAACGCCTATCGGTATGTGCATTTCGCGGTCGCCAATCAGTTCTATATGATGGCCAGCTCGGCGGGTGTTGATTACTATCGCGTATTGGAGGGCATGAAAAAGAACTATCCCCGCGCCAAGGATTTGCCTCCGGCTGGTTTTGCTTCCGGGCCGTGTCTGGTCAAAGACACCATGCAGTTGGCCGCTTTCTACAACAACCAGTTTACGCTCGGCCATGCCGCCATGTTGGTCAACGAGGGAATGGCCTACTACGTGGTTGACCGCCTGGCCCGCCGCCTTGACCTGTCGCAGACGGTGGTCGGGCTGCTGGGCATGGCGTTCAAGGCTGACAGCGACGACATACGTGCTTCTTTGAGCTACAAGCTGAAAAAAATCCTGAAATTCAGAGCGAAGGGCGTGTTGACGACCGACCCACACGTCCAGTCCGACCCGGAGCTGTTGCCGCTGGAGGATGTCTTAAAGGGCAGCGATGCGTTGGTGCTGTGCGTACCGCACAGCGCGTACCGGGGATTGCGCACCGGGACGACGCCTGTGGTTGATGTTTGGCACTACCTGCCCGACGCTGTATCAATTTGAGGGCTGAACATGACGCATTCTCAACAAGGACAGGGGACAACACAGGTACGACTGGGCGTGGTTGGAGTCGGTTTCGGTCAAAGGGCCCATATTCCAGCGTTCCTGTCAACGGAAGGCTGCCAGGTTGTCGCCGTGTGTGCCAGCAGTGAAAGCAGAGCGCGCGAGGCTGCCGGGCGGTTCGGCATTGCCAAAGCATACGGCGATTGGCAGGCTTTGGTCAATGACCCGGAAATCGCCGCGGTCTCCATCGCAACCGTCCCCCGCCTTCAGCCGGCCATCGCACTGGCGGCCATCGCGCGAGGCAAAGCCGTGTTTTGCGAAAAGCCCTTGGCGGCTTCGCTGCCAGAAGCCGAAGAGATGGCGGAATCGGCGCAGCGGGCAGGTGTGGCCAATATGTGCGATTTCGAGTTGCCAGAGTTGTTGAGCTGGCGCACAGCCCGTTCTCTGCTGGAAGAAGGCCGCCTTGGCCCTTTGCGCTATGTCGCCATTGATTGGCACATCGAGACCTATGCGAACAGGATGGGCCTGGCTTCCTGGAAGACTGATCGCGACGCAGGTGGGGGCGCGCTCCATCTCTTTGTTTCCCACACTTTTCATTACATCGAGTGGTTCCTGGGGCCGATTTCAGAGTTAACGGCCCGGCTCTGCCGCGCACCAAACGATACGCGCACAGGGGATACGACGGATATGCTGAGCCTTAAGCTGCGGTCTGGCGTTCCCGTTTCGGTTTCAGTCAGCATTAATGCGTTCTTGGGTGTGGGCCATCGGCTCGCATTCTACGGGGATGAAGGCGCACTGGTGCTGCACAATCCGACCGCCGACTACGCCCGTGGTTTCCGGCTGTTTATCGGGGAAAGACAGTCCAATCGCTTGGAAGAATTTGCCCTGCCTGACGAGTTTGAAGGAGTGGAGGATGGGCGCACGCCACTGGTCGGACGCCTGGCTGCGCGCTTCGTGAATTGGGTGCGCAGCGGCGCGCCGGCTCACCCCGATTTCGCCGACGCCTTGCGAGTGCAACGCCTGCTGGAAGCAGCCCGACGTTCGGACGCAGGCGGATGCCTGATCCGCGAGCCATTTTAACGGCTACTGGGAGGAAGATGACGAGCAAAAGCTACCTGGTTACCGGAGGGTGCGGGTTTATCGGCGCGGCGTTGGTGCAGCGCCTCGTGCGCGCGGGACACCGCGTGCGTGTCCTGGACAATCAATCGCGCGGGTCGGCGCGGCGATTGAACACGGTCGCCGATGACATCGAATTCATTCAGGCCGACGTGCGCGACCGCGACGCTGTGAGCCGGGCGATGATGGGCGCAGAGAGTGTCTGCCACCTGGCGTTTGTCAACGGCACCCGGTTCTTCTACGAACAACCGGAACTGGTGCTCGATGTGGGGGTCAAGGGCATGGTCAATGTGCTCGATGCCTGTATCGAACGGGGGGTTGGCGAACTGGTTCTGGCCTCCAGCTCGGAAGTGTATCAGACGCCGCCGAAGGTGCCCACCGACGAAACCGCGCCGCTTTCCATCCCCGACCCGCACAATCCGCGCTATTCCTATGCAGCGGGCAAAATCATCAGCGAGATTATGGCCATCAATTTTGGGCGCAAGTATTTTCAGCGCGTGATCATTTTTCGCCCGCACAACGTGTATGGGCCGGACATGGGCTGGGAGCACGTCATCCCACAATTTGTGCTGCGGATGAAGTCGTTCACAGAACGAGAGAACGCGCCGGGGGAAGAGCTCATTCAGTTCCCGATTCAAGGCACGGGCCAGGAAACCCGCGCTTTCGTCTTCATTGAAGATTTCATTGATGGGTTGAGTTTGCTTTTGGAGCGTGGAGAACACCTGGGCATCTACAACATTGGCAACCCGGAGGAAGTGACCATCGCAGAATTGGCGCGCCTGGTGGCGGAATACTTTGGCCGGAAGGTGGCGGTCATTCCAGGCCAGGCGGCAACCGGCAGCGCACCCAGACGCTGCCCGGACATCACAAAATTGAGCGCGCTCGGCTATCGCCCTCGCTACTCGCTTCGTGAAGGGTTGTCGGTTACCGCGCGCTGGTACGATGAGAACGCGCATCTCGCGCCAGGAGGAGGATACTAAGCAATGAGCCAGGCAACACCCAAACTCGCCGCCGGCACCGGTTCGAGCGTCGTTGTGGAACGCTGTCAGGTCTGCGACAGCAGCGACCTGCAATCGTGTCTGTTCCTCGGTTATCTGCCGCCCGTCAACCAGATGCGCCCCATCGGCGAGCGACCTCACGAACAGCCAGCCTATCCGGCCGAATGGCTGTATTGCCCCAACTGTCAATTGGTGCAATTGGGTCTGGTGGTAGACCCGCAGATCCTGTTCCCGCCAGACTACCCTTACACCAGCGGCACGACCCGCATTCTGCGCGAGAACTTCGCCGGGCTGTACCGTGAGGCGCAGACCATTGTGCCGCTCGGGCCCGACGACCTGGTGGTTGACATTGGCTCAAACGATGGCACGCTATTGAGCAACTTTCGCGATGGAGGCCACCGGGTGCTTGGCATAGAGCCTTCGCAGGTGGGCAACCTGGCGAACGAGCGGGGAATTCACACGATCATTGCCTTTTTCAATCGCCAGACGGCAGCGCAGTCGCTGGCCGAGCACGGCCCGGCGACGGTCATCACCGCCACCAACGTGTTCGCCCACATCGAGAACATCCACGACATCGTCGAGAGTATTCTGTTGCTGTTGGCGGAAAGTGGGGTCTTCATCTCCGAGTCTCATTACCTGATCAGTCTGCTTGAGACGCTGCAATATGACACCATTTACCATGAGCACCTGCGCTACTACTCCCTGCATAGCCTCCGACATCTGCTGAATATGCACGGTCTGGAAGTTTTTCATGCCAGGCGCATCCCGACCCATGGGGGTTCAATGCGAGTGTATGCGGCGCGGGCCGGCAAGTTCCCGGTCCGGCCTTCGGTCGCAGAGATGTTGCGGGAAGAAGATGCTTATGGAGTGAATATGGAGAGGCTGAAGGAGTTCTCGCGGCGCGTGACTCTCTCCAAACTGGAGCTGTACACACTGCTGGCGGACATCAAGAAGCGCGGCCAGCGGATTTATGGCATCGGTGCGCCGTCACGGGCCAGCACGCTGATCAATTACGTGGGCTTGGATGACGGCATCATAGACCGCGTGCTTGAAGTGCCAGGGTCGCACAAGAACGGCAAATACATGCCGGGTACGCTGATCCCTGTGGTGGAAGAATCTTGCCTGTTCTCTGACCAGCCCGAATATGCCCTGCTGTTTTCATGGCACATCGCCGATGAGCTGATACCCAAACTGCAACAAAAGGGGTTCCGAGGACGGTTCATTGTCCCGCTGCCCACGCCAAGGATTGTGTGAAGGAGTCTCATGAACGCTCACTCTTCCTCTCAACGCGGCTTTGAGCACGTTCCAGGTCATTCTGTGCGCAGCGAAGAGCCTCAGGCCGTTCGCCTCGACCAGGGTGACGCTGCTCTCGACATCGTTATCCCGGTGTACAACGAGGGAGACAACATCGTCCGCGTGCTGGAGGCGCTGCGCAAGTCGGTTAAGACGCCCTTCCGCGTGCTCATCTGCTATGACTTCGACGAAGACACCACGCTGGAGACCCTGCGGCGTTATCAAGAGACGATGACCGCGGGCGAGAAAAGCGGTGGTGTGCCGATTCAACTGGTCAAGAACCGTCGGCATGGAGTGCATGGGGCGATAGTCACTGGCTTCGAGCATGTGACCGCCCCGGCAGTGGTGGTTGTGCCCGCCGACGATGACTACAATACCCATATCATTGATCTCATGTTCCAAAAGTTCCAGGAGGGCCATGACGTGGTGGTCGCCAGCCGTTTCATGCCGGGGGGCTGCATGGAAGGCTGCCGCTGGCAGAAAGCCATTTTGGTTCGCCTGGCGGCCTTTACGTTGTACCATTTCGCCCGGCTGCCGACCCGCGACGCCAGCAATGGCTTCCGTCTGTTCTCACGTCGCCTGCTGGAAACGGTGGAGATTGAGTCAGAGGTGGGTTTCACCTACAGCATTGAGCTGCTGGCAAAGTGTCAGCGACTTGGCTGGGGGATTACCGAGGTGCCCGCGCTGTGGTTCGAGCGAAAGAAGGGCAGCAGCCGATTTCGGATTCTCAAGTGGCTGCCGGCCTACCTGCGCTGGTATTTCTACGCCTTCGCAACCGCCTACTTGCACAAAGGGCCGGGCACGGTGCTGCGCAAGAAGGCATGGAGTGAGATGGGGGAATGTCAGCCTCACACTCTGTGACCCAGTCGCTGACCACCTCACCTCGCCGCCGTTGGCTGCCGGCCGCCCTGGTCGTGCTGCTTTGGGCTTTCCATTCGGTCGGCGTCTACCTGTGGCTGTCGGCCAATCAGTTCGCAGTCGGCTGGGACCGCCCCAAGCACCTGGTCAGCACGCTCATCTTCGACGAGATATTGCGGCCAGTCAATATCGTGACCCTCTTCCAGGTGTTCAGTCTGAACATTGGCTATTATCCGCCGCTGTTTCCGCTATCAGCGGTGCCACTGTACCGCATCTTTGGCACATCCGCCGATGTGGCCGCCATGGTCAATGTGATATACATGCTGATTTTGCTGCTTTCGCTCTACGGTATTGGCGCCAGGCTCTATGATGTACGCACTGGCCTGCTGGCTGCGTTTCTCGGCTCAATGTCGCCTTTTCTGTTCTCGATGGCGCACTACACCTATATTGACTATGCTCTGACGGCGATGACCACGTTGGCTGTCTACACGCTGTTCTGCTCCGACCGTTTTCGTATCACCACGTACTCGGTATTGTTTGGTGTGACGCTTGGGCTGGCGATGCTGTACAAATGGACGCCGGTCCTGTTCGTGTCTGGCCCGCTTGCTCTGACTGTCGGCAGCATGGCGGCGGACAGCCTGCGCCGGAAGATGCGGCTGTCAGAGCCGGGCGAAGCTGCGGATAATCTGCCAGCCAATGATGCTGGCCTGTTATTGCGGGCCGAACGCGGTGCAAACTCGATCTCGCAGGTTGAGATTGCTTCGCCGCCCTGCGGACGGCTCGCCATGACGGGGGCGATGGGATGGATCGGGCTCTTGATCAGGGCGACTGTCGCCATCGCAGCCGGCCTGTCGCTGACGTGGCTGTGGTACAGCCCGAACGCAGACCTGGCCGCCACGCTGTTCCTGGGCAATTGGTTGCCTGCGCTGTCCGTGTTGCTCATCAGTGCGGCTGTGTTCAGCCTGCTGCTGCCCGCCCGTCCGTGGCTCAATCTGCTGAAATCGCTTGCGCTGGCCGCGCTCATCACTTCTTTCTGGTACCTGCCCCGCGCCGACATGTTCCGCGACATCGTGAGCATCGTGGCCGGCGGCCGGGCCGA
>DAOTYC010000102.1:0-23680 GCA_034435095.1 Anaerolineae bacterium | reverse complement strand
AGGGGCTACGCTACACATCCGTTGACAGCACGCCTCTCCCCCGTCATGCTGAGCCGCAGGCGAAGCATCTTAAACCACGAAGCACACGAAGGGCACGAAGCTAATCAATGTTTGCTCAAATTCTTCGTGTCCTTCGTGGTTCAACTGATGTTTCTTGCCCAAAGAGCGGCGCGTCCACGCGCCGTGGGGGGAGCTCAGAATGACGGATGAGGCGCGACAGCGCGCCTCGCTCCGGCCTCGCCGCAGACTAACGCAGCTCACGGCCGCCGTTGATGTCAATGGTGGCGCCGGTCATGAAGCTCAGCAGTGGACTGGCGACAAAGGCGATGCAGCGGGCGACCTCTTCTGGTGTGGCAAAGTGGTCGCTCAGCAATTTCTTCTGAATGTAATCGGGTGGCAACGAGGCCAGCGTGTCTTGCCCCATTGGGGTGATGACAATGCCCGGAGCGACGCAGTTTACCCGTACGCGCGGGGCCAACAGCCGCGCCGCGCTCTTGGTCAGGTTGACCAGGCCAGCTTTGGCGGCGGCATAGTGGACATGGTTGGGTGCACCCACGTGGGCGGCCACACTGGACACGGTCACCACGCTGGCTCCGTCGCGCAGCAGCGGCAGGCAGGCCTGCAACACGTAGAACGGGCCGTTGAGGTTGATGTCTACAACCCTGTTCCAGTCCTCGGGCGTGATCTGATCGAACGGTTGGATGATGTTGTAGCCGGCGCACAGGACCAGTACGTCGAGGCCGTCAACCTGGCCCTGCAGCCGCTCAATGGCAGCGGCGACGCTGTGCGGGTCGCTGACATCCATCTGGCATAGCCAACTCCGACGGCCGCGGGATAGGACAGCCTGCTGGGTGCGCGCCGCGCCATCCCTGTTCTGATGATACGAAACGACGACATCGGCGCCCTCCTCAGCGAAAACCTGCGCGGTCGCCGCGCCGATGCCGCTCGATGCGCCGGTAATCAGCACAGTTTTGTCGGTCAGTCTAAGGTCCATTGGCTCGTTTCCGTTGCCTGGCTCCCTTCAAATAGCGGTTACGATGTGTTTGATTCGGCGAGACTCTGCCTTGTTTCAGGCGGGACTCAATTTGTCCGTAAGGTTACACCATCTACCACATTTTGTCCAGCAGGCAGTTGGTACGTGAAATTGCGCATCTGCTGTTCCTGTGGTATAAAGCATAAAGCTCCCCAGCGAAGATGTCCGTTTACAGCACGGCAAATCAAAAGGAGGATGTGTGAGAAAGATTTGTATTGTCGGGGTGGGTTATGTCGGTCTGGTGACCGGCACCTGTTTCGCCGATATGGGGAATCAGGTGGTGTGTGTGGACATTGATGAGTCCAAAATCAATCGGCTGCGGAACGGGGAGATGACCATCTACGAGCCCGGTCTGGAGGAGATGGTGCGCCGCAATGTCGCCAGCGGACGTCTCAGTTTCACCACGTCGTATCCGGAGGGTGTGCAAGATGCCCAGTTTGCCTTCATTGCCGTCGGCACGCCGTCGGGCATGGGCGGCGAGGCCGACCTGACCTACGTGCGGGCGGCAGCACGCAGCATTGCCGAGGCGATGACCGCGCCGCTGATCATCATCAACAAGAGCACCGTGCCCATCGGCACGGGCGATTGGGTGGCTGAAATCGTGGAGAAACACCGGCCGGCCGGCATCGCTTTCGATGTGGTGTCGAACCCGGAGTTCCTGCGCGAGGGCTCGGCGGTGCAGGACTTCATGTACCCTGACCGCATTGTGTTGGGCGCGACCAATCGGGAAGCGGCCGAGAAGGTCGGCCAGCTCTACATGACCCTGCGGGCGCCGATCATCATCACCGACCTGCGCACGGCGGAGATGATTAAGTATGCCTCCAACGCCTTCCTGGCGAACCGTATCTCGTTCATCAATGAAATCGCTTCGATTTGCGAACGGCTGGGCGCGGACGTGAAGGAAGTGGCGGCGGGCATGGGCTATGATAAGCGCATCGGCCGGTATTTCCTGGACGCCGGCATTGGCTACGGCGGCTCATGCTTCCCTAAGGACGTGAAGGCGTTGGAGCACATGGCGGCGGTGCACGGCAGCCATCCGCAGTTGCTGCGCGCCATCATGGAGATCAACCGCGACCAGCGGTTGCGCGTGGTGCAGAAGGTGCGTGAACTGCTCGGCCATCTGGCCGACAAGCAGATTGGCATCCTGGGCCTGGCCTTCAAGCCGAACACCGACGACATCCGTGAATCGCCGGCCCTGGAGGTCATTCACCTCTTGCAGGCTGAGGGAGCTATCGTCAAGGCCTACGATCCGGTGGCGATGGACAATGCGCGCAAGGTCTTGCCCCATGTGGAATATTGCCGCGACGCTTATGAAGTGGCGCGCGGCAGTGACGCGCTGATCCTGGTCACCGATTGGAACGAGTTCAAGCACCTGAACCTGGCCGGCATCAAGGAGTCCATGCGCCATCCCGTGTTCATTGATGGGCGAAACCTGTATGACGTTGACGTGATGAAAGAGTTGGGTTTCATCTACCGCGGCATAGGCCGGGGTTACGGGGAGCAGCGTTGTATTGTCTAGAATAGGCGTTGACCTGGTCGAGACTGGCCGCATTGACCGCCTGATGGCACGCTACGGCGAACGCTTTCTGCGGCGGGTGTATTCGCCGGCAGAGCGGGAGTACTGCGGTGAACGGGTCGCTTCGCTGGCGGCGCGCTGGGCAGCCAAAGAGGCGGCGGTCAAGGCGTTGGGCTGTGGTTTCGGCCAGGTCTGCTGGACGGACATTGAGGTGCTGAACGATGTGCAGGGAGCGCCTTATCTGCACCTGCGCGGCCAGGCTCTGGCGCAGGCTCAGGCGTTGGGGCTGACGGAATGGGCCGTCAGCCTGTCGCATACCGCCCACTATGCGGTGGCGTTTGTCCTGGCTTCCTGATTGTGTTCTTGCCACGTACCCCAAAATGTGGTATGATAATGCTTGAGCAGAAATTCACAGCCTGACGCCGGCCTGGACGCCGACGCTGGGACCGATCATGGTTGGGGAGGCAAAAATGGTCCAGTCGACACAACATCCGCCGCACATTGTGGTGAGCCGTTTGCCGCTGTACCTCCGTTGTCTGATGTATATGGCGGCGGAGGGGCACAAAGTCACTTCGTCCAAGGAGCTGGCCGAGAAGCTGGGCATCAGCTCGGCCCAAATTCGCAAGGACCTGTCGCATTTTGGCGAGTTTGGCAAGCAGGGCACGGGCTATGATGTGGCCCACTTGATCGAGCAGCTCAGGAGCATTTTGCACGTCGAGCATGAGTGGCCCGTCGTCCTGGTCGGCGCGGGTGACCTGGGCCATGCGCTGGTGCATCACACCACGTTGGTCAATCGCGGTTTCCGCATTGCTGCCATATTCGACAAGAACCCGGCCAAGATCGGCCTGCAATGGGGGACGCTGGTCATTCAGGACGTGCAGGATATGGCACAGGTCATCCGCGAAAAGGGCTTCCGGCTGGCGATATTGGCCATTCCCGCTCAGGAGGCGCAGCAGGTGGCCGACCGACTGGTCGAGGCCGGCATCAAAGGGATTCTGAACTACGCGCCGACGACCATCATTGCGCCGCCGGGGGTGCGGGTGGAGTATCTGGACCCGGTCATCCAGTTGCAACGCATGACGTACTATATTTGAGCTCCGCCTGCCAGAGCGAGATTCTTCGCCTGCGGCTCAGCACGATGGGAGTTGAGCCGTAGCCGCCGTAGGTCGGGTTTCCATACCCGACATACGGTTGAGGGGACGATGGCGCCGAAGCTGTGCTCTGGGCCGCAGCGAAGGAACAGCGAAAGGTCGGCTCAGCACCTCATTTCACGATATTTCACAATTCCCGATATACCTGACCACGCGGGCCAATCGCCACAACTATCACCAATCGCCGACTATCGTCAATGTGGTAGATCACTCGCCAGTCCCCCGCCCGCACTCGATATAATTCCTCGTGCCCACTCAATCGCCGATAGCCATGCGGACGTGGATCGTCCAGCAGGCCGCCGATCACCGCCTTCAACCGCTCCTGCACGTCCACTGGCAACCGTCGCCATATCTTGCGCGGCTGGGCGGCCAACGATCACTGTCCAACGTTCCACCGGCTCATTCCTCACTCACTTCGACCTCAGCCAGAAATGCCTCCCACTCCTGTCCCGTCGTCGGGTCCGCTCGCCAGGCGGCCAGCTCCGCCGCTGCAAATGGCCCATCCCGCAGATCGGCCAGCTCCTCCAACAATGCTTCGTATCGCTCGTAGGACATCACCACTGCCACTGGCCGTCCATCCTGCTCGATGATCACTTCTGACTTGCCCTTCATGGTTAATACCCCCGCGTCCCAAACCACCTCATTCGCTGTTCTTCCTGTGCTTCTGATCGTGAATCAGTTTCCCACCGGAACAATTATATCAGACATTTCAATATGGGCAACTGGTTGGTTTGGGGTGCATCCAGGCGGTGCGTTGGCAACAAAAAGGGTGGCGGCCTTTCGGCCGCCCTTTGTGCATTTCAGGAGGTTATGCTGTTGCCTGTCAATGTGGGACCGACAGGTATTCTTCCAGGTTCTCTTTGGTCACCAGGATTGTGCCGGTGTCCAATATCTTGGATTTGGGTGGTTTCTTGGTCCCCTTGTTCAGGTCGATCAGCCACTTGACCGATAGTTCGCCCATCAGGAAGGGCCGCTGGCTGACGGTAGCCGAGACGTACCCCTCACGGATCAGTTCGGGCATGGGGTCGAATACGTCGAAGCCGACCACAACGATCTCACCGGGTTTCTTGCCCATGGCCTTCAGGGCCTGCGCGGCCACGTGGGCACCGCTGGTCATGTAGATGCCCTTCAGGTCAGGGTTGGCGGTGACGACGTTCTCTACGATGTCGTAGGCCTTGTCGAGGTTCTCGTTGTGGGCTTCCAGGCCGATGATCTCGATGTCCGTGCCGGCGATGGCCTGGCGGGCGCCATCAAGCCGCTGGTTCAGGTTCAGCGCGGCCAATCCGGCGGTGATGAGGATGACCTTGCCTTTGCCGCCCATCAGGTCGACCAGGGCCTGGCCAGCCATTTTACCGGCCACCACGTTGTCGGTGCCGATGTACATCAGTCGGTCGCTTTCGGGCGAGTCAGCGTCAAACATGATGGTCGGAATGCCCATATCCAGTGCTTTTCTGATGATTGGGATCAGCGCGGTCGGGTCATGGGCCGAGATTGCCAGGCCGTCGAGGCCCGTGGACATGTAGTCTTCGATCAGGCTGATCTGCTTGTTGACATCAGCCTGCGTAGGGCCGGAGAAAATCGCGTTCGCTCCGGTGTCCTGAGCCGCTTTGGCGACGCCCTTCTCCACATCGGCCCAATAGGGGTGGCCTACTGACTTGGGCACAACCAGGATAGTCATGTCCTTGGGGTCTTTGTCGGCGGCGCGCCACTTCGGCAATACGCCGAACGAGTCGTACAGCGACCATCTGAAATCTGAGATGAGCTTGGCGGCGTCCACATTCGGGTCTTTGGCGGCGACCGGTTCGATGGCCGCTTTGATCTGCGCCACCATGTTCTCAATGTCGTCGGCGGTCACTGCCGGCTCTTGCGCGAACACAGGCAGGCCAGAGGTTGCCAACAAGGCAATGGCGATGAACAGCCCGAACAGTTTGAAGTTCTTCATTCTTGTACAGCCTCCTTCAGTTTGAAACTTAACTTGGACGATACGGGTATTCGATTCTATAGACGATGTCAGGGTGATCACTCCTTACCAAACCTCGAGTCGAATTTTTTGATCGGCTATTGACCTCCTTAAATGAACCTCAAATTCCATTGAGCCAGTCGCTGCAATCACTCGGAGAGTTTGATCAGCACTTTGTCCGAGCACCAGCCCGGCATCCAGAAGAAGCTCAGATTCGTTCGGTCGGCGGGCACGTCATAGGCGAGTTCGCCAGTAATGGTCTGCCCGGGAGACAAGGGGCCGGCTTCCATCGGCTCGTCCAGGGACGCGCTGTAGGAGATTCCGATGGTTTTGCCCTGGCCATCGTTCAGGTAGAAGTCAAACGGGATGATCGCGAATTCTTCTTGCGTGGTTTCGTTTTTGACCGACACTTTGAGCTTGAGCAGGTCCTTGCCGCCTGCGCCGGCGCCGGCCTGTCGCTCCATTTCGTCAATGGACACCGTCACCCGGCATACGGTGACTTTCTCCCCTTTCTTGAAGGTTGATTTTTCATCAACCACGAGGGGAAGTCGGGTAGGGTTGGTGAATTCGCCTTTGTCCGCTTTTTTGACATCCGAACGGCGGATGAAATCACAGCCGGTGAGGAGAACCGCTCCACACAGCACGAACAGGGCCAGACCCAGTGAGAGATAGGTTTTGAATGTGGTCATAGATGTTCACTCCTGACGATTAGATGGCTTTACTGCGCTGTCGCAGCACATCCAGGCTGACGGCGGCGACAATGACCAGGCCAATCACGACGGTTTGCCAATAGACTGAGACGCGCAACAACACCAGGGCGTTTCTGATCACGCCCATCATGGCCGCGCCGATGAGCGTGCCGACGATCGTCCCCTCGCCGCCGGCCAGGCTGGTGCCGCCGATCACCGTCGCGGCGATGACGTCGAGCTCCCAGCCGGTCCCATTGTCAGCCTGTGCAGAGCTCAGGCGAGCGATGAGAATCACCGCCGATATGGCCGAGACAAAGCCAGTGATGGTGTAGGCCATCAACAGAATCTTTCTGACGTTGATGCCAGACAATCGAGCGGCTGTAGGGTTGCTGCCGATGCAGTAGAGGTAGCGTCCGTAAGTCGTGCGAGACAGGAAGATATGGCCCAGTATCAGCACGCCCAACATGATAAAGACCGGGACAGGTATGGGGCCAATGTAACCCTGTCCGATGTACAGGAAGTCTTCCGGGAAGGGCTGGATGGGGTAGCCTCTGGTGATGACCAGCGCCAGTCCGCGCGCGATGCCCATGGTGCCCAGCGTCGCGATGAACGGAGGCAGGCCAATCCAGACAATGAGTGAACCGTTAATGAAACCGACCAGAGTGCCCAGCAGTAATCCAATGAAAATCGAGAACCAGACGGTGTATCCATCAACGAGCATCCAGCCTACCACGCAGCCAGTAAATCCGACAATGGAGCCTACCGAGAGGTCTATGCCGGCGGTGATGATGACCATCGTCATGCCGACGGCGATGATGGCCGTCATGGAGAACTGACGCACGACATTGGTCAGGTTGTCTACGGTCAGGAAGTAGGGTGACACAATGGACAAGACCAGACACGCCAGGAGAAAGACGATCAGGATGCCGCCTTCCTTGAATGCCAGGATATTCTTCGCTGCGCTGGATAGGCTGCCAGGTCTTTCTCCTGTGTCCGTGCGTTCGCTGTTTTCAGAGCCTGGTTTGCTCAATTTTTGCGCCATGTTCCATATCTCCTAACAATTAGCGTGACGTACCCGATTGGAGAGTGTGTTTCTCAACCGACAGAATTTAGCCTGTGACAACTTTGGATGGTCGCCCGGTCATACGGCTTCCCGTTGCGCGCGGTTGCCGGCTGCGGCGAGCATGACCTTTTCGTGGGTGGCTTCCTCACGCGAAAACTCGCCGCAGATCGCGCCTTCGTCCATCACGATGATCCGGTCGCTCATGCCCAGCACTTCTGGCAGTTCGGATGAAATCAGGATGATGCCCACCCCTTGTCTGGCGAATTCTCCCATAAGCGTGTGAATGGCTACCTTGGCGCCTACATCGATGCCGCGCGTGGGGTCGTCCAGGATGAGCACTTTGGGTTTGATGGCCAGCCACTTGGCCAGGACTACTTTTTGTTGGTTTCCGCCGCTCAAATCGCGCACAATCTGTTCCTGGCCGGCGGTTTTGATTTGCAGGGCAGCTATGCTTTCGCTGACCAATTTCTTTTCCTGTTGGCGGTTGATCAATCCCCAACGCGCCAAGGTCGGCAGAATGACGGCCGAGGCGTTAATACGCATGGCCAGACTGAGAAACAGGCCCTGCTGTTTGCGGTCTTCTGGCACAAATCCGATGCCGGCCGCGATAGCATCTCTGGGCGAGCGAATATCAACCCTTTTGCCTTCCATCCATATCTCGCCAGAGGTAATGCGGTCGGCGCCGAAGATGCACCGCATCAGTTCAGTGCGCCCCGCGCCCAAGAGGCCGGCGATGCCCAATATCTCCCCGCGGTGCAGGGTGAATGATACATCACGGATGACCCCGCGGCGCGACAGGTTTTTGACTTCCAGCAACGGCCCGCCGATGTCCACTTTGGGTTTGGGGAACATATCGTCCAGGGTTCGGCCAACCATCATGCGGACCACTTCACGAGCGTCGAGTTTGGCGGTTTCATTCGTGCCGATGAGCTGGCCGTCTCGCAGCACCGAAATGCGGTCAGAGATTTGGAATACTTCTTCCAGGTTGTGAGAGATGTAGATGAAGGTGATGCCTTTCGCCTTCAGGCGGCGGATGACATCGAACAGTACGGCTACCTCCGCTTCGGCCAGCGCTGAAGTGGGTTCGTCCATGATGATCAAATCGGCGTTCATGGACAGGGCTTTGGCGATTTCGGTGCTTTGCTGCTGAGCGACATTCAGGTCGCGCACCGGGCGGGATACGTCGATGTCGACGCCGAGTTCGCTCATGATGGCCTGGGCGTCCTGCCGAATGCGCCGATTGTCTATGAAGTTGAAGAATTTGCTGCGTGGTTCTCGTCCGATAAAGATATTGGCGGCAGCAGACAGGTGGGGGGCCAGGTTGAACTCCTGGTAGATAATGGCGATGCCCAGGGATTGGGCATGAGCAGGGCTTTCAATTTCAACGGGCTTTCCGCGCAGGATGATTTCGCCCGAATCTTTGGTATACGCGCCGGCCAGGATCTTCATGAGAGTTGATTTTCCTGCGCCATTCTCGCCGACCAACGCATGAACTTCGCCCCGTTTGATGCTCAAGCTGACATTGCTGAGTGCGCGAACGCCAGGAAACGACTTGCTGATGTTCCGCACTTCCAGGATTATCTCTTCAGCCAAAGTATCCTCCCGCTATAAATGGGCATTGAGCGAACGTACAACGGATTGTGCGGCCCAAGCCATTTGTTCCGCACAGCGAAACAAAGTTCACCGTTCCTAAATTCTAAAAGCCTTCTTTGCTGATTGATTGACTCCGTTCGAACGGAATTGGGTGTGGTTGGGGAAGCCCTAACGCCGCAATAATATCATAAGTCAGTGATACAGTCAAATTGGCTGTTTTCGCGGGTGCGTCCGAGATTTCAGGCGAGTTAGCAGCCGTAGGGCAGATTTCCAAACCTGCCGCCGTAGGTCGGGTATGGAAACCCGACCTACGGCTGGCCGTCATTCTGAGCTCCCCCCACGGCGCGTGGGCGCGCCGCTCATAAGGGAAGAAACATCGCCCTATCCCGTCATGCTTCGCCTTTGGCAGATGCTTCGCTTCGCTCAGCATGACGGGTGAGGGGCAGCGGCTCAGAGGGCACGGATAGTCGCCCGATCCGTCATATCCCGCGCATCCGCTGTTCTCAACAGCCGCTACTAAAGAACAGCGAAGCATCTCATTTCACAGGCGGCGCGAGATGCTTCGCCTGCGGCTCAGCATGACGGAAACGCCTCCCGTCATTCTGAGCGAAGCGAAGAATCTCAATACCAGGCTGTACGTTGGCAGCAAAAGAGGGGCGGCCGAAAGGCCGCCCTTTGTGCATTTCAGGAGGTTGTGCTGTTGCCTGTCAATGTGGGACCGACAGGTGCTCTTCCAGGTTCTCTTCTTTCCACCGCCGCAGCCCTTCGGCGACGCCGATGTTGGTGCGGCCCAGGATACGCTCTGTCTCGCTGACGTCCAGACAGGTGCGGTAAGGGACGGGCGGGCCGAAGCCTGTGGTGCGGCCGATTTCCGCCAGCTCTGCGGCAGTGGCCGCCCTGACTCTGGCCGGGTCGAAGCCAAAGGTTCGAGCGACCAGGCGGCCCAGCTCGACCCGCGTGACCGGGTCGCGCCCGCAGCAGTGGAAGATGCCCTGCACTCCCTTGGTGTAGATGGTCAGCATGGCGTCAGCGCAGTCGCTGGCCAGGGTGGGATTGGCTTCGATGTTGATGTGGTCCATCCACTCCACAATCTCCTGTCCTTCGCGCAGCATCTTGAGCATCCAGTTCGGCAGGGTGCCGAAGCCGGTGACCCGTTCCTGCGGCTCCCAGTCGGGGAAGGCCCAGTTGCGGCCATAGACGGCGGCGATGCGGGCGATGCCGTAATCAATGCCCAGGCTGCTGACTACGGTTTCGCCGACCACCTTGAGCAGGCCGTAGTAGTTCATGGGGCAGGGAGGGGTGTTTTCCTTGTAGGGTGGGTTGCGACCGTCGAACACCCAGTCTGACGAGACGAAAATCAGCTTGGCGCCGACCTCGCCGCAGGCCTGACCGATGTAGCGGGTGGCGTCAACCATCAGCGACCAGCCCAGGGCGTGGTCTTTCTCCAGCAGGTCCTGGTCAACCGTCGCCGCGCAGTGGATCACCACGTCAGGACGATGCTTCTTGAGCGCGGCGGACACCGCCGCCTGGTCAACGATGTCCAGCCGCTCGATTTCACAGCCCAGGTCGGCGGCGGGCAGTCGGTTGCGCATCGAGGCGATGACCTGCGCGCCGTATCGCTCGCGGGCGACTTTGATGACGTTGCTGCCGACCAGACCTGTGCCGCCGGTAACGAATACTTTCATGTGTGACTGTTAACCTCCTTGAAGTGTGTTTGGTGTAATCATGATCTTGATTGCCTCGCCGGCGCGGATGGCCTCGAAGCCGCGGTGGATGTCCTTCAGCGGCAAGCGATGCGAGAGCAGGTCGCTCAGGCTGATCACGCCGCTCTCCAACATGCGGATGGCCGGCGGGAACATGTTGACCCCGACGAACGTGCCGAAGATGTCGAGCTCGTTGTGGGTGATGAGCCACTGTTCCAGGACCGGGCGCGCGGCCGAGTTCACCCCGAAGAGGCAGATGCGCCCTTGTTTGGCCGCCAGGTTGGTCGCTTCTTGGGCCAGGCTGCCCACGGCGTCAACCACCACCGGCGCGCCGATGCCGGTCTCGGCCTGGACGACCTGCGCCAGGTCGTGCTCTGTGGGGTTGACGGTGATGTCTGCGCCGGCCTGGCGGGCATACTTCAGGCGCAGCGGCGCCACGTCGGAGACGATGATCTTGCCTGCGCCGGACGCGCGGAAGATTTTGATGAAGATCAGGCCGATGGGCCCGGCGCCCAGCACGACGGCCGTCTCGCCGGGCTGGATTTTGATTTTGGACGTGCCGGCGTATACGCACGACAGCGGCTCGATGAAAACGGCTTCTTCCAGGGGCAGGCCCTCGGACAGGGGCAGGACTGCGCTGGCCGGAGCGACGGTGTATTCGGCGAAGCCGCCGTTGCGGTGCACGCCCAGACAGGTCCAGTTCAGACAGTGGTTGGTCATGCCCAGCCGACAATAGGGGCACACGCCGCAGCTCAGGTTGGGGGCGACGGCCACGCGGTCGCCTGGCCTGACGTGGGTGACCGCTGCGCCGACCGCCTCCACGCGGCCCACGAATTCGTGGCCGATGACCGTGTCCAGCACGACGGGGTGCAATCCAGCCAGGATGGCTACATCGCTGCCGCAGATGCCGCAGGCCTCGATGCGCATCAGCACGTCATCGGGCCGGGCGATTTCAGGCATCGGCAGCTCACGGAGTTCCAGTCGGCGTGCTTCGTGGTCGGCGCCGACCACCACTGCTCCTAACATGGTTTTCATAAAGACAGAGTTCCTCCCTCGAAAAATAGATGTTCTGAATCCACAGGCTTTTCTGGCACGGGCCTGGCGCATTCACTCCTTGGTATACGGTTTGCCATCGGCTGCCGGCGGGGTCACGCGGCCGATGACGCCGGCCACGACGATGATGGTCAACACGTAGGGGATCATTTGCGGAAACTGGGAGGGGATGTCGGGCCGGAACATGGACAGCAGCGGCTGGATGGCCGTGCCCAGGCCGAAGATCAGCGCGCCGAACAGCGCGCCGAACGGCGTCCAGTTGCCCACAATCATGGCCGCTATGCCGATGAACCCCAGTCCGTTGGTCATGAGTGGGTTGAACACGTCAACCGCCTCCAGGGTGAACCATGCGCCGCCCATGCCGGCGACTATACTGCCCAGCAATAAGTTGACATAACGTATACGGATGACATTGACGCCCAGCGTGTCCGCTGCCTTGGGGTGTTCGCCGACGGAACGGGTGCGCAGCCCCCACGGGGTGTAGAACAGCACGGCGTGCAGCACCACAGTGAGCAGCAGCATCAGGTAGACGAGCGGTTTCTGGCCGGCGAAAAAGATTTCGCCCACAATGGGGATGTGTGCCAGCAGGGGCAGGTCGAAGATGGGGAACGTGCCCGGCCCGGCGGGGATGTCCTGGGCCAGAAACTGACGGTACATGTAGCCGGTCAGGCCCATGGCCAGGATGTTGAGCACCGTGCCGCTGATGACCTGGTCGGCGCGGAAGCGAATCGAAGTGACGGCGTGGAGCAGGCCCAACAGCGAGCTGCCGATGATGGCAGCCAGCAGGGCGACCCAGCGGCTGGTGTTACCGGCGACGGTCGGGTCAACGCCGTTGTGCTGAAGTGTGCTGAACAGGTAGATATTCACCCCGTATGCGACCATGGCGCTGGTCAGCATCTGCCCTTCGATGCCGATGTTGATGACGCCGGCGCGTTCACACAGGACGGCACAGTAGGCGGCCAGGGCGATGGGCGTGGCGACGCGCACCGTCTGGGCCAGTGTCCCCATGACGCAGCGGGGGCCGCACTGTCCGCCGATGAGCAGGTTCACCAGGAAATAGACCAGCAGCGCGCCGAAGACGGTCACCGCGGCGTTCATGAGGAAGCGTGGGGAGATGCGCCACCTGCGCCCCCTGCCCGAATACGATACTCTAGCCATGTTCAGCCTCCCCAACCGCGAGTGAGCGGTGCTTCTTCTTCCAGGCGGCGCACCTCACGCATTCGATATAACCAGCGGATCATGGCCGGCGCGGCGACAAAGAGCAGCACCAGCGCCTGAATCAGAGAAATGAGGTGCTTGGAGACACCGGACCTCAGTTCCATCAGGTCGGAACCGTTGCGCATGCCGCCAAACAGAAAAGCGGCGAAGGGAATGGCAAACGGGTCGTTGCGCGCCAGCAGGGCAATGGCGATGCCATCGAACCCGTAGCCGCTGGAGAAAAACACCGGCAGGTTGTGTTCCAGCCCCATGACCTCCACCGCGCCGGCTAACGCCGCCAACGCGCCGGACAGGGCCATGCCCAATACGATGGTGCGTGTGACATGGACGCCGGCGTAACGTGCGGCGGACGGGTTGGCGCCAATCGTCCGCAGCTCAAAGCCGATGGTCGTGCGGTAAAGCAGCCACCAGGTGAATATCGCTGCGGCGATGGCCAGGAACAGGCCCATGTTGAGCCGGTCGCGGTCGTCGGTAAACGGCCACACAGCCTGGGTCAGGGCCGGCAAGGCGAAATACAGGATGATCACAGCGAGCAGCCCCGTCCCGTACATGATCCATCGCCGCTGGGCGGGCCCCGTAATTCGGTGGCGGACGCCAGGCCAGCCGAGCACCCAGCGGGCGATGAGCAGTGCGACAATGCCCAGCGCGATGCTGGCCCACAGCGCGTTCAGCGGATCGTGCAGTCGCTGGGGAATCTCCCAGAGGCGCCACAGCTCAGCCGAGGCGGCGATGTCGGGCGTCTTGGGCACGGTCGAGTTTGGGTCCTTCATCGGGTTGTTGACCATGTATTCGGTCAGGCGGAAGGCGATGTAGTTTGCCATGATGGTGGTGATGACTTCGTGCGCGCCGGTTTTGGCCTTGAGGTAGCCTGGGATGCCGGCCCAAATCGCGCCGGCCAGCGCGGCCATGCCCAACGCCAGGGGCAAATGGACGATGGCCGGCAGGCCGGTCAACGCATAGCCAGCCCAGACGCCGGCCAGCGCGCCGATATAGAACTGTCCTTCCACGCCGATGTTGAACATGCCGGCCTTGAAGCCCAGAGCAACGGCCAGGCTGGTGAAGATGTACGGCGTCGTGGCGATGAGCGATTCGCTGAGGCCCCTTCTCTTGAACAGCGCGCCGTCCACCAGGCCGCTGTAGGCCTGGCCTACGGTTTCCAGGCTGCCGCTGGCGGCCCAGATAATCAATGCGCCCAGGGCAAAGGCGGTGAACAGGGCGAGCAGGGTCATGCCCAGCAAGCCCAAAAGGGGGCGGGTCTTGTGGCTAGCCATGGGCCACCTTCCTGTCTGCCGGAGCATCTTTGACGCCGGCCATCAGCAGTCCCAGCTTTTCGCGCGACACCTCGCGCCCTGCGCTGCGGCCGGGCAGGATGTCCAGAATCTGGCCTTTGTACATCACCGCGATGCGGTCCGACAAAGCGGTGATCTCGTCAAGCTCGGCGGAGAGGAGCAGCACGGCGGCGCCCTGGTCGCGCGCCTCGACGATACGACGATGGATGAATTGAATGGAGCCGACATCGAGGCCGCGGGTGGGCTGGCTGGCGATCAGCAGTTTCACCGGGCGAGACAGCTCGCGGGCCACGATGACCTTCTGTTGATTGCCACCTGACAGCGAGCTGGCGGCGGTCATGATACTGGGTGTGCGGACATCGAACTCGCGCACCAGGCGCACGGCGTGCTGATTGATGGCTTCGTCATCCAATGTAATGCCGTTGGCGAAAGGGGGCAGGTAGTACGTGCACAGGACCAGGTTGTCGCGCACGGGATAGCTGAGCACCAGGCCGTGCTTGTGACGGTCCTCCGGAATGTGAGCCGCGCCTGTTTCGATGATGGCGCGGGGGGCGGCGCGGGTGATGTCCAGGCCCAGGAACAGTGCCTGGCCGTCTACGGCGTGGCGCAGGCCGGTGAGCGCCTCGGCCAGCTCGGTCTGGCCGTTGCCCTGCACGCCGGCGATGCCGAGAATCTCGCCGGCGTGCACCTCGAACGAGACGCCATTGACGGCCAGGTGATGCCGGTCGTCTCGCACGCGGAGGTCGCGCACGGCCAGCACCACTTCGCCGCGGCGTGCGGGGGCTTTCTCGACCTCGAGCAGGCACTCGCGACCAACCATCATCTCGGCCAACATCTCCTGCGTGGCATCCGCGGGATGGACCAGGCCCACCATGCGTCCGCCGCGCATGACCCCAATCCGGTCGGCCACGGCGAGCACTTCGCGCAGTTTGTGGGTGATGAAGACGATGCTTTTGCCCTGTGCGACCAGGGAACGCATGATGATGAACAACTCGTCAGCTTCTTGAGGGGTCAGGACGGCGGTCGGCTCATCCAGGATGAGAATTTCGGCGCGGCGGTACAGGGCCTTGATGATTTCGACACGTTGCTGCGCGCCAACGGGCAAATCCTGGATTCTGGCCTCCGGGTCAATGTCCAGGCCGTACTGTTGCGAGAGCTCGTAGATGTCTTCAGCCGCCCGGCGGCGGTCGAGCCAGGCCAGCGGCCCCAATGAGCGGCTCGCTGCGGTGACGGTCTCCTGGCCGAGGATGATGTTCTCCGTTACGGTGAGGGGCGGCACCAACATGAAGTGTTGGTGCACCATGCCGATGCCATAGGCGATGGCATCATGCGGGCTGGCAATCTGGGCGGGCCGTCCGTCAATCAGGATCTGGCCTTCATCGGGCTGGTACAGGCCGTAGATGATGTTCATCAGGGTGCTCTTGCCCGCTCCGTTTTCGCCCAACAGGGCATGAATCTCGCCTTTTTCCAGCGTGAAGTCCACATGGTCGTTTGCCAGCACGCCGGGGAAGCGTTTGGTGATACCGATAGCTTGCAGCGCTGGCGGCATGGGTCTCTCCTTTACAAGAATTGCGGGCTGGCCTGGGCGGGCACACAGGCCCGCCCTTACCATGGTCTATGATCCGGCGGTGGGCGCCGGTGTTGCTTCTTTGGCTGGCTCGGCAGTCTTGGCCTCTTCTTTGGCTGGCGGGTAGCCGGTCTTGAGGGTGCCGGCCTTCAGGCCCGCCAGGGCCTCTTCGACTTTGGCCTTAACTTCTGCCGGAACTTTGTCTTCCCAGTCGTGGTACGGGGCCAGGCCGATGCCGTCGTTCTGGATGTTGGCCGTCAGAATGCCGGGTTTGTCTGTGCCTTCCACGACCGACTTGAGATAGCTGTATACGGCCACGTCTACGTTCTTCATGGCGCTGGTCAACAGGGCGTCTTTGACTTCGGGATAGGTCAGGTATTGGTCTACGTCTACCCCGATGGCCATCAGGCCCTTCTCCTTGGCGGCGAGCAGGCCGCCGTTGCCGGTGTTGCCGCCGACGCCGAAGACCACGTCACAGCCCTGGGCGATCATGGATTGGCCGACTTCTTTGCCTTTGGCCGGGTCGGTGAAGGATGGGATGTAGACATTCAGGGTCTTGATCTTGTCGTTCATCCACCTGGCGCCGGTCTGGTAGCCGGTGACGAAGCGCACCACGGGCGGGATTTCCACGCCGGAGACGGAGCAGACCGTGCCGGTCTTGCTCATGCCGGCGGCGACCACGCCGGCAAGGAAGCCGACCTCATCTTCCTGGAACATCAGGCTGGTGACATTATTGAGCTTGATGTAGGGGTCGGGATCGCCCTCTTTGGCCGGGAAGTAGGCGTAGTCAATGATGGCGAACTTGACCTCCGGGTATTGCACGGCTTTGAGGGCAGTGGCGTCGCCCATGAGGAAACCGACGGTGATGATGACGTCGTAGCCCTCGGTGGCGAACTGGTCAATGTTCTTTTCGTAGTCGGTTGGCTGCTTGGATTCGATGAATTTGGCCTGTACGCCGAATTCCTGAACGGCCTTTTGCACGCCGGCCCAGGCGGACTGGTTGAAGGACTTGTCGTTGACGCCGCCGACGTCGGTCACCAGGCCGACCTTCAGGGGTTTGGTTGGCCCGGCCGCCTGAGCGGGTGCGGCGGCCCAGGAAACCAGCAACAACGCCAGCACGGTCAACATGGTGATTGAGGTGAATAGTGTCTTACGCATTGTAGTCTCCTCCCTCTAAAGCGATTTATTGGGACATCAACAAACTGCATCGTTTACGTGAACTCTGGTTCATGGCATCTGGGGTACGACAATTCTACGGTAAGCGTGTCCTTTGATCACCTCCCTTCTGATTCCATTGGGCCTTTCAAGACTTTTCAACATAGTCCCTCTTGTTCTTGAGGAAAAATGAGGAGGGCTGTGTTCAGAATTTCCCTGCGGCGCACCCAGTTTTGACTTGTTTCGACGGCGCGTTTTGTCACCAGATCAACGTCACGCTGAAAGATCTCGCAGAGCTCTTGTTGCATTGTAATGTGATCAAGAAGACTCCAGTCCGCACTATCGTCAAAGGTTACCATAATGTCAATGTCGCTCTCTGGCTTGAAATCAGCGCGGAGCGCAGAGCCAAATAGTGCCAGTTCCCGAATTTTCCAACGCTGACAGAATTTGGTAATCGCGTCTACGGGAAACGTTTTCATTAAATCGTTCATCTTGCTCCTCGATTCAGCCGCCGGCCGTGGGCGGTGCAATGGTGAGCCAAATTCAGCCGACAAAGGCCACAGCCCGACCGTTGTGAGCGAGACTGAGAGTCGCCGATTGGGCGACCGGCATGGTGATTACATGCCTATTATACCCCATGTTGTCCTGCTTTTCAAGCGCGGCGAAGACAGGGATGCCTCGGAATTTTAGGCGATCTGTAGGGCAGCCGCCGTAGGTCGGGTATGGAAACCCGACCTACGGCTGAGGGGGCGACGGTGCAGCGAAGCATCTCATTTTTGACAACATCTCAAATTCATGTTATAAATGGCCTGCAAGTTCAGATATTCGCAGGCCAGGTGGGAGAGACCCTATCATTCGCGGATGCGTCTGAGACAGTGACAGGATAGGGCGCCGAAGGGGCAAGCCGCAGCGTAACAATCCCGACTCTGCGGCGAAACTCTCAGGCACTGTGGACCGCCGGGCTGGAACGATCCTGGAAAGCCGATGAAGTCGTCGGCGCCGAAGGGGCAAACCCCGCCATGGGCTGATGGGCTGCTGAGCAGGGGAGAATCTCTCAGGTTGTAGGACAGGGTGCAAGGGACGTAATGGTTCTTGCACCCTGTTTCTGTTTGAGAGCGTGTTACACGGTTGTTTACTTCAATCTATTGCAGACCGATCAATCTGAGTTGAACGAGGAGGTAAATGCTCATGGCAAAGACGAATTTGTACGACAGGCACGTTCAGTTAAATGGCCGCATCATCGAATTTGCCGGGTGGGAACTGCCAGTGCAGTACCCCACCGGCCCGATTGTCGAGCACAACACGGTGCGCGAGAAGGCGGGTTTGTTCGACATCGATCACATGGGCCAGTTGGAGGTGCGTGGTCCGGGCGCGCTGGATTACCTGCAATACGTGGTGACGTATGACATCTCGCGTATGGCGATGCACGAGGCCCATTATGCCCTGGCCTGTTACGAAGATGGCGGCATCGTTGACGACCTGTTCATCTACAGGCTGCCGGACCGCTATTTCATTGCCATCAATGCCTCCAACACGGCCAAAGATGCAGAGTGGTTCCAGATGCACACGCACGGGTTCGACGTGACCGTGAAGAACATCTCGGCTGAGACGTACATGCTGGCGCTGCAGGGCCCGCTGGCCGAACAGATTTTGCAGCCGCTGACCAACCTCGACCTCTCCAAGATGCCCTATCACACCGCGCAGGACGGCATGGTGGCCGGCGTGCCGACCCTGGTGGCGCGCAGTGGCTATACTGGCGAGGATGGTTTCGAGCTGTTCTTCCCGGCGGCTGAAGCGACCAAAGTCTGGGATGCCATCATGGAGGCCGGCAGTCCGAAAGGAATGTTGCCGATTGGCCTGGCGGCGCGCGATTCACTGCGCTTCGAGCCGTGTATGCCGCTCTATGGGCAGGAGATTGGGCCGGAGATCAGCCCGCTGGAGGCCGGGCTGGGTTGGGCGGTGAGCCTGGCCAAAGGGCCGTTCATCGGGCGCGAGGCATTGCTCAAGGAAAAGCTGGAAGGCTCGGAGATGAAGTTGGTGGGTTTCGAGATGATTGACAAGGCGGTGCCCCGCCATGAGCACGAGGTGGCCTATGAAGGCGAGGTCGTCGGCGAGGTGACGACCGGCATGTTCTCGCCGACGACCCAGCGGTACGTCGGCATGGCCTTTGTGCCGACCGAGCTGGCCAGGCTGGGCAACGAGATTGACATCATCATCCGCGACCGGGCGCGTCGCGCGGTTATCGTCAAGAGGCCGTTCTACGTCCCGGCCTATCGCCGCTGAAGTTAAGCCATTGAAAACTTTGAATGCTTGAAGGAGGAAAACACGATGACAACAGCAAGTGAACTACGGTACGATGAAAACTGTCGGTACACCAAAACCAGCGAGTGGATCCGTCCGATGGGGGGCAAGAAAGCGCGCATCGGCATCACCGATTATGCCCAGGACCAGTTGTCGGACATCGTCTATGTGGAGATGCCCGAAGTCGGCGACCACTTCGCCAAAGGCAAGCCCTTCGCAGTGGCCGAGTCGGTGAAGGCCACTTCGGATTGCTACATGCCGGTCGGTGGCGAGATCACAGCCATCAACGGCGACCTGGAAGGCAGCCCGAACCTGGTCAATGAGGACCCCTACGGCGCCGGCTGGTTTGTGGAGATTGAGATGGACGATCCGGCCGAGCTGGATGACCTGATGGATGCCAAAGCCTATGAAGCCTTCGTCGCCGAGGAGCTGGCGAAAGGAGGGCATTAGACCATGACGTACGTTCCGCACAGTGAGGCGGACCGGCAGGCGATGCTCCAGACAATAGGGGTCAAGTCTATTGACGAGCTGTTCGCCGTGGTGCCGGAACAGGTCCGCTATCCCGCGCTCAAGCTGCCCGCGCCGATGTCCGAGCAGGAGATCCTGCGCGAGCTGCAGCAGATGAGCGAGCGAAACAGAGACCTGCAACACAACCTGTGCTTTCTGGGCGCCGGGGCGTACAACCACTTCGTGCCCAGCGTGGTTGACCATGTGATCAGCCGCTCGGAGTTCTTCACGGCCTACACGCCGTATCAGCCTGAGGTGAGCCAGGGCACGTTGCAGACCATTTTTGAGTACCAGAGCATGATGTGCGCCCTGACCGGCATGGAAGTGGTGAACGCCTCGCACTACGACGGCGCGACGGCGGCCGCCGAAGCGGTCATCATGGCCGTCAACGTGGCGCGGGGCAAGCGGCGGAAGGCCATTGTCTCACCGTTCCTGCATCCGGAATATCGCCAGACGATCAGGACATACACGCAGGGCATGGAGATACAAATTGTCGGCGATGAGAGCACCCGGAATGACCTGGCAGCGTTGGCGGCCATGCTCGACAACCAGACGGCCTGTGTGATCATCCAGAACCCCGATTTCTTGGGGCGCATCGAATCGCCCGAAGCGTTGTCTGATTTCGCGGCCAAGGTGCACGCCGCCGGCGCGCTGCTGGTGGTGAGTGCGAACCCCATTTCGCTGGGGCTGCTGGTGCCGCCAGGGGAGTACGGCGCGGACATCGCCATCGGCGAGGGCCAGCCTTTGGGCAACGAACTGAACTATGGCGGCCCCTATCTGGGCTATTTCGGCTGCCGTGAGGAGTATGTCCGCAAAATGGCCGGCCGCCTGGCCGGACAGACGATTGATGTGCACGGCCAGCGGGGCTTTGTGTTGGCCTTGTCAACCCGCGAGCAGCATATCCGCCGCGAGAAGGCGACCTCGAACATCTGCACCAACCAGGCCCTGTGCGCGTTGGCGGCTGGCGTCTATCTGGCGGCGCTGGGCCGCTGTGGGCTGAGTCAGGTGGCGAAGCTGTGTTACCATAAAGCGCATTACGCTGCTGAACGCATTGACGGGCTGAAGGGCTTCAAGGTGGACCGGGCGAAGCCGTTCTTCAATGAGTTCATCGTATCCTGCCCGGCCAAGCCGGGGAAGTTGAACCGCAAGCTGCTAAAAGAGCACAACATCGTTGGCGGGTTCGAGCTGGGGCGAGCCTATCCCGAAATGGAGGACAAGATGCTGGTGTGTGTGACGGAACTGCACACACGGGACGACATTGACCGCCTGGCAAAGGCCCTGAAGGAGGTGGCATCGTGATTGAGCCTTTGATTTACGAGATAAGCCGACCTGGGCGGTGCGGGTGTTTTCTGCCGGAGCTGGATGTGCCGGAGGCGGACATCCCTGAGGCGTTCGTGCGCAAGGACCTGCCGCTGCCGGAGGTCAGTGAAGTTGACCTGATTCGACATTACATAAGATTGTCGCAGATGAACTGGGGGGTGGATAAGGGCTTCTATCCGCTGGGCTCGTGCACGATGAAGTACAACCCGAAGGTCAACGAACGGGCGGCGCGGCTGCCTGGTTTTGTGAGAACGCATCCGTATCAGGATGAGGAGAGCGTGCAGGGCAACCTCCAACTGATGTATGAGCTGCAACAGTTCCTGGCTGAGATCGGCGGCTTTGCGGCGGTGTCGCTGCAACCGGCGGCCGGCGCGCACGGTGAGCTGACCGGCGTGCTGATCATGCGGGCCTATCATCGGTCGCGCGGCGAGTCGCAGCGCGTCAAAGTCCTCATCCCCGATTCCGCGCACGGGACCAACCCGGCTACAACCACGATGAGTGGCTTCGAGATGGTCGAACTGCCGTCCGACGCGCGGGGCAACGTTGATCTGGCCGCGCTGGAGGCAGCGTGCGATGACACGGTGGTCGGCCTCATGCTGACCAATCCGAACACGCTGGGGCTGTTCGACGAAAACATCCTGAAGATCGCTGATCTGGTGCACGGCTGCGGCGGTCTGCTCTACGGCGACGGCGCCAACCTGAACGCCTTGCTGGGCATCTTCAAGCCGGCCGAGCTGGGTTTCGATGTGATGCACTACAACCTGCACAAGACCTTCTCCACGCCGCACGGCGGCGGCGGGCCGGGTTCCGGCCCGGTCGGGGTGGTCGAGAAGCTGGCGAAGTTCCTGCCCGGCCCGGTCGTGGTCAAAAAGGATGATAAGTTTAGACTGCACATGCCGGAGGCGTCCATCGGGCGGGTGAAGTCGTTCTATGGCAACTTCGGCGTCATGGTGCGGGCCTACACCTATATCAGGATGCTGGGGGCAGCAGGGCTGCGCGCTGTCAGCGAGGATGCCGTGCTGAACGCCAACTATCTGCAGGCGCAACTGAAGCATGTCTATCCGTTGGACTACGACCGCTACTGTATGCATGAGTTCGTGCTGCGGGGGCAGGTTAAAGGTGCGCCCGATATACGCGCGCTGGACATCGCCAAACGCTTGATTGATTTGGGCTTCCATCCGCCTACGAACTACTTCCCGCTCATCGTGCCCGAGGCGTTGATGATCGAGCCGACGGAGACGGAAAGCCGGGAGACGTTGGATGCTTTCGTGGCGGCCATGAAGCAGATTGCCGAGGAGGCTAAGACCAATCCGGAGCTGCTCCACAGCGCGCCACATGTCACGCCGGTCGGCCGGCTGGATGAGGTGCGGGCGGCGCGCGAACTGCGCCTGCGCTGGAAACCGGAGGAATAGTCGGCGGTTCCCGTAGGTCGGGTTTCCGTACCCGACCTACGGGTGGCGGCCTATTTCAGGCCGACGGCGTGCACGGCGTTGACGATGAGGTCGGCGGCGGCCTGCTCAGGCAGGGTGCCGGTGTTGAGGCACAGGTCGTACAGACGGGCGTCGTCAATGTCGGCGTCGTAGTGCCGTCTCAGGTAGGCGGCGCGGACCCTGTCACTCTCTTCGATCTCTTGGCGGGCCTGGTCGGCGCTGATGCCGCGGCGCTTTTCGAGCGCGGCAATTCGTTTTTCCGGCGGCGCGACGATGCGGACATGAAAACAATTGGGGCTGTTCTGAAAGATCATCTGGCCGGCTCTGCCGAGCAGAAGGACGTCACCGCTCTGAGCGATGTCGAAGATGATGGACTCCAGAATGGAGCGATAATAGTCCTCGCTCTTAGGGAAGCCGGTGGAAATAACGGCATGGCTGCTCTCCATGAGTTGGCCCGGCGTGATGGCGGCTGGCTGCTTCAGGGAAAGAAAATCCAGCGCCCTCTGCACCCAGCTTCGCTTGCCTTCTTCGGACTCGACGGCGATGTCTTCCGGGATGCCGGCCTGCATGGCCTCGTGGATGATCTCTTGGTCCAGCAGCCGCAATCCCAGTTGCCCGGCTACCCGGCAGGCGATGTTTTCGCCGCCGGCGCCGAGCTGGCGCGATATGGTGATGACAGTGCCCATGCGTCTACCTCCTTCGTCACTGCAAACAATGGCGGGCGGCTTTGGCTGCCCAATAAGGCTGTCTGAGATAAGTCTCGCAGCCTTATTGTAGTATAAATCAGGAGATGTGTCCATTCTGTTTCGATGGAAATTCGACAAGGTGGACGGCGTCATGCTGAGCCGCAGGCGAAGCATCTCGCGCCGCACGGGAAGTTGAGATTCCCTTCGCTGCTCCTTCGCTGCGCTCAGGGCTTCGGCTCAGGACTTTGGCTCATGGCTGCGGCTCAACATGACGAAGGATGCCCCCTCCGGTCATGGCGAGCGCAGCGAAGCCATCTCCGGGTTGGCGGCTGTAGCATAGGGCCTCGTGCCCGTTACGCCCACAAGGGGCTATGCTACATTGCTTCGTGGCCTTGCGGGCTTCTCGTGCGATGACACCCGGCGGTGTCTCTCCCCCCATGAGCGGC
>DAOTYC010000101.1:0-8127 GCA_034435095.1 Anaerolineae bacterium | reverse complement strand
ATCCATCAGCTTCTGGGCCGACCGTACACGGGTAAACGGCAACGAATGTACCACCATCCACTGGTCGGTGACCGGCGTGCAGGCCGTCTACCTGGAATACGGGGGCCGAAGCTATGGCGTCGCCGGCGTCTCTGACCGCCAGGTCTGTCCGGCGGAAGACGGCAAAACCTATCGCCTCCGCATCATCATGTACGACGGCAGCACGCAAGAACGTGAACTGCGCATCGAAGTTGATGAGGCTAAGGAGCTGAAGATCAGGCTCTGGGCGGACAAGGACCGCGTCCAGTTGGGCGAATGCACGCACGTCCGCTGGGAAACCGAAAACTCCATTGAAGTCAAGTTCTTCAACGGCGATGACTGGCGGCAGGTCAACCGCTCCGACTATCGGCAGGTGTGTCCAGAACACAAAACCAGGTACAAAATCAAAGTCTACGACACAGCCGGGGGCGAACACGAACGCGAGGTAACCGTGCGCGTGGACAAACCCGAATAGCACGCATGAATGACGGATGCGGGCAATTTGCCAATATCAGAAGGTGTGGTATAATGATGCCCTGTTTTGGGCAGGCCGTGGGGGCTGCATGAGACTGGACGCGGAAACCCGCCGCGCGCTGGCGATGGTCTCAGGCTTGGGTTTTTCCATCGCCTTTTGCCTGGGAGCAAGCATCCTGGTCGGGCTGTGGTTGGATGATCGATTGCACAGTCGGCCGCTCTTTATTCTGTTAGGCATCGGCTTCGGCCTGTTTGGAGCTGGTTCGATCATCTACGGGCTGATCAGGCCAAGGCGGCGTGGGCCGTCTTCGTCCATTCCGCCCGAAGGCGGCAAACCAAAGCCCGAATAGCCCGTATATAATTGACTGAGACATACGCGAGGCGCATGGAGCAAACGATTGGTTTTGGCATAGCGCTGGGTGTGCTGGTTGGCTTTGGGAACGAACGGGTGACGCGCCTGTGGCTTTCTCGCCTGCTCAGGCGGGAGATGGCCGGCCTGCTGCCTTTCATTAGAGTGCTCGTTTGGAGCTTGTTCTTTTTCAAACATGCCGCCCTGTGGATCACGCTGTATCTATTGTTCAGTCGGGCGCATTTCAACTTGCTGGGCTTCGCGGTTGGCATCCTGCTCTATCAGGTGTGCCGTCTCGTCTGGATGTTCTGCGGGGCCCGGCTGAGCCTGGAACGAGGCTAAACGGCGCAAAGCGCGCGCCGATTTATCAACGATGACCGGGAGGAGAGTAGTCCTATGGAAATTCATGCCAGCATGGCCGCTGAGGCTCTGTTCCACATCGGGCCATTCACCGTAACCAACACCATGCTGACCACGTGGGTGGTCATCGCGTTCTTGACGGTCTTGGCAATTCTGGCAACTCGACGCATGTCCCTTGTGCCAGAATCCCGGCTGCAGAATCTGATGGAACTGATCGTCGAATTTCTCCTCGACCTGTCGGAGAAAACCGCCGGCCCGCGCGTGGGCCGCGCCGTTTTCCCGCTCATTGCCACGCTGTTTATCTTTATCCTCACCGCCAACTGGTTCGGCATCCTGCCCATCGTAGGGACGATCACGCTGTGCGACCCACACCATCCGGGCCATTGCGTGCCGGTTTTCAGGGCAGCCACCAGCGACCTGAACATCACGGCGGCGATGGCGCTCATCGCCATCACCACCGTGCAGGTGGTCGGCGTGACGGTCAACGGCGTGAGAGGCTACCTGAAAGAGCTCACCACGCCTCTGCTGCTGGCACCGATCCACCTCATCGGCGAGATTTCGCACGTTGTCTCGCTCAGTGCCCGACTTTTCGGCAACATTTTCGGCGGAGAAGTGCTGCTGGTCGTGATGTTCGCACTGGTGCCATACTTCGTGCCCATCGTGTTCATGGGCCTGGAGATGTTTTTCGGTTTCATTCAGGCCCTGATCTTCTCGGTGTTGACCATCGTCTACATTGCCCTGGCGGCAGGCGGCCACGGCGGAGGGGAAGAACACGCCGAGGCCCATTCATAGGACTTATCGGACTCAATCATAGCGGTCTTATACAAAACGAAAGGAGAAGAACGACATGACGGATGAAGCTTTCATCAAACTCGCAGCCGGTTTAGCCATTGGACTGGGGGCCATTGGCCCTGGGCTGGGCATCGGCCTGGCGGTAAGCAAGGCCATGGAGGCAATCGGCCGCAACCCAGAGACAGAGAACGCCGTGCGGTCAACCATGATCCTCGGCGCAGGCCTGGCGGAAGCGGTGGCGATTTATGCCTTCGTCATCGCCCTCATCCTCAGCCTCGTCGTCTAACAGCGGCGCAACCAGACCGGGCCGCAGGTCGCCCGGCGCAGCATGGCGCGTCGGTCGGCGGCAAGGGGTTTGGGAGAAAGGTAAGCTATGGAAAAACTGGGAATCGATGTCTGGCAACTGATCTGGCATATCGTTGCCTTCGGCATATTGGTCTTCTTGTTGTGGAAGTTTCTCTATCGTCCCATTCTATCAATGCTGGATGAACGCCGTCAGCGCATCGCCCAGAGTATGCAGGACGCCCAGAAAGCGGCCGACTACGCCGCCAACGTCCAGGCAGAATTGGAAAAGCAACGCGCCGAAGTCAGAAGAGAAAGTCAAGCCATTTTGGCTCAGGCCAACGAGATGAGCGAGAAGCTACGCGAGGACATCCTGGCGCAGGCCCGTGAAGACGCCCGCAGGATGCTGGAAAAGGCCAAAGAGGAAATCGAGGCCGAGCGTGCGCGTTCAATGGCCGAGCTGCAGAAACAAGTGGCCGACCTGGCGCTGGCGGTCAGCCAAAGCGTGCTCAGAGAAGCGATAGATGAAGAGACCCATCGTCGCCTGATCGGCGACTTCCTGAGTAAAACGGGTGGTGCGCGGTGAAGACGGAGGAATTAGCCAGGAGCTACGCTGTAGCCTTCTACGAGGTGGTCTTCGAGAAGCAGCTCGCTGCCCTTAAAGAGGTTCGGGAGCAATTGAAAGCCAGGCCACAACTGGTCTTCGAGCTGACCGACCCGCAAAAAGACGACGACGCCAAACGCCAACTGCTGCGTTCGCTGCTGCCCGACCAGGCTGCGCCGGAAATGGAGAATTTCCTGCTGCGCCTGGCCCGCGACGGGCGGTTGGGCATGTTGGAAGAGGTCATCGAGCAGTTTGAGACTTTGGCCGCCTCGAGGCAACGCTTAACGCCAGCCATGGTGACCACAGCCGTCCCCCTGACGGACGATGAAATGGCCGCCATCAGGAGCAACCTGACGCAGCGCTATGGCGACCGTCTGGATTTCCAGTTCAAGGTTGACCCAGACATCCTGGGCGGTGTGGTGGTGCGCGTCGGCGGGCGCGTGATAGACGACAGCGTTGCCGGCAAGCTGGCCGCCCTGCGAGCTCAATTGGGTGTGACGGAACAGTAGACAGGAGGCATATTGAACTATGGCCTTGCGAGCCGAAGATATTACCAGCCGCATCAAGCAACAAATCCTGGAGTACACGCCCTCGGCTGAGGAAGTCAACATCGGTCATGTCATCGAGGTGGGCGATGGCATTGCCCGCGTGTCGGGCCTGAGCGGGGTGATGACCAGCGAGATGCTCGAGTTCCCCGGCAATACCTACGGCATCGTGCTCAACCTGGAAGTGGACAACGTGGGCGCCATCATCCTCGGCGATTTCACCCACATCGAGGAAGGCGATGTGGTGCGCAGCACCGGCCGCATCGTCTCCGTGCCGGTCGGTGAAGCCATGCTGGGCCGCGTCGTCAACGCACTGGGTCAGCCCATAGATGGCAAGGGACCGATCCGTACCACCAAGTTCCGTCCCGTCGAGCGCATCGCCCCCAACGTGGTGACCCGCAAGAGTGTCGACACGCCGGTCCAGACCGGCATCAAGGCCATAGACGCGATGATCCCGATCGGCCGCGGCCAACGCGAGCTCATCATCGGCGACCGCCAGACCGGCAAAACCGCGCTGGTGGTGGATACCATCATCAACCAGAAGGGCAAAGACCTGTATTGCATCTACGTGGCTATCGGGCAGAAGATGTCGAACGTGGCGCAGGTCGTCGCCACGCTCGAGAAGTATGGGGCGATGGACTATACCGTCGTGGTGGTCGCCTCTGCCTCAGAGGCAGCCGCCCTGCAATACATCGCGCCTTATGCCGGCTGCGCCATCGGCGAAGAGTTCATGGAGCAGGGCAAAGACGCGCTCATCGCCTATGACGACCTGTCCAAACACGCCTGGGCTTATCGCCAGGTCTCGCTCTTGCTGCGCCGGCCACCCGGCCGCGAGGCCTATCCGGGCGATGTCTTCTACCTGCACTCGCGCCTGCTGGAACGGGCGGCGAAGCTGGCTCCGCAGTATGGCGGCGGCTCATTGACCGCCCTGCCCATCATCGAAACCCAGGCAGGCGATGTGTCGGCCTACATCCCGACCAACGTGATTTCCATCACCGACGGGCAGATTTACCTGGAGAGCGACCTGTTCTACTCCGGCATCCGACCCGCGGTCAACGTCGGCCTGTCCGTATCGCGCGTGGGAGGTGCGGCCCAGATCAGAGCCATGAAGCAAGTGGCTGGCCGCCTGCGCACCGACCTGTCGCAGTTCCGCGAGGTGGCAGCCTTCGCCCAGTTCGGCTCCGACCTGGACGTGGCGACCCGCATGCAGTTGGAGCGTGGCCTGCGCCTGACGGAAATCCTCAAGCAGGGCCAATACCAGCCAATGCCCGTCGAAAAGCAGGTCATGGTGCTCTATGCCGCCACCCGAGACTTCCTCGACAAAGTGCCGGTCGACAAAATCCGCGCCTGGGAAGAAGCATTCCTGCGCTATATGGACACGACCCATCCTGAGGTCGGCCAGATGATCGCCGAACGCAAGGAACTGACGCCGGAAATCGAGGAAAAGCTCAAAGCAGCGATTACCGACTTCATGTTGACGGCCAGCTTCTAACCGACGGGAGCGCGGGCGTACTGGGAGCGCGGGCGTACTGGGAGCGCGGGCATCTTGCCCGCTTCTTGCCCGCTGGAGAGTGTGGTTGTGGCAACCTTACGAAGCATCAAGCGACGCATACGCAGCGTGAAGAACATATCGCAGGTCACGCGGGCCATGCAGATGGTGGCCGCCTCAAAGATGAGGCGCGCCCAGGAACAGGTGCTGGCAACGCGCGAGTACGCCGAAAAAGCGTGGGAGCTGTTGGTTCACCTGGCCTCCCAGCCGCTGGACGAGGGCGAGCCTCACCCGCTGCTGACGCCGCGGCCAGTCCAACGGACTGGCCTGGTGCTCATCACCAGCGACAAGGGGTTGGCCGGCGGCTACAATCACAACATCATCCGCCGCGCCGTGCAATTCATGCAGAGCTGCTCGACGCCGGTGAGGCTCATTACCATCGGACGCAAGGGACGCGATTTCATGCTGCGCATAGGCGCGGACATCGCGGCCGAGTTCATGGATTTGCCCTCCCAGCCACGCATTCTGGACATTCTGCCCATCACGCGGGTTATCATCGAAGACTTTGAACGCGGCCTGTTCGACGAGGTCTATCTGGCCTACACGATCTTTCATACAACGATGAGTTACGAACCGGCGGTCCTGCGCCTGCTCCCCATCTACAGGTCCGCCGAGTTTGCGGCGGAGGTCCGCAGCGGCATTCTGCCCTCGGTCTTCCGGCACATCGAGCCCGTTGAAGGGGTGCAATACGTCTACGAGCCCAGCGCGCGGCTGCTGCTCAATACGGTCGTCCCCCGCTTCACCGAGCTACAGGTCTATCAGGCCATTCTGGAATCTTTCGCCAGCGAGCACAGCGCGCGGATGGTCGCCATGCGCAGCGCGACGGACAACGCGCTGGAGATGATTGACAGCCTGACCGTGACGTATAACCGGGCACGGCAGGAGGCAATTACAAAAGAAATCCTCGATATTGCGGGCGGCGCAGAGGCGCTGTCCAAAATGCGCTAGTCTGACAAGGAGTGGTGGATGGCAGAACAAGCATTGGGAAGAGTGGTGCAGGTTATTGGCCCGGTTGTGGATGTCGCTTTTCCGGAGGGGCACCTCCCCGACATATACGACGCGGTGCGCATCCGCCGCCGCGATGGCACCGACCTGATCGTAGAAGTACAGCAGCACCTGGGCAACGAGTGGGTGCGCTGCGTGGCCATGGACTCGACCGATGGCCTGGTCCGAGGGCTGGAAGCAGTAGCGACCGGCGGCCCCATCACCGTGCCGGTCGGCCAGGCGTGCCTGGGGCGCATCTTCAACGTCGTCGGCGAACCCATTGACAACAAGGGCCCGGTGGAAGCCACGGAACGCTATCCCATCCACCGGCCGGCGCCCAGCTTTGAGGACCAGGTGACCCAACCCGAGTTCTTCGAGACCGGCATCAAGGTCATTGACCTGATCGCCCCGTTCACGCGCGGTGGCAAGACAGGCATCTTCGGCGGGGCGGGTGTAGGCAAGACAGTGATCATCATGGAGCTGATCCGCCGCGTGGCGACCGAATACAGCGGATATTCGGTGTTTGCCGGCGTAGGTGAGCGGTCGCGTGAGGGCAACGACCTGTGGTACGAGATGACCGAGTCAGGCGTCATCAACAACACGGTCATGGTCTTCGGACAAATGAACGAACCGCCGGGCGTGCGCCTCCGCGTGGGGTTGACCGGCCTGACCATGGCCGAATATTTCCGCGACCAGGGCATGGATGTGCTGCTGTTTATTGACAACATTTTCCGCTTCGTCATGTCTGGATCAGAGGTATCGGCCCTGCTCGGCCGTATGCCGTCAGCGGTAGGCTACCAGCCCACGTTGGCTTCGGAGATGGGCGAGCTCCAGGAACGGATTACTTCCACGCGGCGGGGTTCGATCACCTCGATGCAGGCGGTCTATGTGCCGGCGGATGACTACACCGACCCCGCGCCGGTGGCGACGTTCGCCCACCTGGACGCGACCATCTCGCTGGAACGCTCAATCGCCGAGATGGGCATCTATCCGGCAGTTGACCCGCTGGCCTCAACGTCGCGCATCCTCGACCCGCTGATCGTCGGCCACGACCACTATCAGGTGGCGCGCGAGGTGCAGGGCGTCCTGCAGCGCTACAAAGACCTGCAAGACATCATCGCCATTTTGGGCCTGGACGAACTGAGCGAGGAAGACCGGCTGACAGTGAACCGCGCGCGCAAGATCCAGCGCTTCCTCTCGCAGCCAACCTTCGTGGCCGAGCGGTTCACCGGCACGCCCGGCAAGTATGTGACGATCCGGGAAACGGTGCGCGGCTTCCGTGAAATCCTGGACGGCAAGCATGACCACCTGCCCGAGCAGGCATTCTACATGCAGGGCGGCATCGAGGACGTGCTGGCCGAGGCGGAACGTCTGGAAGCCGAAGCCAGGAAGCGGCAATAACTGAAGAGAGGCTAAGGCAGATGGCCGGCAAACTGTCGTGTGAGGTGGTCACCGCCGAACGGGTGGTGTTCCGCGGTGAAGTTGATATGGTGATCGCGCCCGGCGCGGAGGGGCAGATGGGCATTCTGCCGCGCCATGTGTCCTTATTGGCAGCACTACAGGAAGGGGAATTGCTCCTGCGCGGGGCCGGCGCGGCGCAAGAGGACATCTCCATTGCCATCGGCGGCGGCTTCATCGAGGTGCTCCAAAATCGGGTAGTCGTGCTCGCCGATTCGGCGGAACGGGCCGAAGAAATTGATATTGAGCGGGCGGAGGCCGCGCGGAAGCGGGCATTGGAAGACCTGAAAAGCTACAAAGGCAAGCCTGACCTGGCGGCGGTCGAAGCGGCCCTGCGTCGCTCACAGGCCCGGCTCAAAGTGGCGCGCCGCCGGCGTCCCTCCCGCGGCGGGGCAGAACGGGCAGGCGGCGGGCCGGACTAGCGATTCTTGGGGCGAGCTGGCAGAGGCCCCGCCTGCGTCATGCTGAGCCGAAGGCGAAGCATCTGCCGAAGGCGAAGCATCTCGCGTTGCATGGGGCGTGGAGGTTCTTCGCTGCGCTACTAAGAAACTAGCCGGTCATTGCGAGCGAAGCGAAGCAATCTACGGGTTGGCGGCCGTAGCATAGGGCCTCGTGCCCGTTACGCCCACAAGGGGCTATGCTACATTGCTTCGTGGCCTTGCGGGCTTCTCGTGCGATGACACCCGGCGGTGTCTCTCCCCCCATGAGCGGC
>DAOTYC010000100.1:0-11448 GCA_034435095.1 Anaerolineae bacterium | reverse complement strand
ATGATCAGGTGCTGCGCATCGGTATCTACGCCCATGTTTGTACGCGCTAAAGTTTCCACAATCGGCCTGTCAATTCCGTCGGGAGTGATGTTTAGTTTCCGCCAGATTTCCTGTTGTCTGGCCGGCGCGCGGCTGATAAAGCGCGGCTGGCCGTGCTGTCGGCCAAAATCGGCCAGCATGGCCTCGGCCAAATCCTTGGCAATCTGTTTGTCATCCCGGCCTTCGGTCTTAATCCCGTATTCGGCAGCCACCGCGCGCAGCTTCGCCGGGTCTTTGACCGTGTAGGCCGGCGCCTCTCCCTCGGCCATCAGCAACAGCGCGTGCGCCATGTGACGGCCGTGGTCCGAGTGGCACGCAGAGCCGGCGGCGGCCTTGCGGGTCAGATTGCGAGCCGCGATGGTGTCCGCCGTAGCGCCGCAGACGCCAAATTCGTTCCCGCTGCCAAATGGGTCAATGCGGCACGGCCCCATGTTGCAGATGGTGCAGCAAAGGCCGAGCTGTCCAAAACCGCACTGGGGTAGGACAGTATCGAACCGACTCCAGACCTGCTCCACGCCGCACTCACAGGCCAAATCAATCAGGTCGCGTGACGCTTCGCACCACACTCTATCCTTAGAACTTGCATCCCTGGTTTTGCTCATATCTGCCATTTCATAGCTCCTCACTACTTAAGAATCGTTCTGACTATCGGGACGCCATGAATTGCGCCCCTACAATTGGGCAACAATCTCTCTGGCCTTGGCGACCAATTCTGGGGCAACATCGTAGGGCGAAAGCCCCTGCAAGTCTGCCTCGATGGCCTTCGCCGAAAAAGGCAGGTATCCCAGCAGAGGCGCGTCCTTGATCTCTGCCAGGATGAAGTTCAGGTCGTCCTCAGACCTGACTTTGTTCGCGACTACTTTAATTTGGGGTATGCCCAAAGCCTGGGCCAAACGTATGACTGCCTGTCCAATATCAAGGCTGCGGCGACCAGGTTCGACGACAACGATCATGGTGTCCACCGCGCCGGCCGTGCCTCGCCCCAGGTGCTCCAAACCGGCCACCATGTCCAGCAAAACCACTTCTCTGTCGCCCAACAACAGGTGGCTGATCAACGCTTTCAATACAGCGTTTTCAGGGCACACACACCCTGCGCCAGCCCCGCGCACCGAGCCCATGACCAACAGATGGATGCCCCGATGCACAGCCGAGAAGCGGTCGGGGATGTCGTCTACGCGCGGGTTGAGCTTGAAATAGCCGCCGTACTCGCCCGGCCTGGCACCGGTGCGCTCCAGGATGAGTTCTTCCATCTCGACGATGGGCACAATTTGGGCAGTCAACTCAGGGGGAAAACCTAAGGCAAGGGCCAGGTTTGCGCCGGGGTCCGCGTCCACCACGAACACGCGCGCCTGTTTCTCCGCATAGATATGGGCCAACAAGCTAACCAGAGTGGTTTTTCCAACGCCGCCTTTGCCCGCTACGGCAATCTTAGGCATCGTTACCTCATCCGTACTTCATGTCCTGTTCGAACTTCATGTTCTGACAATGCAGATAACGTCCTTACTTTCAGATTATAGTCAGTTGTCCATTGATTTGGAATAGGGGAAATTCCCTAATCTTGTCAATCTATCACCTTATTTTTGAAATTGAACAGAATTTTGACGTGATACAAAAAGCCAGTAGAATCTGTCCCAGAGCGTGCTATGAATTCCGTACACCAGGAGGTATCAGATGGCGACGGCCAAATATCCCCCGACTTTTTTCGTCATCGGAACCGATCGCAACATCGGCAAGACGGTTACCTCAATGGGCATCGTCTCCAAACTGACTTCGGATGCCGTGGGCTTTAAGGCATCCGAAGTTGGATACATCAAACCCGTCGGACAACAGACCAGTTTGATCAGAACCGCGCAGGATGAGAACATCGAAGTGGACAAAGACATCTTGCTTTTTACCGAGCTGTATAAGCTGAGATGTCGCGATTATCGGGCGATGAGCCCGGTAGTATGGGAAGGCGGCTATTCAGAAATGTTTATTGACGCTGCAACTCGCGGAGAATTGCTGGAAAAGCGTGAGGAGTTGTGTCGCCGAATCTGCGAAGCATTTGAGGTCGTGTCCGAAGGGAAAAAAGTGGTTGTCTGCGAGGGCACCGGTCAGCCAGGAGTAGGCTCGGTAGCAGGCGTCTCAAACGGGGATGTCATCAATTTGCTCAAAGGGATGGGAGTTCCTGTTTTCACCGTGCTGGTAGCTCGAGGCGGCATCGGCAGCACCATAGACCGTCTGTTTCCCCATCTATTGAGCATGAACTGCATGGATTGTCAGGTAGACGGCATGATTGTGAACGCGGTGCGGGCCGATAAAATAGAAAAAGTGAGAGACTATCTACAACGGTATTACCGGGACGCTTTTCCTCTGCTCTACTGCGGCTTCACGAAAGTGTGCTCGCCGCCCCCGATTCTGGGCCTGATCCCCGAAGTGCCGGAACTGGAATATCCAAGCATGCGCCTGTTGGCCGAGACTTTCTTCGATGAACAAATCGATTTGTTCAGGTTTACGACAGCCTCCAAACCCATAGAAAGTGCGGACTGGCTGGTCAAGGGCGTCAAAGTATTAAGCCTGGATCACGGCTTTGAGTCCTACCTGGAGGACGGCGACCTGGTTATCGTAGGCATCAACGCCAACGACGCGATACTTTCGTTGCTGAAAGAAAATCAGCGGCTCAAGAACGAGGGGCGCCGCGGGCTGGCCGGGTTGATTTTGTCTTGCTCTCAGGCGCCCGGCATCAAAATCGAGACCATCAACGCCGTAGCCAACAGCGAGGTGCCGACTTTAGTTCTGCCGAATGACTCGGCGGACATTGTACGTCGCATCGTGGAATTGTCGGTCAAGATTCAACCTTATGATGTGCTAAAACGCAAGTACGTTGACAAGGCCTATCAGAACCACCTCGATTTCAGTTGGGTCACGGATTGGATTAGAAAGGCCAGTGGAGATTGAGTCTCGGCACGATTAGCCTCAGCGCAGATCAACTGTACCAGTAAGGCCAGACCAGGCTTTCGATGACCTCAGACGGGTGAACTCGACGAGACAGGCCGTAGTAAACGACGTAATCGCCGACTACCTGCTTGGAGAAACTGACGCCCAGCCCTTGAAGCTGTATCTCCAGCGGGGGGACTTTTTGCCACGGCGGATGAAATAAGATGTACGCCGGAACCTCAGGGGTAGCCTCTACTGCCTGGCTGAAACGCGGCAACCGGTCCATACCGTGAGTCTGTTCGATGTAATCCGACGTCTGGATTGCCAGCCGCGATTCGAACATGAGGCGATACCCAATCCAATGGGTCGCGTAAGCGTATCGAATGCCCTCACCCTCCAGGAAACGTATCAAAGCGGCGTTATTGGCCGGCAGAGGGACGTTTTCGTATGGCGAACGCATACTGGCGATAGCATCAGCACCCAGATTGCTCCACAGGTTGGCCGCCAGCAATACGCCCAGCAACGGGACGGGCAACCAGCGCGCCAAACGGCGACAATCCCAGATGACAGCGGCAGCGCATATCGGCAGGACGGTGTAGGCCGGTGCGAAATAGCGGGACAACAGGCCGGAATTTGGGATAATGGCCGTGTAGTTGCCATTGGTGATGGCACCCAGCACGAAGACAAGTGGACTTAAAGCCAGAAAAACCAGCAATACCACGGCATTTCTGGATCCTTCCGCCGATGCGCCACGCAACTGTTTCCAGGCCATGTAGACGATCCCTGATAAATAGACTGGAATGGCGACCCAGGCGAGGGAAATCGCCATTTCGCCCTTGATGGGGCGCAAGCCCAACACGGTAGGCAGCGCGTCAGTGACAAGATAAGCCAGGCTGGCGAGAACGGCCGATCCCATGTCCTGGAGCGGCACAAGTCCGGCCGCTGAGGTCGCGCTGGGGCCTTGTGCCTGGCTCAGATAACCTATCCACAACGGCGCACAACCCGCCAGAAAGGCGAGGACGAACGCCAGCCATTCGCGCAGGCTTCGACGAAAGCGGTGCACGAACAAGACCAGTCCAACTGTGAAAAGATAGTAGAAGTATAGGGGATGCATCCAGGTTGCCAGACCGCTTATCAACCCAACGGCGACCAGATGACCAAACGGCGAAGGCTGTCCCGATCTTCGAGCAATCGCCCCCATGGTGAGCAGCATCGCCGCCTCGCCCATGGCCGACGTTTCGATGTAGCCCCCCCAGGTTTTCAGGCTAAGCGTGGTGAGCAGCAAGGGGCAAAGTGCAACCAACAGCGCGCTGAGCAACCCAACCGCACGGCCAAAGACGCGGGCCGCCAGCAAATAGTTCAACACAATGAACGCCAGGGAAAACAAGACAGGCACGACCCGCAGTGTGAAAGGGGACGCGCCAAAGACGAAAAAGACCGGGGCCACCAGGTAGGCTTCGATGCTGCCGGCCAGCAGTTCACCGGCGAAGAACACCGAATGTCGGCCCTGAAGTATCTCCAGAGCCTGCAGGCCGACCATCGCCTCATCCCCATCAACGTAGCCCTGCGAGGCGATCAACAAATAAAGCCTTAGAGCAAGGCCCAGAAGCAGGATGAGCACCAATAACAACCGATTGATCGGGGAAGACGGGCCCTTTCGCATGTCCTCAGCCCAGGATTTTTCTGCGTTTCAGACATCAAGCGAACGTACAGGGGGGCGCACTGTGCGATGCAACTGCGCCCCCCTGTGCACTGCTATCCACACTCGGAGAATTAGTGGAGCGCCTCCAGCCAAGCATCAATCGGCGGTATCCTCGTGAGCCCGCTTGAGCGTCATGCTCTGGAAGGCCGACACAAACTCTATCGGCACCGGGAAGATAATGGTTGAGTTTTTCTCCACGGCAATTTCGGTCAGGGTCTGCAAGTAACGGAGTTGCATGGCGCCCGGTTGAGTGGCGATAGTGCCGGCGGCGGTGGCAAGGGTCTGCGAAGCCTGCAGCTCACCCTCTGCATGGATGATCTTGGCACGCTTCTCGCGCTCGGCCTCGGCCTGGCGGGCCATGGCGCGCTTCATCGTGTCGGGCAGTTCTACATCCTTGACCTCTACAATGCTTACCTTGATGCCCCACGGTTCAGTTTGCTCATCAATGATCTGTTGAAGCTTTTGGTTAATGGCGTCCCGATGGGTCAACAGCTCATCCAGCTCGGACTGGCCCAACACACTGCGCAGGCTGGTCTGCGCGATCTGCCAGGTGGCTCTCATGTAATCCTCGACCTGCACTATCGCCGCTTCGGGGTCCATCACCCGAAAATAGGCCACGGCGTTGACCTTCACGGTGACGTTGTCCTTGGTAATCGCTTCTTGAGCCGGGATGTCCAAAGTCACCACCCGCAGGTCAACCTTGTTCATGCTATCGATCAACGGTATGAGGAAGAACAGGCCCGGCCCTTTCGCTCCCACCAGACGACCGAGTCGAAACACTACGCCGCGTTCATACTCCTTGACGATGCGGATAGCCGACAACAGGATGATGATCAACAGGACGATCAGGATACCAAAGGTCGAGAACAATCCAGCAATAGCTTCCATCTCTCAGTTTCCTCCTTATGGCTTCTTTAAAGAGGCCCTCACGAACGGCCAAAACGTTACAGAAATTCCCGACATCGGCAGTGTAGCATATAAAACGTGGGGAGTCAATCAGGGCAAATCTAAAGCATCTAACCCGGAGCTTGTGAAAAATCGGGTTTCGTGCTATACTGTGGCCCAGAACCGGAGAGGTGCGAGAGTGGCCGATTCGGCGCGATTGGAAATCGCGTAAGCAGAAATGCTTCGTGGGTTCGAATCCCACCCTCTCCGCTCCCGTGCAACACTTTTGGTTTTCCAAGCCAGTAGAGTATAATATTTGTTGCGCCACTCTTGTTGACACACAACGACGGTCAAGCGGCCGAAAAGCGGAAGGGGTTTTTTACTATGGAAGTCATCTTGCTCCAAGATGTGAAGGGTTTGGGCAAAGCAGGCGAGATCAAACGGGTGGCGGATGGCTATGCATGCAACTATCTGCTCCCTCAGAAGCTCGCCAGCAAAGTGACAGAAGGCGCGCTGAAAAATGCTGAGATCCAGTTGAAGGCCCAGGCCAGGCGACAAAAGAAAATCCAAAGCGAAGCTTCGGAAATGGCGGAGAGCCTCGCTGGCGTTAGCCTGACATTCAAAGCCAAAGCCGGCGACAAGGGCCGGCTCTATGGTTCTATCACAGCAGCCGACATCGCCGAAGCGCTGGAGAAAAAGATAGGCCAAACCATTGATAAACGCAAGCTGATGCTGGAAGAACCCATCCGTAGCCTGGGGGCGCACCGGGTGAACGTTAAGCTGCCGGCCAATTTGACGGCCGAGATAGAGGTTATCGTAGAGCCAGAGGAAGACTGAGCGCGATTATTGGGCTCAACCTTCCTCATTTGGCTTGGAAAGGGGTGATCATGGTCGATTGGGAAAGCCATACGTTCCTCAGGCATCTGATTGCGAACGTGAAATGCGCGGTCTGCCATCATCAATACGAACCTGATGATATTCAGGTCATCGAGCGACACGAAGAACTATGGATTCTTGGGGTAACCTGCGGTGAATGCCAGACTCAAGGGCTGATTTTCGCTATTGTCCGCGAAGTGCCGGCAGACGAGGTTCAGTCTCCAGATTATTATTACGATGAAGAGGACCGGATTCTCTCAGACGTGTTGACGGCCATCAAGACAGACGAGGTGCTAGACATGCACTGTTTGCTTCGTGACTTCGACGGGGACATGTATGACCTGTTGGTTTCGTCTGGCCAATAGACCAGCCTAAGGTGCAGTCGTTATACAGAACGAGCGTGACCAAAGGGAGGAACGTCTGATCCTGTCGTTCCTCCCTTAATGTTTTTATGCAGGCAAATGAAAACAACTTGGGAACAGGTTTCTAGAATTCAACGAATCTTAAAAAAAGAAGAGGGGACTATCATCAAGAACTGGGGAGGAAAGCTGGCTATCGCCCTGGTTTACCCCAACCACTACGCTGTCGGGATGTCCAGCCTGGGATTTCAGTCTGTTTATGCTTTTCTGAACTCACAGCGAGACATCGTGTGCGAGAGATTCTTCTATGGAGCGCCGGGGCTTCCGGCGGGGCAGTTTACTGCGCTTTCTCTTGAGTCGCAGCGTCCTCTGGAGGAATTTTCGGTCATCGCGTTTTCTCTATCTTTTGAGATGGACTACCTCAACGTGGTTGGCCTGTTGCGTTCGGAAGGGATACCTCTATCCAGCGCGGCGCGAGACGAGAGCTTCCCTTTGGTGATCGCCGGCGGCCCGGCTATTACGGCCAACCCTCTGCCGCTGTGCACCGTGCTGGATGCAGTGATTCTCGGCGAAGCGGAGACGCTGATCCCGCAACTAAGCCAGACTTTGACTGAGACACTGCCACGAGACAGGACAACCTGCCTGCGGGCGCTGGCAGAGATTCCGGGTGTGTATGTCCCCCTGCTGCACGGCCCGAGCGACCATGCCCCAACTATGCACCCGGTGGAACGGCAATGGACAGCCAATTTGGATGGCTATCCGACTCATTCGATTGTCCTTTCCGCGGACACCGAGTTTGGAGACATGTATCTGATCGAAATTGCACGGGGCTGTGCGCGAAGTTGTTCCTTCTGCCTCGCCGGCCACACATACAGGCCCTTGCGAGAACGCACGCTCGAAAATATTCTGGCGCAGGCTGACGAAGGTCTGCGGCGACGAAAGCGCATCGGCCTTATTTCCGCCGCCGTGTCTGACTATTCCCGAATTGACGAGCTGGCCATGTCCCTCCAAGAGCGAGGGGCAAGCCTGTCGGTATCGTCGTTGCGGGTGCGCCCCCTGTCCGAGGCCCTTGTCCGAATTCTGGCCGAGAGCGGCGACCAGACACTGACCATTGCCCCAGAGGCCGGGTCTCAACGGCTCAGAAAATTCATCCAGAAAGGCGTGCGAGAAGAAGACCTTTTGCGCGCGGCGGAGCTGGCGCAGAAGTACCGTTTCCGACAACTCAAGCTGTATTTCATGGTGGGTCTGCCGACCGAAACAGAAGAGGATGTTCAGGCCATCGTAGAACTGGTTGGTAAACTCGGGCAATACTTTACCGGACAGGTCATTGTCAACGCTACTCCTTTTGTCCCCAAGGCTCACACGCCATTTCAAAGGGAAGCGATGCTGCCTCTACCTGAGCTCCAATGCAGGTTCGATTGGCTCAAGAAGGGGCTGCGCAGTCGTGGGGTGCTGGTCAAACACGACAGCCTCAGAGCAGCCCAGGTGCAAGGCGTCCTGGCCCGCGGCGACAGAGATGTTTCTTTGGCCCTGGAGCAGCTACAGCAGCCCACGGTTGCTGGCTGGGAGCTGACCTTTCAAAGCCAGGAGCTTTCCATCGAGCGCTATCTCCGAAAAAGAGATGACCATGAAACCTTGCCCTGGCAGAACATCCACTTCTCACCAGGGGCTGAGACCAGGCCGGGCCAGGAAACACGTCTGACCACATCGAATCTTTGCCAATAGACCCTCTTTGTGGTAGACTAATCCTACGGGAGCGAGATCTGCCTACAGCTTACGGTTCTTGCAGGAGACACGCCTTGAAGCAACGCCAGGTCAATTCCCTGGTCTATTACGAATTTGACGAATTGGCATCGCGAACCGACCTGCGACACGGCGTATTTACACGACTGGGCGGGGTCAGCCGGCCTCCTTTTGACACGCTGAATTTGGGCAGGTCAGCCGGTGACGATGACGCCGCCGTGGAGGAGAACTATCTGCGCGTCTGTCGTGCGCTTGGCATCGGCCGGACCTCTCTGGTGACCGGATACCAGGTTCACAGCGACCACGTTGCCGTAGTGGACTCAAGTGACGCCGGCAAGATTTTGCCAGCCACAGATGGCCTTGTGACAATTGACGAGCGGATAAGCCTTACACTGCGTTTTGCCGACTGTGTTCCGCTGCTTTTCTTCGACCCGGTTCAGCGCGCGATAGGTCTGGCTCATGCCGGCTGGAAAGGGACGGTCAAGAAGATCGGCGTCAAAGTGGTGCAGACCATGGAACAAGCGTTTGGCTGCCAGCCCGCGGACATCATTGCCTGCATTGGGCCATCCATTGGGCCATGCTGCTATGAAGTAGGGGATGACGTTATTGAGCAAGTCAGACGAGCCTTCCCTTACGCCGAGGAACTGTTGATACCGCAAGCCGATGGTGGAATCCATTTTGACCTTTGGGCGGCAAATCGTCGTCAGCTCCAGGACCTGGGGCTGACCCGGATCGAAGAAGCGAAAATATGCACGGCTGGCCGCTGCGACGAGTTCTTCTCACACCGAGGCAATCACCACCGCACAGGGCGATTTGGTGTGTTCATGTCATTGCTGGGAAGATGAATGAACGTCGGTTGCGCTGCGCCCCTGACACCCGATCGTTTGACTGAGGAGAAGAATCTGAACATGTTGCAAGAGCTGAATATATCTCTGATTGGCAGTGGAAACATGGCCGAAGCGATGATCAAGGGCCTGCTGGACAAAGGGATGGCCAGACCGTCCAACTTGTTCGCCAGCGACCCTGTGGACGAGCGGCGCCAGATCATGCAGGAACACTACCATCTTGAGGTGACCTCCGATAACCGACTGGCAGCTCAGCGCGGCGATGTGGTCATCCTCGCGGTTAAACCCCAGGTGTTGCCACACGTGATGTCAGACATCAGGGGCATGGTGCGAAGCAGCGCTTTGGTCATCTCTATCGTTGCTGGCGTACCGATCCAAACCATTTCCCAGGGCATCGAACACGAGGCCATTGTTCGCGTCATCCCCAATACACCCGCCATGGTGGGACAGGGTATGTCTGTTTGGACTGCTACTTCAGCGGTCAGCCAGCAGCAACGAGAGCAGGCGCGATTGATATTGCGGTCGCTTGGCGAGGAGATGGAGGTGGAACGGGAAGACTACATTGATATGGCGACCGCAGTGAGTGGGTCGGGGCCGGCCTACGTCTTTCTCTTCATCGAGGCATTGACCGACGCCGCAGTCCATTTGGGCTTTTCACGGCCAATGGCCGAACGGATCGTACTGCAAACTCTGCAGGGGGCCGTCGCGCTGGCGAAAGAATCATCTGCCCACCCTGCTGAACTGAGGAACAAGGTCACCTCCCCGGCCGGAACGACCGCTGAAGCGCTGTACCAGTTGGAGAAAGGCGGTTTCAGAGCCGTGATTTCAAAGGCTGTCTGGGCTGCTTATCAAAAGAGCAGGAGTTTAGGAGGGCTTAGCAACCGATGAGCTTTCTGCGCATCTTTATCCCACTGTTGTTTAACCTCTACAGCTTGCTGATCCTGGCGCGGGTCCTGCTGTCATGGGTGAACTTGAGCCCGTACCACCCTGTTGTCACTTTCATCTACGAGGTGACAGAACCCGTCTTAAAACCTCTGCGCAACATCATCCCGCCGATAGGTATGTTGGACATTTCTCCAATCGCCGCTCTGATTCTTTTAAGAATCCTGGAGAGCGTCATTATGTCCATACTGCTAAATGTGTAGCAGTGGAAAGGGAGGCTCGTTCTCATGAATATCCGCAAATTGAGCGATCTGGCAAAACTCCGCGATCTGCCGGTGGAAAGAGCAGAACTCGGTTCGGCAATCGCCGTTCATCTGGTGCTCCAGTCGGCCCGTGACGAGATCATCCGGATTCACAACGAGATGGTCGAAATTGGTCTTACAGCCCCTTCGTCTGACGCGGGCGCAAACAAAGCACTTGTGAGCCTCCTGGCGAAGCGGCTGAGCGTCAGACCCGAGGCCATAGAGGTCATCGCGGGTCACGCAGCCACCGATAAGTTGGTGTCAATCATCGGATTGTCTCCACAAGAGGTGACAAGGCGTCTGACCTCAAAGGCTTAGTTTCTGTGGATAACTCGCCGTTTATTGTGGATAACTGGGGATAGATGGGGATAACTGATACCCCCGCGAGGTCTTTGGTTTGAGAAAAGCAGGAGTGATTGAGATTGTCCACAAAATAAACAACCGTCCACAGTTCCAGCGTCAGGAGCACAAAAGGTTGTCCACGACCTGTCCTGGTACGCAGAACTTGACCGACGGAGAAAAACGCCAGATGTGTCCGGAATGCCCCTGTTTGGCCCTACAGATAGTAACCCGCGAGCAGTCAGCGATGCATCCACTTCTCCACAACGCCTACTATGACTATTACCCATTATTACATTGAAATACTGAAAGGTGTATGTGGCCTGTTTTTGACAGAGGCCGTGATTTACCTTATACTGATTGAGCAATCGAACCCCCACTCTTCGGTTAGTTGGACTCGGACGAAAACAAAATGATCATCATTGCTCAGGGAGGAGGTGTAAAAGGGCGCATTACAATCTTCAACCCGATGGGAAGTTTGTGGTCATTGGTTTCTTGTGCATGAACGAGTGAAAGAAAGGAGACAGAACAATGTTGTCCAGAAGGAATTTTCTGGGAAA